>CAZMWE010000014.1:0-27321 GCA_964570005.1 uncultured Candidatus Saccharibacteria bacterium | reverse complement strand
CCTGGCGGTGTATGTCGTACCAAGTATCGTCCAGGGGCATGACGCGTTCGCTACCTGCATCGTTGGCGCGGTGCTCATCACGATGGCGTCACTTTTCATAGCCCACGGTTTTACTAAACGCACGACTGTGGCGTTTGCGGCGTCCATCGCGACCCTGGCGCTCATAGTAGGGCTTACTGCCTTTGCTTCGTACGTAACGGGTACTTCAGAAATCGTGACTGAGGATAGCATGGGCATCTTTTACGCGACTCAACCTATTGATATTGGTGGTTTGTTGACCGGCGGCGTTCTTATCGCGTCACTTGGCCCCCTGTTTGACATCACAACCGGTCAGGCGGCGACCGTGGACGAGATACACAAGGCCGACCGCAAGCAATCACTCGGCCGGCTCTTCTGGAAGGGTATGTCGGTGGGGCGTGAACACATAGCGGCGCTTATCAACACACTGGCGCTTGTCTACGTAGGGGTCGCCTTGCCATCAATAGTTACCACCATTGTGTTGAATCAGGAGCTACACTACCATGCTCCACTTCTGGTGAATCTCAATACTGAAACCATTGCCGAGGAAGTCATGCGAACCTGTGTCGCGAGCATTGGCATGCTACTGGCCCTGCCTGTCACAACCTGGTTAGCGGCATACGTATTACCTCGCTGGACGCCGGCCGTCGATAAGAAAATCAAGCGCCTGTTCAGCGAGCTTTAGCCACGGCCTTCGACGTACTCTTGCCATAGAGGCGGGCGAATACGTACAGACCGAAGCTTATTGTCGTGATGCAGACACTTGGCTTCAAGGAGCTGCTGGCTAGGCTAACAAATAAGCCCCCGACGCTAGCGAGTAGCGCAAACAATACGGATAGCGTGACAACACTACGCGGCTTTGACGCTAGGCGGCTGGCGGCTGCCGCAGGAGTGATTGCCAGGCTCAAAACCAGTAATGTACCGACAACTTGCGCGGCCGCAGTAACAGTTAGTGCAAGGATATACAAAAAAGCTATGTTCAATGCCTTAACGGAAACGCCTCGGGCTTCGGCAACTTCTGGATCAATCGACGCGAACAGCAACGGCCGGTAAATATAGGCCATTGCCAGTAAGACGCCTAGACCTACGCCGAGCAGTATAAGAAGTTGTCCGTTACTTACCCCGAAAATGTTCCCGAACAGTATATTAGTCGCTTCAGTCGCAAAGCCGTGGTAAAAGCTTAGCAGTAACACGCCAATGCCAAGCCCGAAAGCCAATACAACACCTATGGTCGTATCCCGCTCCCTTTCTTTGACAGCTAATGCACCAAGTGTCGTAGCCACAACGATTGCACCCCCGAATGCCCCAGCAATCGGGTTGTCTGCGATAAGCAGCCCAGCGGCAGCGCCCGTAAACGCTAATTCGCTTGTGCCATGCACTGCGAATGCCATGCCACGCAGCGTGACAAATACACCGATTACGCCGCAGATTACCGCGATCAGCACGGCAGCCAATAGAGCGTGCCAGGCAAAGGGTTCAGATAGATAGAAGGGCATAATCATGATTTGCTCCCGTGATGACCGCCAGTAGCCGTGCCTTCGTCGCTATCGAGCACCAAGACACGGTTCTTTGTCCTGACCACTTCTATAGCGGTGCCATAAAGTTTTGATAACGTAGCCGGCTGTAACAGCGCGTCAGCTATATCAGCGGCCCAATGGCCGTTCGCAAGGTACAGTATTCGGTCCGTGTACTGTAGGACGGGATTAATCTCATGCGTCACGAATATGACACTCACGTGGTGGTCGTGACGATATGAATCTATAAGCTGTGTAACCGCCCGTTGCGACGCGATGTCGAGTGACAGCAATGGTTCGTCGCAGAGCAGAATATCCGGCTTACCGACCAAAGCCTGCGCGACCCGTAAGCGTTGCTGCTGGCCGCCGGATAATTCGCCGAGCGGCTTATCCGCGTAGGCGGCTGCCCCGACCGCTTCAATCACATCTTCAATGTGTTGTTCTAAAAGCGGGCGCGGTTGTCCGAAGCCGTATCGGAAACCATTTGCTCCGAACCGTACCAGATCAATGCCTCCAATTGGCACGTCGGCCGCGAAACCTTTTCGCTGTGGAATATAGCCGATAGACTTGTCGCCTCGCCGTGCCGGCTTGCCGAGTACGTTTAGTGTGCCGTCCGTCAGCGGGACCAGTCCGAGCAACACTTTAAGCAGACTTGTCTTACCGGCACCGTTCGGGCCGAGTACCGTAATGAACTCACCGGGTTTGACGGTCAGATCAAGGCCATCCCATAAGGTGCGATCGCCACGCTTCAGGGTCGCGTGCCGGAGGTGAATGTTATCTCGTATATCAGCCAACATATTATTTCGTTTCAGCTAGGGCACTTTCAAGCTGGCTTAACTGACCGGCCTGCCATGCCTGGTAGGTGTTCATGTGCGCTGGAAGAGTTTCAGAGACGCCGATAACTGGTATGCCTACCTGTTTGGCGAGCGCCTTAACGTGCTCCGTGGCCGGGCTTGTTGCCTGAGAGTTATAGAGCAATACTTTAACGGACTTATCGGTCATGAGCGCGTCCATCGTGCTCGTGTCGGCAGGACTGGGATCGTCACCATCCTCGATGGACTTGGCAAAATCTTCCGGCGTTTTTACATCCAGACCGGCAGACGCAAGCAGGTAACCAGGCACCGGCTCAGTGTAGGCGACTGGTGCGCCGCCGTAGCGCTGTTTAATCTGCTGGATAGTATTAAGTAACAGGTTCAGAGACCGGTCAAAGGTAGTCAGATTATGCTGGTAATCCGCCTTGTGCGCCGGGTCTTCGGCAATATAGCTGGCAGTGATTTTGGCCGCCACTCCTGGAACGCGGGGTATGTCGTACCACAAATGCGGATTCGACCCGTCGGCCACACTAAGTACCTGCTGCGCCGTGATAACTTTTCTATTACTGCTGCTGGCACCGCCAAGCAGCTTGTTCATGAAGTCGTCGTAGCCCAGGCCGTTGACGATCACCACCTTAGCGGAAGATATAGCGACGGCATCGTGAGCGTCTGACTCATACAAATGCGGGTCGGCGTTCGGGTCGGTGATGATCGACGTGACATGTACATGCGAGCCGCCTAATTGTGAAGCAATGTTGCCCCAGAAGTTCTCGGCCGCAACCACCTGTAATCCGCTGCTCTGCGTTTGGGATTTGTTATGTATGACTAGGGCGCTAGCCCCGGCAACAAGTACAACTAGTACCGCTATCGCGGCTATGCGTTTTGCATTCATCGTAGATTCTCCTGTTCGTTCAATACGGAAGTAGCATAATCTCCGGCTGTACTTTTTTGCAAATCAGTCGCAACTAGTGCTATAGTTGCAAACATGTCGCAATCAGAAGCTAAAATTGCAACGATTTTACACGATAACAGCTTAAGTCTGACGAAGCAGCGCCAGTTGGTCTTCGAGTTGCTCGAAGATAGCGAGCCGCTATCGATGCACGAGTTGTATGCCCTCAGTAAAGACAGCCTTGACCGTGCCAGCTTATACCGTACCGTTTCCTTGTTTGAGAAGCTCGGCATCATTCAACGGGTGAATATCGGGTGGAAGTATATGGTCGAGTTGAGTGATAGCTTCGCGGGGCATCACCATCACCTGACGTGCCTGAAATGCCACAAAGTCATCCCAATTAATGAAGCGGAGCTGGAAGCGTTTATCGGCAGTGTGGCGGCAAGCCACAACTTTAGGCCACTTGAGCACCAAGTGGAAATACAGGGAGTATGTAGGCTTTGCGCTGTAGGTTCTAACTAAGTCCCTTAGCCTCTGACAGACTAGGCTGCCGTACCACTTTGACGATTTGCCACATTTCTATCAGTTCTGCCTTAACTTGGATCCATTTCGTCAAAGGCAGTTGAGCTAAGAGATAATTACAGATCAGGACAGTTTGGTTTTCTGGTCTTTTTTGTTTTTACACCTGTTGGCAAAGTTCGAATGCACTACGCACGGGAATATCAAGTAATTCTTATTTTGAATGTCCGCAAGAAGCTACCTGCTCAAACCCAGTTTGCTTCGTCATATGGAAGTGTTGATTTGTTATAACTCTCTCTGTATAGCAACCGTATCTCATACGCTGCCTGTCGATCTAAGACCCTTACCAGTCCGCTAAACGTTATCGGCAGTCCCGTTATTAACAGCATACCATTGCGGCTCGGTAGTAGCGGGTAACATAAGAATGTAGTCCTACGGCTTAATTGTCTGTTTCTATGTAGTCGCTCATGATATCTAAGCCGACGGCCACTCCAGTAGCAAGGTTACAACGCCAATGCCAGCAATAGTTAAGTAACAGCAGCGGTGCTGGCAGAGTAATTCCGGCGGTATCCGCTGAGATTGTCCCCGTGGCAACGTTGCCCGTGTTTATACGGGTAACCTCGTAGTGCACAGTGTTGTCTACACCAGATGGCACAAACAATGCTAACTCATACGCATCAGTACCTATTGTATTTATGGGAAAATTCGAGCCAAGGTCAACTGGTGTCTGAGCCACCGAGCCCCCAAAGAAAATCTTCAAGTTAGTGTCCGTTGAAGCATGACCGACACCGATGCAGTTCGTCAGCGCAGACGGCTCAGTGCCGCCAGATGGTGCCGACGTCGTAGAGCTGACTCCCACGAACATATTCACCGGTGAAGCTAGAACAGCATCGCTTATGCCAAAACGCACAATCTTATAGAAGCCGCTGTCCATACAGATCTGAGCAACGCTCACGCGCTGTCCCGCATAGGAGCTAGCGGTCGTAGCCGAAACGTAGCTCATCCGACGCATACGTGTAAATAAATTAGTAGTCGCTACGTTGGCGGCCGTAATCGTACCAATGCTAGTCGGCGCCGTATAACCAAACACCCCCGGCACGGTAGTGGAGTTACCCTGCGGCATCCAGTAGCCGACCTTATTACGCGCCAGGAACGGTTGCAGGGCAGTGGCAAGGCCACTGGGGCCGACTTGCTTCAACATCATCCGGCCAGCAATAAGCTTGCCGTACGTCTGAAGCTTATTAGATGCCGGAGCGGACGGGTCACTGCTTTGGTTCGTAAATAGGGCAGCGATATTCTGATCGGAAAATCCACCATACGCTAGCGACGTCCAAGACGATGATCCATTACCGACCTTGTACTTTCTGGTATCTGTTTCGAACCCTGGCTCCCCCTGGGCAAGCGTTGGGTTGTTCGCAGTCCAATTGGCCGCTGTGTCACGCCGCCATCGTATCTGAACCGCCACGACTAGTTGTCCGTTTCTATGTAGTCGCTCATAATATCTAAGCCGACGGCCTTCGCGGTAGCATTGTTACAGCGCCAAGCACGCTGATATGCCAGCAGCGTCGTAGATGAAGGTAGCGCCGTGCCAGCTGTGCCGGTCAACGTACCCGTAGCCACATTACTGGTATTCAGTCGTGTCACCTCGTAATACACCGTATTGTTTGAATTAGGGGGCGCAAATAGTGCCAACTCATACACATCGGTTGAGAGAGTATTTGCGGGAAAGTTACTGCCTAAATCAATCGGCGTTTGTGCGGTAGTACCACCGTAGTACATTTTCATGGTAGTATCCGAAGCGCCATGCCCAATGCCAATAGAGTTAGTAAGTGTTGAGGGCTCAACGTTTGTTGGCGCACTAGTAGCAGAACTCACACCTACAAATTGGCGTGCGCCGGCAACTGTAGCGGCATCGCTACAGCCAAAGCGGCAGACTTTATAGAACCCGCCATTACCCGAACCATCACCCACAGTCACTTGGGCGACCCCGAGATACTGGCCAGCAAGGTTACCGGCCGTTGCGGACGATACATAGCCCAGCCGGCGCATGCGGTTAAACAGGTTGGTTGTAGCGATAGTGCGGGCAGTGGCCGTACCTTGCACCGTTGGTGCCGTATAACCAAACACCCCTGGTACAGTCGTCGCGTTGCCCGGCGGATCCCAGTAGCCAACCTTGTTACGCGCCAGGAACGGTTGCAGGGCAGTGGCAAGGCCACTGGGGCCGACTTGCTTCAACATCATCCGGCCAGCGATTGCTTTTGTATATACCGTAAGGTTGCCGCTCGAAGGCGCTGACGCATCGTTTGATTGGCCGTCCAGCAACAGCGTAGTAATTTCTGGCGCCAACTGATTGTAGTTCAAGTTATTCCAGGACGTCGAGCCATCCCCGATCTTATAAGAATTCGTGTCTACCTCGAGGCCGACTTCGCCCTGGGCCAAAGTCGGATTGTTGGCAGTCCAGGTTGCCGCGGAATCACGGCGGAATTGGATCTGTATTGACATTAGACAGATGCTCCGCAATCTATGGCGCTAACCCCACCGTATACTGACGTTGCACTGCCACCATCTATCCCGCCGGTCCAGCTCGAACCGCCGCTACTGACGGTAGTCGGCTGCCATTTGCCGCTTGAGCTAGCATATGCAAGCACTTGACCATCTATAGGGGAAGTCGTCGCTACTGCAACGCCCTGCAGTCCTGCGACTTTCGGAGCTGAATACGGCACAGAAAGGTCACCCGTAAGTTGGACTAGACCTGGGCGTGAGCTGTTCGCTAGATTCGTATTAGTAGTACCAGTGTAGCTATTGGTTGCAGATGTTAGGAGCGTCCCGTCAGAGGCAAGCGCCTGCTGCATAAAATCATTCAGCAAGGTCCCCCAATTGTCGTTATCCCCTCCGGGAGTGGGCAAACGTGACATAAAACCCCTTCTAAGTTACGGCCCTAGTATCCAAACTATTAGTCAAAGCATAGCATATGCTTTATCCGTCAGGCAATCGCCGGGGTCCGCTTCTGTTTCTATAGTCGCATTGACTCCGCCCGCACTAATCGATATCATAAGCCTAAGTAAGCATAAACATAACCAGCGTGGTAACCATGAACACAATTAATACCTCTTTGCAAATTCCACAGCTTAATAAGACGCAGCTTTGGGGATTAGCCGCACTACTAAGCGCAGCTGTGCTTTGTTCGCCCGTATTTGCGGCAGCCGCTACAACCTCAACTACTATCAGCTCGAACATTAGTGCCGTCATTAGCCTATTGAGCAGCAACGGCACGGTGAATGTAAACGTGACGCCAACCGGATCTGGTGCGCAAACCATCGCCAGTGACACCGTCACTGTCAGCACCAATGATAGCTCCGGCTATACGTTACAGCTCGCCGAAACCAGTGCCGCTTCTGCGCTTACATCAGGCGGCAATACCGTTCCTGCGTCTAGCGGCACTCAGGCGACCCCCGTTGCCATGGCAGCCAACACCTGGGGCTACCGCGTCGATGGCCTGGGCGGATTCGGGGCGGGCCCGACTAGCAGCGCTAGCAGCCAGGCCATTGGTGCCACTAAATTCGCCGCTGTTCCCGCCACCGCGTCGCCAAACACACTCAAGACTACAGCTGGCACCGCCTCTAATGACACCACAACTGTCTGGTATGGTGTAGCGGCTAACACTTCACAAGCTACTGGTACATATACTAACAGCGTCACCTATACCGTAACCGCCAACTAACGGTTATACTGCCTGCATGAGGAGAGCGACCACCTATATCTTTGCTGTCATTGTCACAGTAACGGCGTTCGCTCTAGTGTCTGTCCATGCACACGCTGACAGCCCTCCGAGCAAGATTCTGACCATTACCCCCACTACGGTAAAACCGACCATCAATCCCGGCTCATCCACTCGCGGGAACTTCCAAATCATCAATCAAGGTTCACAGGCATACTCTGCCTATATCTACAGCGCGCCTTATTCCGTCCAAGGCGAAGCTTACACCCCAGACTTCGCCCCGTTACCAGGCCACTCAAATATTGCTGATTGGTTAAAATTCACTGCTGCGAAAGCGACCGTCAAACCTGGGCAAACCTTGGATGTTCCATACACGGTCACCGTCCCAGTCGGCACACAGCCCGGTGGTTACTACGCGGTTGCTTTCGTAGAGACCCAGACTGGCAAGTCGAAACAGGGAGTCATTATCAACGAACGTGTTGGCGAGATCTTTTATATAACAGTGGCTGGACATGTTAAAAATGCTGGCAAACTACTCAGTTGGGCAAGCCCGTTTCTACAAAAACCACCACTTACTGCCGCCTTACGATTAGAAAATGACGGGGGCATACACTATGTCTCAGATATACACATCAGTGTCCAGGATATATTGGGTCACTCTAAGTACGACTTGACCACTCAGAAAGTTATCCTACCACAGACTATACGACATATACCCGTCAGCTGGGATGCAGCCCCACCCTTCGGCCTCTTCAAGGTCACCGGCACAATTACCGTGCTCGGCAAGCCCCAATCACTCGATACGAAGTACGTATTGGTTGCCTCACAAGGCGTACGAATAGCCGGGCTCGGTATCATTGCCGTCCTAGCCACCTTTTTCGGTAGCCGCACATTGGCACGTCACAAGTCTAAACGAAAGCAATCGGACAAAAGTGCATCATGAAACAGGCACATACGACACGAGCCCGACTATGGCTATTCCCATTGTTGGCCCTTCTTTTATTGACTGTGCCGAGCGTCCCGGTTTTCGCTATCAGCTATGGTAGTGGCCTCTACGGAGCTTGCCAGTATGGCTCATGCAGCATCAGTATCAGCAGCAGTAACACGGTTAGCGTAAATGTTACGCCAACCTCTGCGGGCAGCTGTACGGTCCAAAACGATGTCGTATCAGTACAGACCGATAACTCTGCAGGATATACGCTAACACTCTCAGACTCTAGCACCAGTACCGCACTCCAGAAAGGCTCAGACAGTATAAACACCGTCACCGCCACCCAGGCTACTCCGGCAGCGCTGAGCGCCAACACTTGGGGCTATCGCGTAGATGGCGTCGGAGGCTTTGGCCCTGGCCCCACAACCAGCCATACCAATACCGGTATTGCCGGTATTGGCGCTACGAAGTTCGCCGCTATACCCGCCAGCAATACCATAGCTGATACTATCGCCGACACCTCAGTTGCAGCCAACCCCGCTGTGACAACTAACGTATGGTACGGTGTCTGTGCCAATACCAGCATAGCCAACGGTGCGTACAGTACTCAAGTGACCTACACTGCAGTAACCAACTAAGCAACCTCTCCGTGATACAATAAACGTAAGCTTCGTAATAAAATCAAGGATACCGGCTTGGCAAAACTCGAACAGCTTTTAGCAACCGAAGTGACTCGGAAACAATTCGTGCTTTCGCTCGTCTCTGCGATCGTAGGGCTTACTGGCATTGCGGCATTCCTGGGAGCATTATCAAAGAGTGTCGAAGCCCCGAAATCTACCAACCCGGGTTATGGCGAACGAGGTTATGGCCCTTAGGTCGGCGGCTCTTTTGTAAGGCGCTATGAAAACACCTACACACACAAAAGCCACTACGCAACCAAAGGCTAAGCAAACTCGCCAACGCGGAGCAAGTCTTACAAGCAAGCAGCGTAGAGCCACGTACCCGGTACATAAACGGATACTGCTACATCCGTTGGGGCTGTTTGCATTTTTGTGCACAGGCGTTTTCATGGTCGGTTGGACATACCGCGTAGTTGCCGCAACGATCATTTCTTCTACGGTCGAGGCGCCGGCACTGCACACTGCCGCAACTATACAGACCCCGACCAGTGGCACCATGCTGAAAACGGCGCAGGTAAACGTCAACGGAACTTGCCCACTCAACTCGTACGTCACACTCAATGTCAATGACTCCTTCAATGGTGTTGCCTGGTGTAGCGCCAGCAACAGCTATACCATTACCACCTCGGTCTACACCGGAGTAAATACCATCGCCGTGCAGGATTATACCCAAACAAATGAGGCCGGTCCCACATCGGCATCGATACAGATCACGTATACAGCTCCTGCCATACCTGCCACCGGCGGTTTAACAACTCCCACGGTTTCAAGCCCTAGTCAGACAAACAGCCCAGGCTCAAATAACACCGTTACAACCACCCCAATAGCAACACCCCCACTACTCCTCACCAGCAATTTTCAGTTTCACGCGTTTACTTCGCAACAAACATTTAATTGGCAGCTAGACCTAGAGGGCGGCACACCACCGTACAAAGTTGCCGTAACCTGGGGTGATGGTGAAACCTCAAACCTGACATTCCCAGGTGATCCGATTTTTACCATCCATCACAAGTATTCAACATCTGGGTTTTACCCGGTGATCGTGCATTCAGTCGATAGCGTGGGGCAACTACACACGACACAACTAGCCGCTCTTATCACAAATATAGACGGCACGGCACCATTCGTGCACACCCAAGCGACAACCTCTGGAGGTAACAGCAACCTCGCGAAACCTATCGGTACCTCGTCCAGCTTGCCTCACCTTTCGGGAACTGTAAAGTTCCTACTTCTAGCTTGGCCATCATACCTCATCGTGCTGCTTATGACTATTAGCTTCTGGCTCGGCGAAAAGCAAGAATTCTTCCTGCTGCGCCCGTACCGCAAGCAACATACCAGACGCTAGTAACCAAGTCAATGGTACCCAACGGATCTCTAGACACTCGCCACGAAAGGAGTCAGTTTCATATCCCAGCCCCTCCTGATTCTCGCCGAGGAGCCGGCGCATTCGCAGTGCTTCCGCGTCTTTACACTTAACTTCGTCCAACTCTTCAAAAGTTTGGAATAAAAACCATTTGCCGAGCCATGAGCATTTTGACCTCTGTTTTTTCAGGGGTCTTTTTTGTTTGCTATAATTATCCGCATATGGCAAAATACCGCGTTATTATTCCTACTGACTTGAAGCCTTCGCCCGCTCACTACGAGATTACAGCAGCTACGCTGCTTGCCAACTACTTTAAGACTGACGTTGAGTTTGTATTACGATCCAATCAAAAAACGCCAGATTTTCTAATTAATGGAGTTAAGTGGGAACTCAAAAGCCCTACGGGCGATGGCAAATATAATGTCCAGCACCAAATAAAGGCCGCCGCCAAACAGTCAGCCAACGTAGTCTTTGATGCTCGTAGATCCAAAATGCATATGACTAAGATACGCAGTGAGGTTGAACGGCACTTTGGCTATACAAAACCCATAAAGAGACTCATCCTCATCGACAAATATAAAGCCATAGTTGAATTAACCAAATAGTCCATGTTAAAATATAGGCATTGAAGGCTCGGCAGTGCTGTAACGCACAGGTTCTGAACCTTCTTTTTTAAAGGACGTACAAGATACTGAATTGAATCAAGTACGTCTTTTTGTTTGTCTAAGTATTATTGCTTGACCAAAAGTTGCGAAGCTCGTCCGGCAGGGGGCTATAAGCAACTTAAGCCCTGTTATTCAAACAGAGGCTACTTTTTACCTCTACGCTACAGAGAAATACTATCAAACATCATACTGACGCTGGACGATAGTATTTTTCGGCATATGTCCCTGCGCACGTAAGTTACGAAACCATTGCGCGGCATAGTATCTATCTAATGCATGGCCAGGATCTGAACGCGCCGCTAACGTTACCAGATAGGGAGCCAACGGCGTGCGGGTAGTTTGACTTGTGAACCGTACACCCTGCTCACTCAGTAAATCCTTTACTCCTCTGTGGTTACGGCCGGCTACAAAAGATACGATCGGCTTTCGTCCCTCAGTTTGTACTTCGCTACCGGCCACGTCCATAGCGATACTGCCTAAATCGTGTACCATATCGTTGTTACGGATTCTTGTATCAAGTACTTCATTTCGCCGTCGTTTTTCATAAGCTGAATCAGCAATCGCGCGAGTAATCCCCTTTGTGGCCGCAACACCGTCCATATAACTAAAAGGGTCAACAAGCCACAGTTGTCGACCCATCTCCAGGCTCTGCGTAAGCGCAGATGCAATGTCAGCACGATTCCGAACTGTGCCTGGCTGATAATCATGAGTGAACTCTTGTAAAGAGTTATTGAAGTCGGGGACGTTCTGAAGGGGGTTGCCTCCAGCGTAAGGGGATTGATGAAGCGCACCATGTATCACAGACAGGATATCGCTATTTGAAGGTATATGGTCTGGGTCTGAGCCGCCCCCGAAGATACGTTCTCGTACCGCAATATCACCACTAGACATCCCCTCTAGCGCACTATCAACCGCAGCATAATCCTTGTCATTTACACCGATAACAGCAGGCCCATTTTCAGGATGAATAAAATCGGGCCAGGACAGGCCATGAGCAATGAACGTTAGGCGGAGATCAACTGTACGGAACGCCTCGACCTGTTCGCCAGAAAGGTGGGTATTCATCGAGTATAATTATAGCATTAAATAACTAATATTACAAGTGCAGTAGCACGCCTTGCTAGTCAGGGAAGTAGCTCGGCAGTGTCAATTCTTTCTGAATTTAACCTTCATCTCATAGTGCAAGTAATCCGACACACTATTGCCGCTATGGCACCATGCCGCCAAAGATAACGTGTGAGAAAAGCATAAAGCACTGGTTCGAGACCAACAACCAGAGCCATGAAAAACAACAGATCAGGAAAGTTTGGTTTTCCTGATCTTTTTTATTTTCACCTCTGTGAGTAAAGTTCGAATCCAGTACTCTGTTGCTTGACCTCTATCCTCAAATACTGTATCCTTAGTGGATAGAGGGAGGTATGCGAATATTCGTCATTAAAGAATTCTCAAAATGGGCCAAGGCCTGCGACCTAACAGACGACCTTCTTTGTAGCGCGGTTGACGAAATAGAGTTAGGCCTTGTTGACGCAGACCTTGGCGGCCATCTGCTCAAAGAGCGGATTGCCACAAAGGGGAGAGGCAAAAGTGGAAGCGTACGAACTCTTGTTACCTTCTCAAAAAGTACTCGCACTATCTTTATGTACGGGTTCGAGAAAAGTGAACGAGCAAATATCAGCCAGAAAGAAAAGAAGATGCTACAGGAATTAGGTAAGTTCTATTTATCACTGACTGACACCGAGTTAGAATCACGACTCAAAAGTCGAGCATTACGAGAAATAAGGAAGGAGCAATAAAGATGAATGGTAAAACAATTACACAAATAGTTTTAGAAGCCGCGAAAGACGCAAACGCGGACAAGGTTACCATGAGTAGGCTCGAAGCTTTGGCATTGCCAGAGGTGCACGTACTGACCCCAGCCCAGATTAGAGCACTGCGCGAGCGATCAAACTTGAGTCGCGCAGTATGGGCAAAGATACTTAATGTAGGCGTCACTACCGCTCAGAAGTGGGAAGCCGGAACAACCAAACCTGAAGGTGCTGCACTGAAGCTATTAAACATCGTAGAGCACGAGGGCGTGACAACCCTATTGAAGTAGCACAAGTCCGCGCACAACAGAATCATCGCTCAGAGCGCACGTCCTCGCTAGGACTTTTTCGCTCTTGAGTAACTCACGGACCTGCTCGACTTCCGCCCTTTTATCCTTAACACTATCCACCTCATCGAAAGTTTGGAATAAAAACCATTTGCCGAGCAATGAAAAATAACAGATCAGGAAAGTTTGATTCTCCTGATCTTTTTTGTTTTATCCATGTTAAGAAAGTTCGAATCCAGTATAACCCCCCAAAGAATGATCACCTCACACAAGAACGGGTGCCGATAGGAGTCTGCCGATCGTGCTATGATTGTAAAGTTAACTAGACTTTTGAAATGTTCTATAAACGAAATGAAGTTGTAAACAATAACGTCACCGCGCTGCGTAAGGAGACAAGGCTTACCCAGCAACAGCTAGCCGACAGAATTGGCGTGACGCGACAGACGGTTATCGCCATTGAGAAGGGAAACTACATTCCTTCTGTATTGCTTGCCATTAAATTGAGCCGGACACTCAAACGCCCGGTAGAGGAGATCTTTAGCATATGACCCGCAACATACAAAAATTTAGCAGTGAGCTTGGGATGAGCGTGGCAGTTCTCGCCGTACTGGCGCTCCTAGTCCACCCATACTGGATGCCTATGGGTCTAATAGTGGTTTGTATAGCCGTTCTTGCAATGCTAGTGTTCGGACTCGGCGTGTTCGTTTGGCGTGAATCACCACGCGACGAGCGGGAATACCAGCTTATGGCTCAAACCGGCCGCTCGGCGTATTTGACAGGAGCGGCCGTACTGACGATCGGCGTTGCCGTTCAAACCCTGCAGCATCACCTAGATATGTGGTTGGTTATTGGCCTGGCGGGTATGGTACTCGCCAAGATTACGAATTACATTAGCAATGACAAAATGTAAAGTTGACTTTACATTTTTAATAGCCTACACTCTGAAACATAACCAATAAACTCGGAGGGTAGATTTCATGAATACAAAAGTAATAGTCGTTGTTGCCATCGTCTTAGTTGCGGCATTTTCAATCGGTACTGGCCTCGTGGTACACCACAAGGACCAAACCAACAACACCCACGCCATGATGGCGAATAGTGCCATGGAGAAGGACGCAATCATGAAAGCCGAAACGAATGCCGCCATGAAACAAAAACAATCCGATGAAATGGCCGCTCACAACGCTATGATGAACACCTCAAGTTCGGCAGATACCATGAACGCCACAAACTAATCGACTACTCGTAGCACATATGTTTCTACTTATCGGAGCATTCATAGCAGGCATCCTAACCGTACTAGCACCATGTGTTCTGCCGTTGCTGCCTGTTATTATCGGAGGCTCGATCTCTGGAGATACTAAGGATAAACGGCGGCCATTCCTGATTGCACTATCTTTGGCGGCTTCGCTGATACTATTCACGGTACTACTCAAGGCAACAACATTGCTCATTAGCGTACCACCGCAGGTTTTTACCTACATCTCAGGCGGTATCATTGTGGCACTTGGGCTCGCAACCTTATTTCCGTTCGCCTACGTCCAGCTCATTGGCACGCTCGGGATTGAACACCGCGCACAGAGCCTGCTCGGTAAAGGCACAAGCAGCAGGCAGGAATGGCTAGGCCCGGTTATTACGGGCGCCGCCCTCGGTCCAGTGTTTTCCAGCTGCAGTCCGGTCTACGCCTACATCTTGGCGAGTGTACTGCCAGCTCATTTCACTACTGCCATGTCGTATATCGTAAGCTACGTTTTCGGTCTCGCGCTCATACTTCTGGCGGTCAGTTACTACGGACAACGGTTGACGACTCGGCTGCGTTTTGCGAGCGATCCACGTGGTGCATTTCAGCGTGGCTTAGGGGCATTATTTGTCCTTGTTGGCATACTGATTGTTACGGGCAGCGGGACTAAGCTGCAGGTCTGGATGGCCAACCACACGCCGCTCAACTTTGACCATTTCAGTTCGAAGCTTATCCCCAAACAAACGAACGCCAAAGTGCCAACGGTGTCTAATAGCGCCAGCCTATATAATGTACAGCCAGGAGTGCAAGCACCTGAGTTTGTAGGCATTCAGGATTGGGTGAATGGGGGCCCGCTCACACTATCCCAGCTTAGGGGTAAAGTAGTGCTCGTAGACTTCTGGACGTATACCTGCATCAACTGCATCCGCTCAATTCCGTACGTCGAGGGCTGGTACCAGGCATATCAGAAAGACGGTCTGGTAGTTGTCGGCATCGAAGCACCAGAGTTCTCTTACGAGAAAATGCCCAGCAACGTTGAGGTGGCAGTCAAGCAGGACAATATCACCTATCCGGTTGCCATTGATGGTAACTTGGCAACCTGGGGTGCCTATCAAAATGAATACTGGCCGGCGGAATACCTCATAGATCAGAACGGAAGCATCCGGCGAGCAGATTTTGGCGAGGGAGAGTACAACCAAATGGAACAAGCTATCCGTGGACTACTAGCAGAGAATAGTGGGGTTCAGCTATCTCCGAAGCTCGTTGCTCCAGGTAATACACCAGCGCCAGTCAACGAGAACCAGACACCCGAAACCTATCTTGGCACCGACCGTGCTAATGCTTACGTCGGATCGCCGCGACTTGGCAGCCAGTCAGATCAAGCCTATGCTTTTGCGAAGTCATTAGGCGCTTCGGACTGGAGCCTGTCGGGAGAATGGAATGTGTCAGGAACTTCGATCACAGCTGTTAAGAACGCGAGACTAGAGATAAACGTCGCCTCCAAAAATGTGTATCTTGTTGGTGGCACAATAAGTCCGGGAACGGTCAATATCAGCTTCAACGATAAACCTATCACTCAGGCTGGCTACGCCGGCGCTGACGTCGCGAACAGCCAAGTAGCTATCAGCATGCCGAACCTATACCGCATTGCCAGCTTTCCTAAGTTTACGAGCGGCATCATAACGTTAGACGTGCCACCAGGCGTATCACTGGACACCTTCACCTTTGGAAACTAATGACAAAAACAAGGAGCAAGTCATGCACGTAACTATCTACTCAGCAACTACCTGCACCTTTTGTGGCGCCCTGCGCAGATGGCTTGATGAGCATAACATTCTCTATGTCTACAAAGTCACCGATACCAACCCGTCGGTTATGCAAGAGTACATTGAGATCAGTAACGGCGTCATAGGCGTTCCGTTCACGGTTATCGATGATGGCAACGGAAAGATCACTAAGATACTCGGCTTCGATAAGTGGAAGTTACAGGCTGCATTGGGATTATGAACTACACACATAACCTTAGACCAAACGGGTCAGGGGGCTTACGTGCAGATCGCTGGAGTTGCATTAACGTACCTGTTCCTCCTCAATAGTATCTTCATCAATCAGGCTACATATTTCCTTGACGTTAGATTCACTTCCTTCTGCAATGGTTATATTCCAGAAGGAAACGCCGAGCCATGAGCATTTTGACCTCTGTTTTTTGGGCAGAGGTTATTTTTATTTGGAAATGCGTGGCTACATGCATTATCTATTTTTTACGCAATTATATACAAATTGTCACCAAATCAAGAAGAGGCTAATGTTCCGGGTGTCTGGGCGGTCGTGTTCGGCTCATTTTCTTGACGGCACTTCTAGATGAGGTACTAATTTTAACGTACTTTTCTGCGGAGGTGGTCTTTAGCTGATCTTGATTAATTTGACCGGCGATTTATGTGATGTTATCGTATGGCGGTCTTATGGCGATCTGCCAGAAGATGTGCCCAACGAGCAAGAAAGGTTGACTGTGAACTGCACAAGTAGTTCTACGTACCGCGCACAGCACCTGAGGCAGGTATGGACCAGGTGGCGTGCTGTCATAGCCATGGTCCTCGGGATGGGCCTGCTTGCGGCGTGTGCTGGTGTCGGCCCGGGGTCGGCGAACGCAGGCGCGACGGCTTCGTCGTCATCGTCAGCGTTGCCACGCTACCTGACCGGCTGGACGTTCACCGGGACGATGACTCCCGAAGACCACTCTGACCACTGTCTCTCATCGTTCGGAGCGGTCTATAGCCCGATCACGATCCTCCCCTGTGGGGATCATGGCTGGTTCCAGCAGTGGGTAGGGATCAAGCTGTGCCGGGATATCAACGCGCAAGAGTTCTGCAATGGGGTGCTTACCCTGATCAGTACCAACGGACCACCGCAGGGTGGTGCGCTTGGATCCTGGCGCCAGGGTAGCGGTGAGGACAGAACGACGCCCGTTATTTGCCCTCTGGGCTCAACAACATGTCTGTCGGAGGGAATCACCTTCACTGCCCAGGGGTTTGGGACGCACGACACCATATTGTTCCCGTGGAGTGACGGGGCTGCTCTCACGTGGCCTCGTACCATACGCGCGTTGGCGGGCGCCAAAGTCGGTAGCTCCAACAGCGAGCGGGGCGATGTCTGGGCGCACCCTGAATGGGAGCAAGCGTCACCCGAAGACAACGAGTTCCAGCATCTCCTGAGGACACTCGGCCTGTAAATGGCCACTCGTACACCGAGAGAGGAGCCCTTACCGGCTTGCCCATCGTGCGCCCGGTCACGCTCGAGGAGCTCACGCTCCTGGCTACGAGGCCTGTGCCGAGCACCGGTATTATCGGAGCGCGGTGCTACCACGTACCTTTCGGTTGCTGCCAGTTCAGCGACTGCTCGAACTACTGCGGCGACAGCTGAAGGCATCCTTAACTTCCTCGATCGGCCCCACAAGGCCTGCGCACCTACACTGTAGGTACCTAAGGTGCTATCTGCACACTGTGAGCGTCCGAGGGGTACGCTGATATGGCTGATTAAGCTTATCGAAACCCCTCACTGACAAGACATGATTTGTTGAAGTGAGTCAGAAACTCTGAACTATTCATAAGTACTGCCGCCATCTATCATCAAAAGTCCCGCAACCATAGCTGTGAAGCTCGCTCACTAGCCCTGCTGAGTTCCATCAAAGCCCCTTAGCTATCGACAGATTAAATTGCTGCGCGGCCTTCACAATCTGCCACATCTCTATCAGTTCAGCCTTGATGCGGTTCCAATTCGTCAAAGGCGGTTGAGATATGTAACTAATACAAACGATATAACTCCTTGTTTCGGAGTTCTATTTTTATGTAGGGCAGACTGGAAACCGAACTTTTCAGTACGTTTACACAAAGAATGGAGCCTTAAACTTCAGTTAAGCAAGGCCCCCGGTTTCAGAATTGGTCCGCCCTCTGTCATTGTAGTGGCGTCATGGTCGGCCGGATATTATCTGCACGTAGCGTCCGACTTGATCTTTTTTAATCGCAAACAAGGAACACTAGGCTAACACCGGATTGAGGTGTGTAGTGGTTAAGCGCACGAAGTTGTAAACTTGCGCGACAATATGTTATAAATAGTAAGTAATATGCCGCCCCTCGGAGAAAGACCTGCAACCGTACATGCAGAAGCAGTAGACGACGTAGTTCCTGGTGCAATCGAGGAAACTTATCTATTAGGAGCTGATGAACTTGACGACGACTCACCTGCGGCGGACATCGTACATACCTACTTAAAATCGATAGGTAGAGTCCCTTTTTAGACGCCGAACAGGAAGTAGAGCTTGCGAAAAGGATAGAGGCCGGGCTGTATGCAGAAGAAAAGCTGGGACAGCTTAGTGTAACCGCTGCTGGTGTATGGCGCGAAGACTTGGAAGTGGTTGCCGAAGAAGGCCAGCGTGCTAAGGCACAGATGCTTGAGGCAAACCTCCGCTTGGTTGTTAGCGTTGCCAAGAAACGACGGGACAGTGGGTTTGAGCTCCTGGATCTAGTACAAATGGGCAACATAGGGCTCGTGCGTGCTATAGAGAAATTTGATTACACAAAAGGCTATAAATTCAGTACCTACGCCACGTGGTGGATCCGCCAGGCTATCCAACGAGGTATGGCGGATCAGGGTCGCGGCATACGGTTGCCAGTCCATATGGAGGAACAGGTTAGGCGAGTAGATCGTGTCCGGCGCCAGTTGCTTTCAGAACTTAATCGTGAACCCACACCCGAGGAACTGGCTGCGGAGATGGATGTTAAGCTGGAAAAGGTCGAAAAGGTCATAAAAGCATATCAGGTTGCGTCGCCAGTCAGCTTTAATGCGCCGATAGGTGATGACGGCACAAACGAGTTGCAAGATATGATAGTGGATGCAGATGCAGATGAGGTCTCACCTAGTAACGCTGCGATTAGGGCAACACAGGCTGATGATATAGCGAGAGCGCTTGATGGACTAAAGCCACGTGAGGCGCGAGTACTCAAACTACGATTTCTAAGCCCTGATCCAATGACCCTTGATGAGGTTGGCCGGATGCTCGGCTGCACTCGTGAGAATGTTCACAGGATTGAATCTGGGGCCCTTAAGAAATTAAGCCTTAGTTCTCTACTTAAGGAATACTCTGACTAACGTTATATATCTCCCCCGCTGCTAACCCTTGTACAATCATAGGGCTCACGTTTAAACCTGCGAGCTAACTCGCTCCTGTACGTACTACTTCCTCTACTGGGTATATAGCTTTCTCGGCAAAATTAGCTCACGCCACATTCGGTATCATGGACTATATTACCGAGCAGCATCTGAAAAATGGTGAATCCCTGGTACTCGAGAGTAACTATTCACCCACGTTGGCAAGTGAGAAGTTTCGAGGCTGGCAAGAAACGTATGACTGTTATATCATACAAATTGTATGCCGTACCGAGGTCAATGTACTTGCCCAGCGCTATTTTGATCGTCAACACCGGGATCGCCATCCCGGACACAATGATACCGGCACAGTCAAAGACTACGCGGCAAGCTTTCACGAGCGCATCAAGAACAAAGAAGACCAACCGCTCGATGTTGATGGACCAATACGCATAGTCGATACTACCGACTTTAGTACGGTCAACGTACCGGAAATTACCCGATGGATACAAAATAGTATTTCAGACTAAAGGTTCAAGACCGGTAAGCTGAGCCAGACCAAGCAGTGAAATACCCAGACCGGGTTCCTAGACCGGCCCTTAACTTCTCTCCTTGGTCAGGCAAGAAAGCTCAAATGTTGTTCTAACGCACAACAGGTTGGAACCGCCGGAAACGGCGGTTTTTGCTTGCTTACCTCTGTTATTTTGGTTCGAACCCAGTCGCTCTCCTCCCGAGGGACTCAGCAGACGAAAACCCGACCGGGTTCCTAGACCGACCCCCTGATCAAGTCGTGAATTGTTGCTACTTTTTGCTATTTTTCGCGCAAAGTATGCCGTTCGTATTGTTCCGGCGCCTCACCGCCAGTCTTTATAACAGTGCCACTTTTCAATCGGCCTTCGTCGTCTATGTCCTTACATTCAAGTTCAAAGACCCAATCGTCTCCATAATCGAATAGCATCCACCATTTCTGCTTGTTCGCCACAAAAATATCGGAGACAATTGTATGCGCAACACTGCCGCAGTTTTCTTCCACCTCTTGATCTATATCGTAGAAGAGTTCGTAGTGCTCAAGATCTTTCCCTTTGCCGTATATATCCGAAGACCGGAAGAAGCCAAAACTTTGGTCAAAATTAAACCCAAACGCACCCACGACATACGAAGCAATAATGTGCAGATTTACAAACGGATCGACGTAGATATCTCTGTAAGCCCGCTTGTCATTTTGTAGTTTAGCCCTAATAATCATGTTGACATCCTTACCGTTTTCTATGATGGGTAACCAAGCGCGCGAATAACTGACGGGTGAAGTCCGCCGTCTTCGCCAAACTCCAGGGCGAGTATTTCAGCCGGCGCACCCCATCGGTATTCGACATGTTCATCACTCAGCCGTACCAGCGGCTTGACACCCGAGACGGTTGCCTTATATCCAATAGCAATGCCCAAAATAGTGCCCGGCGACCGCTCGAACGTCCAGGAATCCACGAAAGTGGCAGCAATAGCAATGACTGCCAATCCGGTTTCTTCCGCCACTTCGCGGCGGATAGAAGCCTCGTGCGGCTTGGCGGCATCAGAACTTTCGATATCTTCCCGCCCAACAACGCCGCCAGGTAGATCCCATTTGCCGGGACGCGAGCCACGATACGTTTCGCTGCGATGCAGCGCTAACACGTTGCCCGCTTCGTCTACAACCGCCGCTTTCTGGAGCACTTTCGTATTAAGCCAGTCAACCCACTCTGTTTTTGCTGCTTCGCTCATAGACACTCCTTTTACCTCATTACTACTTATCCGGCACTGATTCTATATCCTCTAACGGATAGACCGTATAGTCGGAGTCTCTGTTTTCTACATCATACAGGTAGGCGTCCGTGCCGTTATTTTTGAAGCCCACGCCGTACCGGTGTGTACCGTAGTAGTCATCAATGAACAGCGCCAGCTGAGGCTTGCCGGTCTTGGGATTGATTGCTTTATCCACGTATGTGCTCATTGCTTACGGCTCCTGTTCCCCATATACCACCCAATGGCCCGTCTTATCCGAACCGACTCTGGATACGAGCCCTCGCTCCTTTAGACTCGCCAGTGTACGCTGAACTGTTTTGGATGTCTTGTTAATCTTGTTAGCAATCTCCTCATATGTAGCGTAGGGGTTGCCTGCGACAACTCCCAGTGCTGCTTGCTCTGTCTTGTTTAAAGGGGCATCCAGGGGTTGGCCAACCATGCCTCGGTTATCCTTAAACTCCCGGAGCGCCTCGGCCAACGCTTCCAGCATGAATTCGGCAAAAATAGCACTGTCGTTTTGCTTAGTAGATTGCTGGATTGCTTCGTAGTATTCTTCCTGTCGTCGCGCGACAATTGTCTCAACCGGTAGCCAGCCGAACACAGGATTTTCCTGATAAAGCAAGAGTGTCTGCCACATGCGACCCATGCGCCCATTGCCGTCGGTAAATGGATGGATAAATTCAAATTCGTAATGGAATATGCATGATTTTATAACCTGCGGCAATGCAGCGGTTTTTACCCATTCTAGCAGCTGTTCAATAAGCGTCGGCACCTGATCGGCCGGTGGCGCAACGTGAATAGGGATTTTGCCGGCAAACACACCAACGCCCTGACTACGAAACCTGCCGTGTTCTTTAACCGTATCTTTGGTCATAAGTTCATGCTCCGCGAGAAGGTCACTCACGCTATACGGATTACAATCAAGTAGCCTCTGGTACGCCAGGGCGGCATTTTTTACCTCTTGTATATCCTGCTTGGGGCCGACTACGACCTTGCCGTCTATAACGTCAGCAACCTGATCCAAGCTGAGACTGTTAGCCTCGATATAGAGTGAGGAGCGAATCGTTTTTATCCGATTCTCGCGGCGTAAGTAGGGCGCAAGAACCTGTTCACGAATAATATCTATGCGCTCTAGATCCTGCGCAATTTGGTACGCCAGACTCGTGATCTTAGGTGTTATATTGTAGACTGGAGCGTAATATTTCATACACCGACATTATACTACCAAACGCAGGCAATGTCCCAGTAAATGTCTGTGTAAATGACCTGGAAATCGGCAACAACCATCTCCAGGATTTTGATATTTTCAGATGTAAGCTACAGTAAAGCGAGCCTGGAATCAGGTGGTAAATATTGTTAGTTCGAATCCAGTCCCCGGAGCCAAGAAAAATAACAGATCAGAAAAGTTTGGTTTTCTGATCTATTTTTATTTCTAACTCTGTTAGCAAAGTTCGAATCCACTTTCAAAACTTATTACTATTAATCGATCAGCGGCAATCTAAAATCTGCCATCACCCTTAAACTCATTTGTTGATTCAATGACAAGCACGGCGAAGGCTTTAACATATTCAGTGACGGAGAGGTTATATTAAGCCCGCTAGTCTCTCTGATCCTGACCCAGTAACTTAGCCCTCATTTCCTGAAAACGCCTTTGGTCGGCAATAGCCTTGTCTTCTGCTGAAGGCTGCCGGCTTGCGTGTACTGTCCGCGCTTCTACTTTGCCACCGATTACGTTTACGACTGGTATCACGACTGGACTACGGCCTGTCTGGTCAAACAAGAAGTGCGTTATAAAATCTCGCATCTCTTGCTTGAAGCGGTCAAGATCAACTCGCTTAAATCGTTGCCGTACGGCACGCCGCAACTCAGCCCTAAACAAGCCCATCAGTTCCTCGGAATCACGCATAGCGATGAAGCCTCGGCTAATAATGTCAGGACTTGTTAGCAACTGACCAGACTTTTTATCAACGGTTAGTATTGCCGTTAAGATACCCTCTTCGCTGAGCATCAAACGGTCTTTCACCACTAGGCCGCTCACAGTGCTGCCATTTTGGTCTACGAGTAAGCTACCGTGCGGTACTTGGCCGCCTTGCTCAACGGTTTTGCTCGTAAAGTACACGCTGTCGCCATTATCGAGTAGCAAAGCGTTTTGCCGGGCTACGCCTTCTTGCATACCAAGCTCAGCGTGGTATCTACGGCGTGTCGCACCTCCATGCACAGGAATAAAGAACTTTGGCCGTACTAGCTGAATCATTTCACGCAACTCATCCCGTTTGGCGTGGCCGGAAACGTGCAGTGGTCCACAGCCGTCCAGTTCATGGGTTGGGTGGCGGAATAGTTTCACGCCTTTCTTGCTAAGCTTATTACCAATTTGGTCGTAACGTATCTCGTTGCCTGGAATCGGCGTAGAGCTAATTACTACCGTATCGCCCTCTTTCAAGTTGATATTTTTATGTTCACCCTCACTCATGCGTTGTAGTGCGGCGTTGGGCTCACCCTGGCCGCCGGTACACATAACGAGTAACCGATCGTCAGGTATGCTCGCAGTCTGTGCCATTGGCACAATCATACCTTTTGGCACTTTGAGTATGCCTTGCCGTACCGCAATCTCAACGTAGGCCAGCATACTGCGACCGTCGATAGAAACTTTGCGGCCAGCAGCCACGGCTGCATTGACTATCATCTGTATACGGTTAATGTTGCTAGAGAATACCGCCACAAATATACGCCCCGGCGCAGCGGCTATGACATCATGGAAGCTAGCTTGTAGCGTATGCTCGGTTGGCGTACGGCCTTCAACGTCAACGTAGCTGCTTTCGCTCATTAGTAACAGCACTCCATCGTCGCTCAGTTGTTTTAGACGAGTAGTGTCACTGGGCATATTGTCCAGTGGCTCAGGGTCGAGTCGGAAGTCACCAGTGTCGATAATTCTGCCAACCGGCGTATCAATGCAAATGGCGGTGGAGTCCGGTATAGCGTGGGTCATACGGATAAATTCCACAAAGAACACCCCGAGCTTCAGCCGTTCATGGTTGTCTATGTCAACGGCGGTAAGCGTCGGCTCATAACCGGTCTGCTCCTCGGCAAACGTCCGTTCAATAACGCCAACTGTGTAGCGTGAACCGTAAATTGGTGCTGGGAAACTTGGCACAATGTGCCGGAGGCCGCCAATGTGGTCTAAATGGCCGTGCGTAATGATGTAGCCTTTGATTTTATGCTTAATAGTTTCGAGGTAGGCGGTATCGTTGATTTCGTAATTCACGCCGGGTAGATCAATGAAATGGCTGCCACAATCGAGTATAAGAGCATCGTTGCCATACTCAATGACGGCCATGTTCTTTTCGCCGACATCTTCCAGGCCACCTAAAAAGGTGAGTTTAAGTTTCTTAGCTTCATCTGTAATTACGTTTGCTCGTTTGCGAGCCTTCTGTGAAGCGTCAGCGTATTGGTTGACTACCTTGTTAGCGTCATCTTGGTTGCGCCGTTGCGCTCTTATAGCTGCACCGCGCGTTTTCTGCGAAATTGTGGGCGATGCTAATTTATGGTCAGTCTTCTGACCTGATTTGTTATTTCGGTTCATATTGTTCCTTATTACTTTGTAATTCCTAAAATTAGTTTTTCTGGCTGTCATGCAAGGACGGCAGATGATAAAAAGAGATTGGCGAAAAACCACTTTTTGTTGGTGGCTTCCAGAGGGAATACCGTGTAAGCGCAATGCTCTAACAAAAGAGAAAATCTTAGCTTGAGAGTATTCTAGCACAGAAATCGGCTATTGTCAATAGGCAAGATATGTGTTATGATTATGGCCATGATTAAAGCAATCATATCAAGCCAACAGATAACGACGACGGCACTGTCCTAGACCGTCGGGTTTGATATTGTTTGCAAAAGCTCCCGACGGCGGGAGTTTTTTGTTTTCTCAAGCAAAAACTTCATGTAGGGCGGGTAACAGAGGTGTAGATAACCCTAATAATGGAATTTTAGCAAATGAAATACTTTATTTTAAGCAAATCAGGCAAGGTCGTTGAGATAGACGATTACTTGAAGCTGCCCAAAATTGATGGCGAGTTCAGCCGTTTTGTGCGGCGCGAGGTACTGGGAGAAGTGCTAGTCGAACAGTCTAATGCAAAACCAAAATACCTAGTGCCAGCAAACAAGCTCGGCTTTAATTGGGAGCCGAACGCCGACATTGGTCACGTTCAATACAATTACAAAGCTAACCTCATGCGACGGCTAGTACAGGATTATGCCCGCCAGCTTGTGCATGAAATTGGTTTTCCCGTATATGAGGTGAACGGTGCAAATATGTTTAGCATGCAACATCCCGTAGTTAGTGCATATGCATCACTATATGGCGACAGGTTGTACCAATTTAAGGCTGGTAAGCAAGATGTGGTGATGAGCTACGATGCAAGCTACCCCCAATTTAGCCTTGCTTCAAAGGCACCGCTCAGCCACAAGCAGTTACCGTTTTCGCATTTCTCGTTGTCGGATTGTTACCGACAGGAGCAGAGTGGCGAGATGATGCTACTACTCAGGCAGCGGCGGTTCTACATGCCTGATATTCACCCTTACTTCAAAGACGTTGCCGAGGCGTTTGCTTGGTTTCCTAAGTTACAGGCTAAGATTTTAGAGTCGGGTCAGGAAGCCAAGCGAGATTACCAAGTTGTTATTGAAGTGCCATCGAAAAAAGTTTGGCAGGAGTATCGCCAGTATATTGAAAAGATACCTGAGGAGCTCGGTGCCGACGTGCTAGTCAACATCATTGAAGATGGTAAAGACCGCTACTGGGTGGTAAATGTAGACTACAAGATAATAGATAAACTCGGCCAAGCCCGTGAGATTGCTTGTATACAGGTGGATATTGGCAATGCACCACGCCTCAACATTCGCTATATAGATGAAGATGGTAGCGTGAGACACCCAGCTATCATTCACTCAGCAATCCCTGGGGGCATTGAACGCTACCTATACATCTTGTTTGACAACTTTGAGAAAGGCTTACCGCTTTGGTTATGCCCCGTACAGATACGATTGCTACCAGTTGGTGCAGAGTTCATCGAGGAATGCCAGCGGCTTGTAGAGAAGTATAAGGACCTGCCACTACGCATTGAGATAGATGACAGGAGCGTTAGCGTATCATCGAAGCTCAAGTTAGCCCATCAGGATTATGTACCGCATAAGGTTGTTATTGGTCAGCAAGAAATTAACGACAACTTTAGCGATCTGAAAAATCTTGTCGAAAAACTTGCAAGCGAGGTCAAGGGTATGCCCTATATCTGCCGTGATTGGCCCGCTGATGTAAGCCGCCAACCTTAGCATCTTCGCTCAAAATAAGGGTAGATTGACAGCCTTCACCCGTCTTACAAAAACTTGTCTACACCCACAAACCGCACCATTTGCCATGCCATTTGCACCGACTCAGTCCTCCGCATGATCTCACTACTTCTATTCTGAGATAGCATGTTAAGAGACCCTTCGTAGAGGATAGAGCGGTCAATAATGGCTAGTTTACGGTGATGGCCATGGGTATATATAACTTGGATACCTTTGTGTTGCAGTGAGGCCACTGAGCGATAGGCACTATCTCGCCGTTCTTCATCGAGCTCAATAGGGTTTTTAGTATTGACGATGATTCGGACTTTACGTTCTTTCAACATCTGCAATGTTGGCAGTAAGCACTGCAGACGCCTTTTCGTCATGAACGGGCACTCGACAATAAGCTCGCTGCCGCAGTTGTTCAGGTCTTTGATGAAGGCAGGGTAGAACGTCTTTTCGTCGTACAGTTTTGAGTCAGGCAGTGCAGGGGAATCGTCTGTAGATCGCCGGAATAGCTGCATTAACATGCCGTCACCTCCTGGTTGTCGTCGAGGAGCTGACGGATCTGTTGCACCTCCGTGTCTTTATCTTTCACACCATCCAGTTCCTCAAAAGTTTGGAATAAAAACCATTTGCCGAGCCA
>CAZMWE010000013.1:0-27745 GCA_964570005.1 uncultured Candidatus Saccharibacteria bacterium | reverse complement strand
GCTGTTGACGATCTTACCCTCGAAGCTCAGCTCTTGGTTGATGCCGGCGGTGGCGGCGGTATGTACCGGACGAATGAGGCCGCAGAGTAGCACACCGGAAATCCCGGCTAGTATACAGAGCAATCCAAACCTAACCCCTGTTTTCAGCGGCCGATAGCCTCTCAGCGAATAGCTCACTATTTTTTTATGCGAACGATGTTGCATATTTGTTGTGATGTTCCCCACGCCCTGTTACGTCTGCAGCCACATGAAAATAGCGCCGACATACGGTCGTATCTAACAATCTTTGTTTATCCTCAAATAGTAGCCTCTCAAGCTACTTATGCTTCATTGTAGCACTTTAGCCGCCAACCGTAAGCTTATTACCAAGTTGTCCACAGCGCGGTGTGGCTGCTGGTTACGGATCGGGCTGCTATATAATGCTTAGCTATGGGGCAATTCTTTTCAGCTTCGCTGACTGCTTTACTGCTTTTCGCGACGTTTTCCTCGAGCAGTAACTACGGTCTGAATAGCTACAGCGTGGGACCGGCCGGCACGAGTAATTCCCGCTCTACGACGTATTACACCCAATCTGCCGGCGGTGAAGTGAGTGGTAGCGGTACTGCCAGTACGCATGACAATGGGTCGAGCGGCGGGGTGCAAGCTGAACAGCTGGCAGTTCCACAGGCACCGACTGTCAGTAATGGCAGCAGCACCTATTACAATCACTTGCTCGTCACACTTAATAACAATGCGGGCACTAATTCATATCCTGCCGATGTTACGTTCTCGGTTGGCGTCTCGACGACTAACTGTTTTACATCGGCTTGTGTGGGTAGTGGGGCAGTGAAGTTCGTGCAGACGGGAGGCAGCCTGGGGAGTAGCCAATTCTACCAGACATATAGCGCGTGGGGTTCCGGTTCTGGCACGAGCGTTGTCGGCTTAACCCCGAGTACGACGTATTACGTCGCGGTAGCCGCCATGCAGGGGACGTTCACTGATACCGAATATGGAGCTTCGGCATCGGCAGCAACCACCAGTCCGTCTCTTACATTCTCGGTGACGCCAAGTACGCTGTCATTTTCCAGCCTGCTGCCGGGCACTACTTTCACGAGTGGTACGGTTACATTCAGCTTAGCAACCAATGCAACATACGGCGCGAATATTTATAACGCCGGGCAGAACGGCGGGTTACATAGTACGCTTACGAGCAGTACCATTCCAGCCCTGACGGGAACGCTGTCCAGCAGCTCACATGGATTCGGCTTGCAGGGAGTGACCGCCAGTCAGACATCCGGCGGGCCGCTCTCCATCGACAGTCCATATAATGGCTCGGGCAGTACGGTAGGTACGGAAAGTACCAGCTTTACCCCTGTCTTTACCACTTCGGCTGCGGTTGTGGGCGGGAGTGCCACATTGAACATGCAGGCCAAGGCCGCCAGCAGTGATCCCGCCAGCACCGACTACGCGGAAGTCTTGACCTTCTTGGCGGCAGCCAGTTTTTAATATGGCCAGTACGGACGAGGCGGCGACGGGGCATCAACGTAGCTCGCGGCATAAAATCCGAGTACGGTGGATCATTGCCGGTCTGGCGGTGGTCTGCGCCTTGATCGGGCTGCGCGTATTGCTGCAGTATCTGGATGCACCAACTTCGGCGGCTAAGGTCATGAATCAGCCTGCGTCCGTTGCAGCCCCGGCGGAGCGGAGCGGTAAGCCCGTGCCGGTTTCAAATGCCTACGCCCAGTTTTCGTATCCGTCGTTCCTGACACCGCTCAAACAGCAACAACCTGCGGGCGGCAGTACGCTGGCGGCCTATGGTTATGAGTATCATGCCGCGGTTCCCTGGCAGCTGACAGTTACGATCAATTATGTACCGGGTAGCCTAGCCAATAACGACAGCGCATACTATGCCATGGTGCAAAACGCTGCTCGCTATCAAAAAACGATGGAGACCGTAAACGGCCATCCCGTGACCGTAGTGACCGACCTGACTGCCGGCGGGTTCAGTAAAATCGCTTTTTTGTTCCACGGCACATATTCCGCGAATATTGCGGTTAATGGTATTGACCAGCAATATACGGAGCAGGAGCAGGCGACACTTGATCAGATTGTGAAGAGCTGGAATTGGCAGTAGATGTGATATATACAACATTGTCAGGAAAATATCCGTTTTGTATCACATTGTATTGACGGAGTTTGTTGACACTAAAAACCGTAACCAGTATGCTTAAGCCATGAGTCTTCCTGACAACAAAAACCCGTTCAGGTCGTTAGTGTTTCGAATCTCGGCATCAGTCAGTCTTATAGGCGTCCTAGTCATGGCGCTTCTCGACTCCAGCCTCGTTTTTGCTGCGACTACGATGACACATGTGCAAGTGCTTGAGACAAATATGCAGACTTCAGGCCAGTCGGCGCTGCTCATAGACTTTACGGCCGGCGCCAGTGATGCCGCAGGCACTTTAGCGATTAACATGGGTAGTGCGACGAGCGCTGTGCTTGCTGCGCCTACTATATCGACGAGCTATAATGGCACGAGCTGTGCCTCGATTTTCGCCGGGACGCCAACCGTCTTGCCTACGAGTAGCAGCTTAAGCTCATCGGGCAACAGCGGCAGTACTATAACTATATCGAACGTCAACACGTTGACCTCAGGCACAGCCTACTGTGTCGTCGTCGGTACGTTTGCCGCACAGACAGCAGTAACCAACACGTCGTCGGCCAACTCTTACACCGTTACCTTGACGGACGGCACAGATACCGGAACTGGCGCAGTCGATGTTATTACCAGCGATCAGGTAAGTATCTCTGCGACCGTTCCGGCAAGCTTTACTATGGCCATCACCAGTACGTCCGACAACTTCACAGGTAATCTTTCTAGCGCGTCTGTCGGCGCTACGAGCGGTGATAACATCACCGTTAATACCAACGCATCCCACGGCTGGTATTTGTGGGCATCTGATGCGAACACGGGACTAAGATCGCCAACCGCGGGAACGAGCGGCTATACCATAGCCTCTGGTAATTCCAACGGTTCGATAGCTCCCGGGACTAACACGACTTTGACCTCGACCCACGAAGGCTATGTGCTTGCCATCCCTGCGGCTAACATTACCCAGGGTGCCGGTTCTGGCGGTACAACATCGGCGGCCACTGCTTTCGCATCAAGCGGTAGCGGCAATGGCGCCGGACTCAACACCACACCGGTTATAGTCGCCAGCTCAACTGGCACAGCAAACTCGGCGATTGTCAAGCCGCTCCAATATGCGGCAATTGCCGGTGTAACACCGGCTGGCACAGACTACACCGACACCATTACTTACGTTGGTGCGGGAAGTTTCTAGTACAATAGTAGTAATATGCGGAAATACGTTGCGGCTTTAGGCGCATTATTCATATGTGCTGTGGTGCTGTTAGCTCCAGCACGCCCGACCTCCGCGGAGGCCGGTGGTATTAATCTCACGACCTCGCCGATCGTTACGTCATTGGCTGGCAAACCGGGTAGCAGCGCTACGACAACATTGCATGTTCAGAACAACGGGGCGAGCCCGGTGACCATTAACGTTGTTCTGGAGACATTCCGGGCGTTCGGGACAAGCGGTGCTGCCCAGATGATGCCGTTTGCCCAGAATGACCCTTCGGGCAGCTGGGTACACTTTTCACAAAACTCTTTCGTCGCGCAGCCGGGTATCTGGTCTTCGGTGACCATGACCGTTAACCTGCCCAAAAATGCCAGCTTGGGCTACTACTATGCTGTTATCTTTAAGCCACAAGTAGCAAACCCGACGCCGGGGTTTGGCAGTAGTGTCAAGGGCGGTAACGCCGTGCTGGTGCTGGTTAACGCCATATCCGGGGATGAGCAGTCGCAGATAGCGGTCAGCAGTTTCTCTGCCGACAAGAAATTGTATGAGTATCTGCCGGCGGCATTCTCGGTAACGGTCAAGAACACCGGCAATATCTTTCTGGCGCCGACAGGGGATATCTATATTAGTAGGAGTAGTGACTTCACGCATTCTATAGACACTATCCCGGTGAATTATGCGGATGGTAATGTGCTGGCCGGTACGTCGCGGGTCTTTGCGGCTGAGTGGGCGAACGGTTTCCCGGTGTTTAAACCCAAAACAGTGGACGGTAACAAGATTACGGACAAAAAGGGGAGAGTGGAGCAGACTCTTAACTGGGACCTTGCTAATGTCAGCAAACTGCGGTTTGGTAAGTACTACGCCAAGTTAGTGCTAGCCTATAACAATGGTAGCCGCGATGTGCCGATTACGGCGGTTGTGTCGTTTTGGGTTATCCCGTGGAAAGTGCTGCTAGTGGGGCTTGTGCTCCTTATCTTGATACTTATCGGGCTATATGCAATTGGTAAAAAACTGGCTGTCCGGACCATGCGGTTTTCCAAAAAAGTAAAGCCGCGTAAAGGCGTGGACAAAGATGACAAGCCAAGAGCTGCGGATGCATAAGGTGATGATACGTAGCAGGCGATGCCACAAACCTTTGATAGTCTTTCTCTTCTTGAGCTCTGCAGTCGTAGGGTTGCTGTCTGTATCATGCTATGGCGGTACGGCTCAGGCGGCAGTTACTTCAGCTCCGGGCGTGCTGCGCGTATCACCCGCGTTGTCTGACTTTTCCCTAAGCCCTGGGGAGACGTCAACCACGGTAGTTACGACGGTCACCAACCCTACCTCAAGCCGGCTGACAATAGCGATAAGCGTACGCGATTTCGGTGCACAGGCTGACAAGCCTGGGGCGATCAGCTTATATACTAACGGCTACAATCCCAAGACGAATCCCCACAGTTTGCAGGCGACCATGAGTGTTAACCCGTCTAGTGTTGTGCTGGGTGCGCACGAAAGTGAGAAAGTCGCGGTTATACTGAGCAACTTGGACCAGCTGGCACCGGGCGGTCATTACGGCGCAGTGCTATTTAGCCCGCAGAGCGTAGTCGCCGGGGGCGGTAGCTCCAAAGTGTCGCTGCAGTCAGCCGTGGCGTCGCTTATTTTTCTTAAAACGGCCAGTGGTGGCACACAGCAGTTGCGGCTCCTTCCTCTGAATCTGGATACGCTTCGCTTCGGGCTGCCCAGCAGCCTATATGTTGACTTTACTAATACGGGTAATACGCAAACCGCGCCGCGGGGACAGCTGACGCTTTTTGGTCCAACAGGTACTATCGTGAGTACGACCGTGCTCAACACGGGGTCGGGTCTGATTCTGCCTGGTAGTTCGCGGCTTTTTACCGTAGATATGTTTAGGCCTAGTCCACTTCACGCTCTGCCGGGAAAATACCGGCTGGAGCTGAGGTACCGGACTGATGGCCAAGCAAGACTTACGGTAGTCAGCCGGACCTTCTACTATGTCAACTTAGCCGTAATCCTGCCGGCGCTCGTGCTGGTCTTTGTTTTGGTATGGCTACTCAAAACCTATCATGGTTTAATCTGGCGTACTGGCAGGCAGTTCATCCGTTGGCTACACAATAGATTGCGTAAGCCCAAAGAATTACCGCCACCCCCAAAACCTAAGAAGCGCCCACCACCACTTATCCAGGGGTAATGGTCTGCGCCTGGTTAGTTCCCGGTGTTTGGCTGCAGAATAGAGAAACGGTTCCCCTCAGTGTCCATAGCCGAAATCCACAGACCGACGCCGGGAATCATCTGTGGTTCCATACTGCGCGAACCGTCGCTCGTCACACCGCCCAGGATTTTACCGCCGGCGGCAACGACCGCTTTCATGGCGGCCTGTATGTCATCAACTGAAATTACCACTGAAGGCGCCTGCGACAATGGATCGTCAGTCTTCTGGTAAAAGCCACCGTTAATAGCACCAGGGGTCTGAACCATACCCTGGTCGTCGGTCGTGGTGGTATGTGCTACTACGTAGTTGCCCATCTCCGGACCCATGCTCGTTGTCTCCCAGCCAAAGGCCGTTTCGTAGAACTTGACCATGCGGTCCCGGTCCTCGTATCCCATCTCGAAATGCACCACTGGATTCATCTTACCCATAACTCCCTCCTCTTAATGCTTAACAGTACGTATAATACGCCTAAAAGCCAGGTCCCGTCTGCAGATTGTGTAAAGATTTGTGCTAAAACAGTTGCGGATTATTTGTCTGGCTCGTAAGTTTTTTAGGTAGTATCTGTAACCATTACGACCTAAAACGTCCTTCTTGTTCTTCTCTCTCAAGACGTTGCCGGCCTTCCTCGAACATGTCTGGTGGCTCGTTCGCCGGAGTGGGGTTGGCTGGCTGGGTGGGGTGCTGGTCGGCCTTAACGTCCCACCAGTGGACCCGCGCTTCCGTGTCGGCATTATTTTCGGTCGGCAGGGCGACATTCGCTACCGAGTGTTCGGGGATGGGGATTTCATGAGGTGACGCAATGGTCGGCTGGTAGTCGGCGACAGGAGCGGCAGCGGGCGGGGCTATCGAGGCGAAAAATTCATCCGGATCGTACGCCGGCTGGTAGCTGGCATCTTTGCTTCGTTTGCGGTATATGAACACTCCGACGCCGATAATAATTAGTGCGAGCGATGAGAAGATAATACCCAGCACACTCTTGACTGATGACTTGCCTGAGTTAAGCGTCTTGCTGCCACTGGAGGACTTACTGCCGCTTTGCCCGCTGCCGGTTGAAGCACTGCCGGAGTCAGTGCCGTCAGTCGTATCCGTTGACGTGGAACTGTCGCATGTCGGATCACTTGGGTCACATAGGCTAACGTCACTGCTGCAGGTAGGGTCACTGGGATCACAGACGCTTACCGTGCTGCCGCTACAGGTAGGATCACTGGGATCACAAGTAAACGTACCACTGTCGGATGTAGCAGTATCGTCGGTATTGCTATCACTGATGCTGCTACCTCCTCCGCTTGTGTCGGCCCCTCCGGTCGAGCCGCTGCCCCCATTTCCACTATCGCCTGAACTGCTGCTTCCTGAGCCACTGCTGCTTGACCCACCACCGGAACTCGCCGGTGGCGATGGCGATGCGTTTGAAACATGAACCGTTTCGGTAGCTGTCGCTGTACCACCCAGGGCACCCGTAGCGACGGCAGTTAAGGTGTATGAGCCGTTGCCAGACGAGGTTGTGTTCCAGTTTGCGGAACACGAGGATGCATTCATGCAGGCACCCAACACGGAGCCTCCTACCTCAAGGGTAATTTTCGCGATGCTATCCTGCGAGATACTCGCCGACGCAGTCATAGTTGCTGTGCCGCTTACCGTACTGCCTGCGCCGGGTGAGGTAATCTGGACCGATGGCACCGGCGTATTACAGGGTGTCAGGATAGCATTAGAGCCCGCCGATCTTGAGTTCCCGCTTACGCCGAGACACAAGCCATCGATCCGGATCGTGCCGTCCCCGTAGCCCGTAGTCCAAATTTGAGCGGTGTTATTCGCAGTGCAGGTGTAAATCTTGACGGTAACTCCCACGCCAGCGTTACCGCCGCGATCATCTAGGCACTGTCCGTAGCCGTTCACGATAGTGGTGCTTTTGACCGTGCTGCCGCCCCAGGTCAGCGTCCACTTCTCGCTGTTGATGGCACTGCACCCTTCGATGATTATTGTGGCCCCAACCGCCGGTTGGGAATTGCCCGACGTACCCAGACATAAACCTGAATTTGCATTGGCCAGCTCACTACTGCCATAGCTCCAGCTTACGGAAGGCTGCTCGGTTGTCGCAGCGTGCGCCCTAATAAGCAAGTATCCGCCCAGCGTGCCAAATGCAACCGCGAACATCAGCGGTAGTATGCGCTGCCGCAGTTTGGCTGGGGCACGCTGCTTTGGATGTTTTCTGAATTGATACGCGATCATCATGTATATGGTAACAGCCGCGGGGCTTGGCCGCGAGTGCCAGTGTAAAAAAGCTGCGGGTAGCAGTTATATGCAAGTTGTTAACGGTTCTTTGGATATGCTATGGTAGGCATAAGTACGGTTGCGCTGAAGCGCGCATAACTGGGTATAAAAGTCGAATCAAAATAACCAGAGACAGCCTCGCATGCCAAAAGCGCGCCTCCCTAAAATAATACTGAGCAAACGGCGGATAAAGCTACCGAAGCGGATGAGGCTACTCATTGGTGGCTCCATATTGCTTATCGGCTTGGCAGCGGGTTGCTCAATGCTGGTACTCCATGTTGAAGATGACCGCTATAAGCAAATACGAATCAGTCGTGTGCAATCTATCTATACCGTTGCAGGTGTCTTGGTCTCGCATCCGACCAGCACCTTGGTAAGCGGCCAGGGTCTGCTGAATGTACTGCAGACAACTCTCGCGCATGGTCAGCGGACGTTTGCTCTGAACAATTGCCCCTCTGTCGCCGACTCTGTCACGGAGAAGCTCAAGGGGCAGAGCATCGCGGTCCTGCTGGATATAAACAATACACCGGGGCCACACCAGTGTACGCTGGCGCAAATCGTGCAGGCTTACGGCCGCCCAAATTCCAGCACGACGATTTCTGGTACCCTTAAAGACCCAAAAGAAGTGCTACTGTTTTATGACAAGGGCCCGGAATTATCCGGTCCGCTGAAGCCGGTTTCACCCCCGCAAGCACCGGCAACAGTTGTACCGATAACCCTTGCCACATTACCCACACCCGCTTGTACCGGCAAGACCACGCTCAGCTTTGTCGCACACGAGGATGACGATCTACTGTTTATGAACCCGGATCATCTGCACGAGCTGCATGGTGGGGCCTGTCTCAGAACCGTGTATCTTACTGCCGGAGACGCCGGGATGGGGAGTAAGTATTGGTTGAGCCGTCAAAAAGGGGCTGAAGCGGCCTATGACGCTATGCTTGGAGGCGGAGCGTCGCTGTGGCTTGAGCGGTATGTGGAGGTCAATAGTCATGAGTATATTAAAATGGCATCTCCGCGGGGTAATCCCAGTGTTACCCTGGTTTTCGTCGGTCTGCCTGACGGTAACTTATCCGGCATTGGGTTTCCGACAACACATGGGGAGAGTCTGGCGCGGTTAAACGATGGTACCATAAGCAAAATGGTCACCGATGACAGGCAATCAAGCTACTCCAAGACTGACCTTACGAACCTGCTCGTGAACCTTATGCAGTACTTTCACCCGGATCAAATTGATACACAAACGCCAACCAACATGAGCGCCGTAGAGCCTGATCATAGTGATCACATCACGACAGGGAAACTTACTGCGGCGGCATTTGCGAGTTACGGACAGAGCGTACCGCTGACATACTACACCGGCTATCCGATTGATCAATTGTCGTCGAACTTAAGTGATCAGGATATAGCCGATAAGTCAGCTGCGTTTTATGCCTACACGGTGCATGACATTAATGTGTGTCAGACCCCGGCTGACTGCGCGGGTAATGCCTATGCGCAGTGGCTGGGGCGGCAGTATACGTATACGCCTGGTATGTCACCGATACCGGTTGCACCGGCGCCGGTCACACCCAATCCGGTGACGTCACCTCCTGCGGGCACCCCACCCGCTAATTAGACCTGGGGTCATAGTCTTATTACTTAGGCATCTCTTTTAAGCACGAACCAGTATGTTGCGCTAACGGCCAGTGCTCCCATACCAAGGTAGATACCGGTTTCGATACGCTGAAAGTCCCAGTAACGGTAGGGCGGTTGGTACTTAGCTGTCTGGTGATATCCTGCGCTGTTGAGACACGTATCTACCGGATCTGCACCCTCGCCATGACCGGGCCCTATTGCCTTGACTGTGATGCCGCCCCCGCCTTTCAGCTGCTCGATCAATGCCCGGCACTCGGCGGGCATGTTGTCCAAGTTGAACGAGTCGAACGTATGACCGTTTTTATCAACGATGGCCCGTTGGAGCTCCCAGGCTCCCACAGGGATCTTGTTGTCGATAGCGTTCGGCCCCATAGCTGCGGTAACACTAACGGGTGTCATGTAGTGTGCACGGACCCACTGCGCGAACGAGACCTGAAATGCTACGAATAGACCAAGTGTTACGGCAAGTGCAATGAGGGTCTTACGGAACCAGGCGCTCATCATAAATCCGATGGTGGTGAAGAAAACCGAGTAGGCGAATGGCATCATGCCCTGCACATCGAATTGACCGGCGTCGAACCTGGAATGGTCAATTGCATTTGGGGTACGGGTCCACCAGTTGACGAGTAGGCCGATAGCCAGGCCATAGAGCGCGGCAAATATCAGTGCCCAGGCCAGCTTAACGGTAAGCCATTTCCGGCGCGAGACGCTCTGTGTCCATGCCAGTTTGTTAGTACCTTCTTCGTACTCCTTAGAAAGTAGAGGCGATCCAAGAAATAAGCCAAGTACCAGCGGTATCGTAAGGCTGGTTACGTACACGGTCCTAAGCACTGCGCCGTAGCTCTGGGGCAGACTGCCGGATACGTCGCTGCAGCTTGGGTTTTCAGGGTTTTGAGCACACGCGGCCGTTGCTTGTTGGTAAATATGCCAGTAGTGGTTACTGGTCAGAATACTGAAGCATGCGAATACTGCCAGCAGTATGCCGAATACCAAAAATTGTTTGCGGTATTGTCTCAGTACAAACCAGTTCATTGTATGCCTCCTTCCTTGGCTTGACCCATGTATGCCAAGATTATCTCCTCTATGTTAGGCTTATGTTTCTGCCAGTGTGCTGGGATTTTCTTCTTGTCGTCAACGCGCACGAGCAAGGTGGCTTGCTTGGCGGTGTGAGTTTCATGGATAACGGTATAGCCTTCGTTTGTGGCGGCAGTCGCACGCTCTGGGCCAACCAAGAGCAGATGGTTTTGTAGCACATTTTCAATGTCGTCACACAACTGTGTTTTGCCGGTTGCCAGTACGATTACGTGGTCGCTGACGCGTTCCAGGTCCGCCAACAAATGAGATGACATTACTACAGTAAGATCACCTTCGGCCACGGCTTGGGCGAGGGAAGAGAGGAAATCGTGCCGGGCGAGGGGATCAAGTGCTGCGACTGGCTCGTCGAGCAGGAGCAGCTTTGGTTTCTTAGCGAGTGCCAGCGCTAACGCGACTTGCGCCCGCATGCCACCGGAGAGTTTACCGACCGGGCGATCGAGTGGGATCTGTAACTCTTTCAAACGTTTGCGTATGAAAGCATCGTCGAACCGCTTATTTAGATGCTTGCCCATTTTGATATGGTTAGCCGCGTTCAGGTTTTTGTAGAGCGGAATCTCTTGTGCCAGGTAGCCGACATCGCTCAGAAAATCCTCGTGTTGCATCGGGGTTTTTTCGAGTACCTTACTTTCGCCGGCGCTAGCTTTGCTCAGACCCACCAAGACCTGTAGCAGCGTTGACTTACCGGCCCCGTTCGGACCTACCAGTGCTGATACGCTGCCCTGTGGCACCGATATATTGCAATTTTCGAGTGCCCAGAACGACCCGTAGCGCTTGCCGAGCCCATTTGTTTGTATTGCTGCTGTCCCCATGGTTACCCCTTATTTCTTATGTAATACGATTCTGAGTAGCGCTTCGATCTCTTCGTCGCCAAGGCCTGCTTTGCGAGCTTTGGTTGCCCAGCCTGCAAGATCTTGGCTCAATGCTTCCTGTACTTGGGGTGATGGCCCGGCCGGGCGCTGTTTTACAAATGTGCCACTACCGGTTCGTCCTTCGGTGATCCCAAGCATCTCCAGCTCCCGGTACGCCTTGGCCACAGTGTTCGGATTGATAGCTACATGCGTCACCACTTCCTTCACAGTCGGCAACTGGTCACCGGGCTGCAAAATGCCTACCTGCAGCGCCTGCTTTACCTGCTGCACTATCTGCAAGTAGGGTGGAACGCCACTATGCGTGTTAAGGCGGAACGTTATCATAATATTACTATTATACTAGATTCCTAGTAAAAGTATAAATACTGAATGTGTCATGTCAAACAAAAAGTCCTCGAAAGGGTTTGTAGGGCCGAGTGCTTTGCAGCTGAGCGGCTTAGTAGATAAGAGTGTGTAGAAGCAGGGTTACTAACACGGCTACGATAATAAAGTAGGGCAGCGCGGAAATTAACAGATCAAGTACAGGCTTAACATATCCCCTTTTAAGAAACATGCCAGCTCTGGCTACTATGAACATGCTCTGGTCGCGCGGTACTCTGTCGTCCCGGTAGGCAATAATATTGTTGAGCAGTTTCTTTCGTATGAGCCGGATAGCCTTACTCATGGCAAGTACCTGGGTTTCGGGGTCGGATTGCACCTGGCTGAAAAGTAACAAGCTGTCGTGAACTATCTCGACGTTATATTCGTGCGCATCTATGAGGGCTTCCATGACCTCGGGAGTTATAAAGCTTAGGTCGTCAATCGTATAGCCGTGCCCAAAATAGGTGACAAAATATTTGTTAAAGTTACCCTCGAGTTGAATTCGCTGTCCGCGGTCAAACACAATCCGGAACTCTTTACGTTGGTGATCGATGCTGTCGAAGACAACATTCGGTAACTTCCGCGGCAGCCTTGCGTGCATAACGGCGTAGGTAATCCGGCGCTTTCGGAGATGGCTAAAGCCTGTGTGGCCGCGTACTGTAAAACTGATCTCGGCGTATTCCCAATCATCACCAATGATGTGGTTCTGATAATTCCAGTCATGCCGCACCACGTCGTACAGGCTACTACCATCCAACATGCGTATAGTTGTGTCCTGTACGAATCGCCAACTGTGCTGACTTGCCAACCGGTTAAGCACTTCGTAGCGCTTTCTCTCCGCAGGGCTATGGGGGTAGACTGGCAGTGTATTCTTCGTCATACGTGGTGAGTATAACAAATGACTCTCCGACGAGCTTCCGCTCGCGGTATCAGTCTTCTTCAAAACAACTCGATGTTGTTTTGCCCCGCATCCTCTAAACCTTGCTGTTCTATGTATCGACGAATGACCGCTTCGTTAATGCCGACGGTACTTGCAAAGTAACCTGCCGACCAAATACTGTCGGTGCCCCAATAGACTGTTTTGAGGAATGGAAACTGCTCCTTCAGGGCTCGGGCAGTCACGCTCTTCAAGGTCTTGACGACCATCCCGACTGACTTAGTGGGCGGAATGGACACCAGCAGATGGATATGGTTCTTATCGGTATTGACGGTTTTAAGGATAACGTCGGGATGATGCTCCGGCCACGATTTGAGAAACTCCTTGAGATAGCCCTGAACCCCGGGATTGAGAATATCGCGTCGGTATTTCGTCGGCCACACCAGATGGTAGTCACAGGCAAACACACAGTGACTCATTCGACGATACACGGGCATGTGTACAGTATATGTCAGTCCGGGAACGCCCGGACGCCCCTACAAGGGTGCGGGGGCGACTCCATCGCCACGACCTACCGGTCGGGGTATTGCTGTCGGAATAAAAAATACCTGAGAATCAAACTGTAGTCTCTTCACACTTTCTCTTTGCCAAAGCTGGGCAAAAAGCGTTGATCCGTGTACTTGCTTACTAATAGCATAACCGTACGGGGCTAAAGCTTTGTCCTATTGTCGTGCCGGGGAAAGCGAAGTGTTATCACAAGAGGCTATTGAGAATACGCCCTCTGCGTTTTTATAAGAAATGTCTGATGATAGGTTGATGCCTGTGGATTACTAAGCCGAGAGATGCATAATGACCGTTGTTATAATTTCTATGCTGCGCTAATCTGTAAGCATAACCTACATTGTGTTAAAAAGCTCGCAACTTTGGTTCGAGTGTGGTGGGGTTGTAAGATAACGAGTCCCATGTAATGGAATAGCCGAGTGCTTGCAGGTAAGATAAAACAACCGAAAGAATCAGTAGAGGTGGATGAACCTGCTGAAATAAAAACGATACCGACAGTATCTCGTTCGTTTGTGCACGCCAACAGAAGGATTATCGTTGCTGTCGTTTGCCTGGTCGCCGCCGTAGTGTGTGTGGGTGGGTGGGGCTGGTGGCTGGCACATCGTAACGCTTCGGGGGAAGGCCGCAAAGCCGACGCCGCCGAGCAAGCGGTGCTACAGCAAAGTCTTACCACTGATTTGAGCAGGAGTGAAAATCAGTCGGTTATTGATGATACGTCAAAGCTTATTGCCGGCAAGCAATCGGGAAAATACACCTTCAACAACAAATCCCTGGCCGAGTATTATATGTATGCCGGAACGGCATACATGAACCTGAAAGAATATTCCAAAGCTACAGCGAATTTTAAGGCTGCCCCGAAATATGATGCCACAGAAAAGCGGGCGGCGCTCCAAGGTGAGCTTGCGGCTGGCTACGCCGCAGGAGCGCGCCAGCAGCTCATACCGGTCTTACAGCAACTGGCGGCGATGAGCCAAAATTCCGACGGCCTATCTCCCCCCACTGCGTACTATCAGCACGCTATACAGCAGCTGCAACAGAATCAACAGGTTGATCTATGAAGTACAATTTACGTTTGCTTAAGCGGCTCAGCATGCTCACGATGGCTTGCATATTCGCATTCACCATTGGTGGCTATGTTGTGAATGCTGCCCCTCCGAGCCAAAACGCGTTCTATTGCGGTTTCGTTCAGCTAGGACGCAACGGATGTCACGGTTATGTCACGAACGCGGACTTTTATGTATATGACAGTTCAGCCCCGTACGCTGCCCGAAACAACGTGATTATATATAACGTGAGCAACCTGAATGCCGACGCGCTTCCGGCAAATCTGAATGTAACATCGTTTGAGTCTCTGTACGAGACATATCTGGCCCGTGGGAGTGCCTCGAACTACGATTACGACAGTTTTGGTGCTGCAGCCACGATTGACTCCATGCTTGGCGTATCTGGTCCTGCGCTTTGTCAGTGGTATGCCTCCAATCCGACTACGACTACCTGCACGTGGTCAGCCGCGGTAGCCTATGCTCAAGATCCAACACATCTAAGCGACTGGGTTGCCCGTGTTAACTACTATGCAAGCAAAGGGTGGATTAATTGGAATCAGTCAATATTCAAGCCGTTAGGATATCCGGACAGTGGGCATGCCTGTTACCCAACTGCTCCGACGCTTTGTTGGCAGGGACGGGTGACAGATCCGCCAGTGCTGCCTAGCACCGATGCTCGGGATATACTATGGAAAGGGGTAGACGAAGACGACTATGGTCTCTCGGATGCCGTGGTGTTTCATAACCCGGATGGCAGCCAGTTCTCCTTGGATCATTTCTGTGGTAACATGCTGGGCCAGCTTGAAGCTCTCGCTCCGCCGTCCCCACCGGCGACGGTCAGCTGTGCTGGTTTTACGGCAAGCGTTGCTATGCCTGACCCGAACCGTCCGTTTGCACTCCAGGCATCAGTACAATACACTCCCGCCAGCGCCGCGCCCTTGGAATTTGGCCCCGATGCCATGGCTGTTACTTTAAACGGCCCATCCCCGTACCGTACGATTAGCCAGACGACGAAGAATCCCTCGATTTCGAATGGTACGGCCACCGCGACACTTAACGTGCCCGCTACCAGCGTTTCTGGAACGTTTACGCTCACGTGGCAAGTGACGGGTTCGCAGGTGCCGACAACCTCGTGCTCGGCGCCAATAGTTATAGCCTATCAGCCGTATTTTGATGTTGTTGGCGGTGACGTGTCCGCGGGGCAGGGGTTTGGTACTAGCTGCACTGACAATTCCGCTGCTGATATTAAGGGTTACAATCTGGATACAGGCGGGGCTTCCCCTAATTATTTTGGTGCGGGTACTCGGCAAATGGCTCTTGCGACAGGTAGTATCACTGGGTTCGCGTCAGATCTGACGAATAATATCACGAGCGGGTTGGGGGGAAGCAGCGATGGTATCGCCGTGCATCTGCCAAGTGCGTTGGCTGGCTCCAACGCTGCCCCGGGCGCTTCAGCGTATGGTGGCAATTTCCTGGGATCCTACACTGGTAGCTGGTGCGTGCCGGACTATGCCGGCAGTGTTACTGGTACGGCGGATTACACCTCGCAGCCTGACTGGAACAGTTTAACCGCGAATAGTACTGGCTATATTGTGCGTCTGACCGGTGATCAGACATTTAACGGTATACAGCTACGGCCTGGAGTGCGTGTTACGGTTATTGTTACGGGCGGCAACGTGTATCTTGGTGGCAATATTACCTATGACAACTATACACGTTTGCAAGACATACCTCAGTTTAGCCTGCTCGTTTCAAATGGCGATATTTTCATTAACCCAAGCGTCAGTGAGCTGCATGGTCTCTACGATGCCCAGTCTAACGGCAGTTCCAATGGGCAGATATTTACGTGCGCTGACGGCAATGGACTTTCACATGTACTCAAGGACTATGCTAGATGTAGTGTGCAGGCGCTTATTATTTATGGTGCTGTGGCGGCAAATCAAGTTATTCTTGGCAGGACTACCGGGAGTATTGCCAAATCGAATGCCGTTTCTGGCGTTCCGGCCGAACGGATTGTTTATACACCTGAGCTTTGGTTGAGCGGACCGTCGGTGGCGCAAACGAGCTGCTCTGAGGATCCTACGCAGATCCACTGTATGTATCAGTCGTATAGTTCATTACCGCCCGTCTTATAGGGGTACGGGGTGACACATGATACAACAGAGCCGTACACTATACTGTAAGATGAACAACGTGAATATGCCCAAAAAGGATGAACGGGGGATGGTTTCTATCCTCGTGACGATAATTATGCTGAGTGTTATTACACTCATTGTTATCGGCTTTGCCGAAGGAGCTCGGCGTGACCAGCGCCAAGCTTTGGATAACCAATTGAGCACGCAAGCTTACTACGCTGCCGAAAGCGGCGTCAACGCAGCTATACATTATCTGACCGATCCAGCCAACAAAGGTAGTGATGTAAATACGTTCGGCAATTGTACATCCTTTATACACACGCTTGATAACACCACCATCGGAGCTTCAACCACGGTTAACATACTCGACACTCCCTCGAACACTGCGTATACCTGTCTGATGGTTAATACCGAACCCTCGACGTTATCGGTAGCACCGCTTACGCAGAATAACAGCCAAATATTGTATTTTGCGAATACCGACAATGAACCGTTTACTCAATTGAAGTTTTTGTGGACTGCACAGGCAAATTCTCCATATTCCCTGAGTGCCTGCACCGGGTCTGCCGCTAACGGCATAACACTACCCTCTTATGATCAGTGGAACTGCGCGTTCGGTATCTTGCGCATGGACATCACGGATATCACGAACGTGTCTAACGTCTCACTCAGTTCCGACCAGGCTGTTATGAGCTTCTATTTAATCCCTTCATACAATTCAGGTAGCCCCTTTGTAAGTGCTGCGAATATCAGCTGGCCGCCGAAAACACAGCCGGTAGACCCTTTGGCTTCGAATAATCCTACCTGCAATGTAAGTAACGGTGACTGTCCGGTACAAATTATTCCAGTGAGTTGCACAAGTAGCGGCTGCTCGCTCCTGCTCAATATAGCGGGGGGAAGTACGCAATATTACGCGCGCCTAACCATGATGTACCAGGATGCCGGCAAGCTCTCGGTTGCGGGCGGCGATGTCACTCACGCCATCAATCCTGCCACATCAGCCGGCGCAAGCTTCGTGGGCGGCCAGGCCCTGATCGATTCAACTGGCCAGGCCGGAGATGAACTGCGTCGTGTGCAGGTACGTATTCCCATCAATACTTCGTCCGGTATTTTCCCGGCCTATGCCTTACAGACTACTCAAAGCATATGTAAACAAACTAAAGACGGGCCAAGCCTATACACGGACAACTGTCCCAACGATCCATAATGTAAGAGTCCCCCACGCATTGTGTAACATTCTAGCCCAGTCTAGCAAGCCATAAGGTAAACAACGCTCAGATTTCTAACACTGCTAGGCTGTGACAATCGTTTTTTGGGTAGTGAACTTTTGGATTTGCGTATCACTTACGTGGTAGCCCAAGCCCGGTATGGTTGGAACGTCGATACAACCGTTGGGCTTAACGATGAAGCTGTCTTCTACCAGGTCCTCGGTAAAAAAGAACTGGTAAGGTGACATATCGGCGGGGTGGTAAAAACGTTCCTTTGAGGCAAGCGCAATGTTGAATGCCCGGCCAATGCCGGTCTCAAGCATACCGCCGCACCACACTTCCAGGTCGTGTATGGCCGCAAAATCATAGAGCTTCAGACATTCGTGTAGCCCGCCGACACGCATTGGCTTGAGATTCACAATCTTGCCAGCACCGAGTACGCCGGCGGTGCGCAAGTCGTCCAGGTTCTCTATACTTTCGTCTAGGCAGATAGGTGTGCGGAGTTTCTTTTGCAGACTAGCGTGGCCGATAAAGTCACGGGCGGCCAGCGGTTGCTCCAGCATGGCTAGATTGAATTGGTCGAGTGCTCGTAGCTCATCCTCGTGCTGAGACAGGGTATAGCTCGCGTTGGCGTCGGCGGTGAGTAATATATCGGGCCAAACCTTGCGGATAGCGGCCAGTGGTTCCTGGTCCCAGCCAGGCATGATTTTGATTTTGATGCGTTGATAACCTTTACGCAGTCGCTGCTCGGTTTCTTGCAGTAGCTCTTGTACGGACAGTTTAATGCTCATACTTTCGCCTATGGGTATTTCGGTTCGGATACCGCCCATAAGCTCGCTGAGCGGCTTACCATCGCGCTGGGCCAGCAAGTGCCAAAAGGCGCACTCTAGACCGGTTTTGGCGGTATGGATGCCGTGCAGGGGTGGCAGGGCTACCAAGAAGTCATCAATAGTATCAAGGCGCTTGCCAATGACCGCCGGGGCAAGAAAATCACGCAGAATGTATGCGCAGGTTTCAGCGGTTTCACCATTAAACAGTGGCACCGATAGAGCCGCTGACTCGCCGTAGCCCACCAAGCTGTCCGCTGTGTATAACTTAACTATCACGGTTTCTTTGGTGTCTACTATGCCAAAACCCGTCGCAAAGCTGCGTGTAAGGGGCAGCTTGAGTGTGCGGATCTCTACTTTGGTTATCTTCATTGCCGCCAGCCTCCGGCTAATTACTAAAATTATACCACATTATATAGTTGAAACTGTGTTTATTATGTGATATAACCGTTGCGTGACAATTACCGTAGAGGCCATAAACTGTACGAGCGATCCCACGAATCGCCCCGACGGGCTATCTGTCGACACACCAGTCTGGACTAAAGCAGATCTAGCAATATTAGACAACCCAAACTTACTGCGCGAGTTTACCGGCCTACCGCATGATTTGGGCGCAATGGCGTTGCAAAATGCCGGCGATACTTCCGGACAAGCTGGCCGCGATCAGCCTGGTGACGGCGAAACCACGCCATATGACGCGCCTCTGCCTCCGGATGTCCGCTACGATGATGGCCGAATTCCACCCAGCTGGCGCAATGAACATGCCGAAGGCCAACGTCGGATAATCCTGGTAGGTGATGCCCATAATTATTTTCTACATAAACAGAGAGAACCATTGTCTGAGGGCATGACGTACGAAAATGATGTGTGGCTTGAGCGTGTTGCCGAACGTAAAATAGGTGGCGACCAAGGTGAAAAGGTGGGTGTGCTGTTGAATGAAATCCTTAGCAATTATACGAAGTTCTGCACACGTGATATTAAAAGTAAGAAGGATACTGGCCATCGCACAATCATAGTGAGTGTCGATGAGGCTGGTATAGCTTATATAGACTACTATGACGATGATAAGGTCAGCCGACTGACCTTTAACACCTTTGCGGTGACGTTTGGACAGAATGCGGAACCACCTACTGACGCGGAAAGAAGCGCGGACCCGGCATGCGAGCAATTGGAATTCGAGGAGCTCGAAAAGCGTAATGTGATGAAAGTGGCAGAAGCAAACCGTGACGAACTGCGCATGATGGCTGCATTCGGCGCCGCCTACGCTGCGGGTGCTATGGAGAGCGGCCGTGCGCTGCCGTATATGCGACTTTTTGCGCCAGCAGACAGGCCGCCATCAATCAAGCGGTACGGTACATTTCCCGGCCGGGAGAACCAGGGCGCTCATTTACAGTTGGTGGTTGATATTGACCGCGAAGAGTCGATTCGAGAGATTGACCTCGATGACTTTCCTGACGACTAGTGGCTAGTAATGGCATATCCAGTACCGACTTTTAATTTGCTTTGCCTGTATTTTCTCGTATTTCTTTCGGTATAAGAATGTACCAAAAAGACTTCCGGAGAAGTCTTTCATAATGCGTATTTTGCTGAACCGTATGGCTCTAAACTAGACTCGCTTGGCTAGCCTTATGCAATAAGGTAGAAATATCTTTGTAGCCGGCAGAGAACTCTATTAGTATAACCTGTCATCATCAGCCGGAGGGCGCAAATCCTCATTCGCCGAGCCTAGCGTACAAGAATAGTCAAACGTGAACTCGATAGCCTATTTCAGTAGTTTTAGCTATTGCTCAACATACATTTGCGGGTTCGCATAATAAGCATGCGCACCGGCGTTTGCTTTTATGACCACTTGCAACTGGATTTTAGACACTTTGGTCGAAGAAGGCTTATAGGTAAAATTAGCATCTTCTACATAAATAGTATTTTGGCTCCTGGAGGATGCAATGCCTAGCTTAGATTGACTTGATATCAACTTGCCGCTTGCGTCGTACTCGTTGATATTGAATGAGAACCCACCGCTTTTGATGCTCGTTATGTTTAGGAAGTTCTTAAATACATACGTCTGAACGGGATTTACATTGGTCAGTGGTGAAGACAAATGAGTCTGCTTTGAAGCGGCAGTGATGGATATAGAGTTAACCGGATTCGGATAACTACCGTTTCCCCCCGAGTCTGCCTTGATATTGGTGAGGTCATCTGTAGTCCAGTTATCGGCTATGCCGTCGGAGAACGATGAGTTGGGAAGTAGATTATTGCTTCCGGACACAATCCCGTTCGAAGGGTTCACGACAGGCACGTTCTGAGCTTTCAAATAGGATGCGAGCTGAGTTAGTTTGGCTGAGCTCCACTGGTAGTCATCGGGATTGGTACTGGCGTTTGGTAGGATATCGTGGAACGTCAGGACAAGCCATTGCTTGTTGGCTATGGCGGTATTGACCCACTTTTCAACTTGCGAAACTGTCACTTTACCTTGAACCTGCTGAGTGACGAGTAGTAGATCGTTGTACGGAAAGGTGTTGAAGCCGATGTCAGCAAACCCACGGTGAGATGAATAGCTTTTGGCGATTAGGGCGAGTGCATTGTTATCGTAATCACCATAAGGTGAGGCAAACGCTGTAGCGTTAATGCCGTACGTGCCCAAGGCCTGCTTACTGCCAGTCAGCTCCGTTATTTCTCGGGCGGGTGATATCGTAGGCACACCGTCGCAATCGTTAGCAAGGCACGGGTGGTCGATCGTATGTGAGCCGACCTCCCATTTAAAAGTGTTTTGCAGCGCCTGCACCTGCGCCCAGTTCATGTATGTGGCGTCGGGGTTGGCGGGACAAGTACCGACTGATCCAACACAGCCAGTCGGAACATAATCAGTCCCAGTTAAGCCGTAGGTTTGTAAAATCGGGGCGGCGTTCGTATACGCACTTTGCAATCCGTCGTCAAAGGTTAAGGATACTTTACCTGCTGGCATTAAGCTTGATGGGACTGCAACGGCTGACACTGTCGGAGCCGCTACGGCTCCTAAGCCGAATGACGATATCAGGGTTGTGGTGATAAAAATACGGCTTACTACGGTACGGGAACTGCTAGTTCTGCTTCTGCTTATATTCATAAAAATATTGTATACCAATAGTCCTATATACCGTTAGGTGTCACTGGAAGTCGGTCATCATAGACGATGAGATCGTGAAATACATTGGCTAGGGATGAGTTTGCTATAAGCGGAACTTATCGAGTGATTTTTTGCAGCCTGCTCATCTGTTTGTGATGGGCGGGGTTTGTAATGAACCCAAAATAAGTCGTACGAAACTCCCATTCCGGAGGTTCCTTGAAATACACTGGTAGTCTAGCTATAGTTGTCTTATGAGCCTTACCACGTGGATCTCAGTCGTGGGCGCAGTTGTCTCTATGCTAGGCGCTCTCATGGCTTGGATATCCAACAAACGTGCGAGAGCCGTAAGCGCGAACGGCCAAATTGGATCAATTCTGATTCAATTGAATCGTATATTTATAGACCAGCCTGAACTCCGCCCTTATTTCATCGAAGGCGGGAAGCTCCCTAAGGGCCAAGAGCAAAAGGCCAAAGCGCTGGCCTCAATGTATTTAAATACACTGGATACAGTTTGGTCCATGGAAGAAGCCATGAACGATAATGATCGTGTGGCTTGGTTAAAATATATACCCTATCAGATAAGATCGGTGCCGATCATCAACCAACTATATGAATCTCAACGAGAGTGGTACTCTAATCTGAATAGAATTATGGATAAATAGGGAAATAGTTTCGTTGATAAAGAGGTAAACATATTTACGCTTGGCTGGGGGAATGGTTCTCATTCCAAACTTTTGAGGAGCTGGATTGCGTTAATAGATAAACAAAAGGGCATTATCGCGATAAGAGGGCTGTTGGTAATAACTCACAGGTCGGGACTTAATGGCTTGGTAGGGTTACACCAGCTTGTTTAGCTGCCTCTACTAACTCGGCGTGCAGTCTAAGTATCTTCTTTTCGACACTTAACTTTTGAAATGACTCGCTGCCTCCAACTGCTTTTTGAAGCCCAGCTATCATTTCATAAGTATCTTTAATGTCGTTGCCTAGCGCTTCAATGTCGCCACGAAGAGAATTCACCGTTTCTTCAACGATACTACGGATCGCTTGTAGGTCGTCATAGGACAAGCTCATGTATATATTCTAACACCGTCTGAGTGGTTAAGTAGGACTCGATTATCCTTATTTGTAGCAATAAATCCACAATTTAAACTGTGGATTTATCAAAGGTTTCAAGGCTGGGGATGAGTCTCTCAACTGACACCCCTTGATTACGGATTTCATTGTTGTCGGACAAAAATTAGAGAAATTAGGGTTTGTCTACCACACTGGCAGCGTGATTATTGTTGACCCTGTTCCTAGCGCGTGATTGTATAAAAACCTGCGGGGAGCAATTAGCGGTTTTAAATTGTATTGACAATACATGTACAAGTCTTTATCATAATAGTAATGGCTTTTGATATTAATTTCAGTGAAGAAAAGAATCAGCTTTTGAAAGCCACGAGAGGTGTAGGTTTTGACAAAATCATCGGTGCTATTAGCAAGGGAGACTTGCTGGCAGATATAGCCCACCTAAGCAAAAGCCGCCCAAATCAGCGAATTTACGTAATAAGAATCAAAAACTACGCATATGCTGTGCCTTATGTGATTAATATACAAAAGAACGAAATATTTCTTAAAACCATTTACCCGAGCAGTGCCTTAACGAAAAAATATATAAAAGGAGATAATCATGAGTAATATGAATGAACCGTTTTCTGATCTCGCTCTAGACGAAGAAGAGCGATTGCTAGAAGAGGCCTTTGAAAAGGACGACTTTGAAGAAGTCCCTAACTTCGATGACACTAAAAAAATGCTCAAAGAAGCCGCTGAGCGCTATCATCAGCTGAATACTTCCAAGCCCATTACATTACGCATTAATCAGCTTGATCTAATTAAGATCAAGGCAAAAGCTAAGCGGAACAACATTCCATATCAGACGCTGCTTGGAGCGGTAGTGCATGATTTTGCCGAGGATCGGAAAGAGCTAAAAATAAAGTAAAAGCAAGCATAAACAAGAAAAATGACACATGCATTGCGTATGTGTCATTTTTCTTGGCTGGAGAAGAGTCCGCTATTAGGCACACTTTACTTTCTGATTATTGACTTTTAGCTCGCAAATTGGAGAAACTCGGCTTCACCTATTTTAACGGGAAGGTTATTCTCAGTGGCTGAGATCTATAAGCACGGCTCCCGCTATCGCCAGCGCCACAGTTGCGGCTTTTATCCATGTTTTTTCTCGCTCTTTCAAGAAGATGTGCTCGCCAACCAAGACGAGTATGAGGAATGCTTCATTCATGACTAATACGCCAGATGCATCATGGAGTGAAAGCGCGGCATTTAGGGCCAGGTTAGAAAATGCGCCGAGGCTACAAGCTAGGAAAATTACACGCCAGTCGTCCTTGAAAATGTCTTTGATGCGAGTTGCCGCCTTAGGCGCCACTAATGCAGTAAGTAGTGTGGCTGGAAGATAATCAGCGAAGAAGGTAAGACTAACCGAATTAAATGAAGATAGTAAGTACTTAAAAAGTATAATGATGCCACCATTAACAAGAGACAATATCAAAACAAGCCATATGCCCCTAGCAGACTCAGGACGCTTGAAACTGTGCAGGATGATCCAGCCAGCACAAATTACAAGAATCGTTCCTAATAGCTCAGGCCAGCTGAACGAATCATGTAGTAAAAGGATGCTGAGTGAAAATATCCAGACCAGCCGTAGCTTTTGCAGTGAATTAACGACGGATATCTCAACGAGGCTAGTCGCCTTGAAAAATAGCATATTGTTCGCGACTATCAATATACCAACTAGGAATACAAGCAGCCAAGTGGTGATATGCGTCGGTATCTTGGGCGACGCAACCGCAAAAGGGAATGTGACAATAGCGCCGATGAGGCTATAGAAGAGTGCGAATGTCCATACGTCCTTTTGCTTACGCAAATGAAAGCGCTGTAAAAGACTTTCGGCCGTGTAGAGACCGCCAGATAGTAATGAATAGAAGAGCCACATGCTCGAATTATATCTGAGAAAGGATGAAAATGGCGGCACGTGAGGCCAAAATGATAAAAGTGTGCCAAATTAAAACTTATGCCCCAAAACTTGGAGCATTTCCACCTCTGTTATTTGAACTGGCTGGGGATGAGCCCACTATTTGGCACACCATCCTCGAAGATTTCGTTCTTGTAGCCCAAAAATTAGAGAAACTTGGCTTTATATATTGCAATGGTGAAGTAATAATTTTGGAAATGGAAGAGTAGCAATAATGAATTCCTCCATTCACTCTCCTCCGTAATCAATTCATTCGTCTATAATCTCTAAGGTGCTAGAATATTTTCGCTTAGCGTTCTTTGTAAGTGATTGCCACTCCACTCACTACTCGTGTAGAGAACACCTGAGTTGTTGTTGAGTAAATGGTCAAAGTATTCGAGTGACGGAGGGAAGATGCTGTCCTTAATTTTCATGAGTTCATCAAGACCTATCCACTCGGAGGTTCCTTCGTCGGACTGTGTGAGGCTACCTTTGATATCACTAGGTTTCGATAAATAGCCCCAGTTCACCCATACAGTATGAGTATCTGTATGATGGTGAATACCAACAAACTTGAGTTTTAGAGAGCTAGGAGGAACGATAATGCCTGTTTCTTCCTCGATTTCTCTACAGGCCGCTTGTGGTACGTCCTCTCCTTCGTTTATGTGGCCACCTGGGCCGATGAGATAACCCGGAAAGTGTTTCTTATTTTGGCTGCGACGATGCATGCGTACTTTGTCTTGATATATAACGTAAGCTACAACGTTTGGCACACTTTGCATCTGTCGAAGATGCTGGCTGAGTATCTGTTACGAGGTTAGAACCATACTGACGGGAAGTACACAGCCTAAACCTATATAGATTGTAATGAATTGCAGAGGGAGTAAGGACAAGAATTTATTCGGAGTTACTCGGTGTAGCCCAAAAATGATATGATTTACAAATAATCATTGGAGGCGGTATGCATACTAAACTTAATCCTTATCTAAATTTTAAAAACAACACTCGTGAAGCCATGGAATTTTATAAGTCTATATTTGGTGGCAAGCTTCAAATTAATACATTCAAAGAATTTAAAGCTTCAAAAGACCCAAGCGAAGACGATTTGGTCATGCACTCAGTGCTCGAGGCTGATGGTATTGAATTCATGGCTTCTGATACGCCAAAGCGAATGGAATATAAACCTGTTGCAGGATTTAACATGTCGCTAATCGGTGATAATGAAACAGAGCTACGTGGATACTTCGAGAAGCTGTCGGCTAGGGGTAATATAACAATGCCGCTCGAAAAAGCTATCTGGGGTGATACCTTTGGGATGTGCACTGATAAATTTGGCGTGAACTGGCTTGTTAACATAAGCCCAGCCGTTAATAATAAGTGAATATTGTCAGAAAATATTTCCGTTGCCTAGTAAGCGAACTTTAAAGAAGACTTCTTTCCGTTTATGCTTGGCTGAGTATCTGTTACGAAGTTAGAATGTTATTCCTTGCAAACTAAAACAGTGGATGCAGTCTTGTGGTCATGGACAACCAACGTTACATGTTCTCCGATTTTCAAACCCGACTCAGATATCGTACCTGTCGAGTTTCTGATATCTGTTTCCGCTGTTAGATTAATGGTTTGTACAACACCGTCATACCGCTTAATAGTGATGGCGGAGTAACCCTTACTGATAATCTGTCCGGTGCCATTCGTATTACCGCAGAGATTTCCGCTTTGAGGAATCGCACTTTCTTTATGGTCACCCTTTGGATAAATGGCATAAGAGGTAACCATAGCGGCAATAATGACTACTAGAGCCGTAATGAGTATCTTTTTCGATTTACCGCTCAAGTGTATATCTCTCTGTGGTCGTTCAGCGATATATTTAAAGATCGGGTGACTTACTATCTTCCAGTTGCGAGAATGGTTGCGATAAATGCGTATAAATAGGATAAATAACAGATAGCCAATTGCAGCTCCTGTAGTATTGAATATCACGTCATTAATATCCGCAGTCCGGAACGACTTATGCGCCAGAACACCTGTAAGTAATTGCAAAAGCTCGATTGTAATGCTAAACAGTGCGCCAGTGATAATTACTTTTCTCATTTGCAGCTTCGAAATAAAGGGTAGTCCAAAACCAAACGGAATGAACAACAGGATGTTGAGTAGTGAGGTCTTTACATCGGCCAATCTGAGTGCAACTAGCGGTACAAGATTAATGCCCTGTACGACTGTATGCCCTTTCAACATAAGCTGGTTTGGACTCAACCAGTTCAGCAGAAAGAGCGACTGAAACTTAAATATCGTGTAATACAAAACAGCAACGATGTAAAAGTAGAATATTGTGAAGAACAGCAAGTATACGAAGCTCTTATATTTCTTTACCCGGAGGAATACAGCGGCACCAAGCCAAATCAGGCCACTGAGCAGTATGGTCGATGCATTTAGTACTCTAATTAAAGTACGTATATCCATAGTTAGGTATGCTATATCATAATACGCTGAAGGGCTACTGAAGAAGCAAAGTGCTTATGCTTGGCTAAGTATCTGTTACGAGGTTAGAATTTTGCTACACTAAAACTATGCACTCTCTAACCTTCATCATTGCCATAGGCTGGATTATTTTCTGGCTGTATTGGATTGCCTCGGCCCGTGGATCTAAAAAAGGCACACACTCGCATGCGAATCTAAAGCAGTTCATTCGTATACGCATAGTTACCTTTCCTATAGCCGTCGCGCTGGTTATCCTGTTCAAGAATCTGCCAGATTCATTAAAAAATCACTACCAAAACGCAATCAATAACCACCTAGTGTTGACAGCTGGGCTTCTTATGTTCCTAATTGGTTTTATGCTGGCTATTTCGGCTCGGCGATGTTTGGGAAAAAACTGGGGCATGCCTATGACTGAGAAACAAAATCCAGAGCTAGTCACGTCAGGGCCGTATGCCTACATCCGACACCCAATCTACACCAGCATCTTGCTCATGGTGCTAGGGTCGTTCTTTATCGTCAACATATATTGGCTGATAGTTTTTATTATCGCTTCTGTTTTCTTTATCTATAGTGCCCTCGTCGAAGAAAAATTGATGACGCAACAGTTTCCAAAAGTCTATCCGTCGTACAAAGCCAAAACAAAGATGCTCATACCGTTTGTGTTCTAAGTGCTTATGCTTGGCTGGGCGTGGGGTTCGCGCTGGGAACCCCTTTTGAGCGACGCGCTGTTGCTAA
>CAZMWE010000012.1:0-30150 GCA_964570005.1 uncultured Candidatus Saccharibacteria bacterium | reverse complement strand
TAAGAAAACTACGGCGAGCACAATGCACAGCAGGTACAGTAGTATTCGCAAGGCAAACGGCTGGCTGTTATGCCAAAAGACCGTCCCAAGCGTAAAAATAATTGCAGCAAAAACAACCAGAATGCCGGCTGCTGCAGCGAGCGACAGCATAGCGGAAAAACCGCTAAATGTGGATGTTGCGAACGGGAGAACGGCTAATGCAGCTGCGGACAGGGAGCCTGCGTAGATCAGCAGCGCAGCAGTGTGGATAAAGATGCAGATGCCGAGTGCTGTAGCGAGAGCGCGGTGCAGTCTCCAGGCAGGCAGAGGTTCAAGTAAGTGGTAAGACAGACCAGTAACCTGACTGATGCCGGAAATAATTAGCAATGCTAACAAGATTGCCGCCAGCATACCGGATGCACGGCTGAGCGGCCACAGCCATGATGTGCCGCTGAGGGCGGCGAGCGCGGATACGCTGGTGGCCGGGCGAGGTACTGCAAAGAACTGGGATATCCACATGGTGCTTATACTATTACAATAGCTGAAACGGTGGTACTTAAGCAACCGGAATCAATCAGTGGTTGGCGGTGGTACGAGGTTACCATGATAGACGCAGATACTTTGTTTGGATTGCAACAGGACACCGGTAGCACCTCTGGCGGAGACAAAATCGGCTGCTTGCCCGCTATCTAAAATAACCGCGCACGATGCCAGTACGTCGGCTACCAAGGCAGTAGAGGCGCAGACGCTCGCCGTAGCGGTATCGGTCCGGGCTGGCCGGTTGGTGCGCGGGTCGATGAGGTGGTGCCAGGCTTTGCCAGCTTTGGTTCCCTTGCGCCGCAGGATAGAAGACGTGGCGACCGCGTAGCGTTCTCGACCGGATGTGACACATTGTCCGGCAATGGTGCGCGTGCCGACCATGTCTTCGACCTGGATAACCCACGGGTGCCTGTGCTCGTCCAACCCTCGTGCCACGATATCACCGCCGAGCGAGAACCAATAACCTTGCACGTCATCACGCGCATCAATTAGGTCAGCCAGCAAGTCGCCGGCGTATCCTTTGCCACAGCCCCCTAGATCAATGGCGGTGCCGTAGGGAATACTGGCCCAGTCATCACCTATTTCGAGTTTGCTCCATGGCACGACACTCCGGTTACTGTAGTCGTCGACTTGGTCGTGGGCATGGGCAGCCACCATGGAGTGTGTATATCCGGCGCGTTGCAGCGCTGGCAGTACGAACGGATTGAATAATCCATCTGAGAGCGCAGACATCTGTTTGGCGGCAAGCAGCAGATTGCGGAACTCGGAACTGGCCGATTGGCGGCCGGCGGCGGCTCGGTTGAACTGTGAGAGCTCGCTGGTGGGCAGGAATCGGCTGAAGCGTTTTTCAAACTCAAAAATCAGCAGCCACAGCTGACGGAATAGCTCATCTAAGATCGGTTGACTGCTGCCTGACACCACGGTGAGTATCACCGGACTACCCAGCGCGATGCGGGTCTGGACGTGTCTTAGCATGGGTTGGAGGCGGTACTGACACAGGCCGGAGCGACGTTGACGGTGACAGATTTGCTGCTTGAGCCGGCGCTGTTAGAACAGGAGAGTGTATAGGTTGTGGTGGAAGTTGGTTTAACACTCTGGCTACCACTGGTTCCTTTGCTGCCGGACCAGCCGTTCCCGGCCGTGCAAGTGACCGGACTGGTCGCGCTGCTATTGATGCTCCACGATAGCGTTGTGCTATTGCCGCTGGTGATGGAGGTGCTGGAAGCTTGGAATGTGAGGCTTGGAGCAACTGCTGGGGGTGGGGGAGGAGTTGTGGTACCGCCACCTGTGCTGCCGCCCGAACTTGACCCCGATCCTGATCCGGAAGATGATCCACCCGATGATCCTGACGAGCTTGAACCGGAAGATGAACTGCCGCTGCCGGAGCCGCTCGATGATGACCCCGATCCACTGCTTGTTGTCCCACTGCCGGTAGTAGTGCCTTTGGAGCCTGAGCCGCTACTATCAGAGCCGGAATTTGAGTTTGTGGTGCCGGTCGTCCCGCTACTGTCGGAGTTAGCACCGGTTGATCCCCCGTTCTGTAATTGTGTGATAGTCTGGTCTATGGTGTTCTGACGGGAATTCCCCAAATCCTGAAATAATTGGTTTTTGCTGGCGCTACCGCCTAGATCCGGTGATGTAGCGGCGATGGTAGCCGGGCCTTCTCCGCCGAGCGTGGTTGCGGTGCCAAGTAGCAAGGTCAGTCCGGTCAGCGTGTATACCTGCAGAGGTATGTTGTGCTGGATGCGCCGCGGTGTATCCTGTCCTTGGCGCACGGTTTCGGTTATGATGCTTTCGAGGGGTGCACCGCTGGCCAACAGCAGCTTGGTAGCGTCATGCACGAAACTGGTCGATCCGCTGACAAAGTACGTCCGGGCGGTGTACGTGCCGGAGAGAATCTGGTTGAGCACTGGCTGGCTGATCGTTCCCCGCAGGATGTGCTGCCCGGGTAATTTGTCGGTCATGCCGGAACCTAGTACGAATACTACCTTGAGACGTGGATTGAGCTGCTCAAGCTGGAATAACTCGGCGAGTAGCGGGGCTTCGTCCTGGTTTGCGCAGCTATAGAGTACCAGCAGGTCGCTGGCCAGCTGCTGCCGGGCCACGTAGCGCAGCATACCGACGATAGGTGCGATGCCGATGCTTTCGGCAAGAAATAAGGCCGACGTATCCCGTTTTTCGTTAAATACCATGTCGCCGAACGGTCCTTCCACAGTAACCCTGGCGCCGGGTATCAGGCTGCTGGCGGTGCTCTGGCTCAACCCCTTACCTATCCGTACTGCGAATTCAAGATAGCCTGGTTCGGTCGGCGAGCTTGCCATCGAAAAACAGCGGGCGGCTGTCGGTTGTCCCCGGTGAATGAAGCTGATAGCTGCGTACTGCCCCGGTTTGTAGGCGAGGGTATGTGGACGATTGCTACGCAGTACCACCACGAGCACGTCTGCGGTGCTCATTTGACTGGATATGATGGTGTAGCTGTAAGTTTTGCTCATCGACTCACTTATTGTACTACGAGATCTTGGAACATTTGCTCAGACGGTCCTATAGATACTTACCAAGCGGTCAACAGCAGACCTCCGAAACCTAAAGTTAAGCTGAGCAGCATGAGCCTGCCGTTGTCCCGTTCGCCGAGTAACATATGAGCACCCAGTACAGTAAGCGGAAGGGTTATTGCTGTCAGGGCGATGATGAGTGATACGTTGTCCGAGCGATACAGCGCGTATACATAAAATGCGCCGCCGACACCATTGGCCAGACCCATGAGGGTCGACCACTTTATTTCTCCTGGCTTGAATACACGCAGATTTGTTCTGTTAACATCTTTGGTTGCCAGCAAAAGCATGGCTAGTGTCTGTGACCCCCATCCGACCAGCATGACACCGCCGACGTCCATATGGCCCAGTATCCCCTTCTCGGTTACGAGGGCCACAGCCAGAGTGGCGCAGGCGAGCAATGTCAGCAAAACGGCTCGCATGTGGACGCGGCGCTCAATTGACTGGAGATTTTTGGTGTTTTGAGCAGGAGCCAAGGTTGCCAGCAGTGCAGCGACCAAAAGTACAATAGCTCCCCAGAGCTGTGTCGCATTCAATCCTTCGCTCAGAACAATCCACCCAAGGGCGATAGCGACGACGTTCGTAAAGCGGCCGATAGTCTGATAGGCGACCACAGGCAGCAGTTTAACGGCCTTAAATCCTATCCAGCCGCTCACGGCCATAGAACCGGCGCATAACACCAACAGGAACCCGAGCCACCAACTCCAGTCGATATGATGCGGTAATAATAGTCCGGCAATGATACCTATGGGCATAACGCCCAGCAAATACGAGACTGCCGACGGAAATGTTTCGGGCGCCCTAGATTGGAGTGCGTACCGTCTTTGTATCAGGCTAGTGGTGGTACTAGCTATAATACTCAGCCCAATCGCCAGCTGCCACAGCATATCTACAGGTTAAAGCGCGGCTTCCAGTGCGGCCCACTCAGCCTGAGAGTCATCTTCAGGGACGTTGACGCTGACCTGATCGCCCGGCTTGGCTTTAAAGTAGGTGACACTCGCGAGTAATACGCGGTAGTCTCTAGGACCGACACTAACGTAATAGTGACCACCCTCGAGCTTAAGCGTTCCCACGACCTGCTTGCGGGCGATAGGACCAATCTGCTTGTAGAGGAAGGCGCCGTCATCGGCGATAGTAAGCTTTAGGATGTCGCCCTGCACCAATTTGGACTTGCTGGCGTAGTTGGCCGGTACTGGATAAGTCTTACCATCTGAACCAACCATGTTCTGGCCGTCAAATACACCTTCTATTACTTTGCCGAGTACATCGTCTGTTACGCGAGCCTGTACTTTTTCGTCGTCGCCCACCAGACTCACTAACAGCTCGTTTGCGGCTGCCAGATTAGTTTCGGCTTCCTGAATAAGAGCCCGGAGCCGTTTAACCTGCTTTTCTGGTACATCTGCCATAGTATGCTACCCGTTTTCTACTTCCCGTTTCTATCTCACACCGTATATTTCTATACCTCACCCCTACCCTACCACACGCGCTGTTGCAAGTCAAAACCAGGCGCTTATTCTGCAGTTTCTGTGGATAAACTAAGGAACTGCCCAATATCCGATACCCGGTGCAGTAAGGATTGCTTCGGGGCCAGCCGGGCCTAGCTTGCTTCGTAGTCTTTTGACATGTATGGCTACATTTTTGGTTGCTATAGTCGCTGGATTATACTCTGGCCACACGGCTCTTTTAATTCCCTCATAGATCACTGGAGTACCTGCGACTCTTCCAAGGCAGTGTACAATCCGGAACTCAGTTGGTGTTAACCCGCAGTTTCTTGGTACGCTCCCAACTTCGAACGCACTCAGAGCTGCTGGCTCTACCCGAAAGCGGCCGTCAAAAAATGTGTACGATGGCTCCGACTCTGCCGGTGGCGGCTCCGGGCCGGGTATTGCTGAGGGAAACTCTATATCTAGCCATCTTGCATCCTTTCCCGCCTTGCGTGCGGCTACGACTGCTGCCGCAATGTCCTGCCAGTGCAAGCGCAAACCGGTGCCTTCCGGGGTTGAGTACGTGGGTAACAGATAAGTTTCCCCACCGGTGTTGACTATAGAAGCAGTCGGCAGCGATTCTGGATCTCTGGGCATAGTAGTTACTTATGGTAACGGTACTATATTATCAGAGTAAAATCAAATTTATGTTGTGAAACTAGTGCTTTTATGACGTGGCCTCTGCTCAATATTTTGTCATGGCATACTAAAAGCACCCACTGCATTTGCAGAGGGTGCTCGGTGGCGGTTAGTATTAAAACTAGACCAGTTCGACCGTAGCGCCAGCCTCTTCAAGGGCTTTCTTGGCGGCTTCAGCGTCTTCCTTCTTGGCCTTCTCGAGGATGACCTTCGGGGCACCGTCGACGAGTGCCTTGGCTTCGCCCAGGCCCAGGCCGGTCAGGTCCTTGACGGCCTTGATGACGGCTACCTTCTGGGCGCCGGCGTCTTTCAGGCTGACGTCGTATTCGCTCTTGCCTTCGTCGTCGGCGGCGGCACCGTCACCAGCGGCCGGAGCGGCTACAGCCACAGCTGCGGCAGCGGGCTCAATACCGTACTCTTCTTTGAGTACGTTCTTTAGTTCGTTTACTTCGAGGACAGTCAGCTTGGTTAGCTCTTCTGCCAGTTTCTTTACATCTGCCATTTGGTAGATCTCCTTCTTTAAAATTTAAGCGGTTGCTTTAGCTTCTATGCCGTCGAGCAGGGCGTGTAGGTTGCCGGAAAGTGCGTTGGTAACATCGTTGACCGGAGACAACAGTGTTGCCACGACCTGGGCAATAAGCTTGTTCTTGCTTGGCAGGCTTGCCAGGGCTTTGACATCGTCGCTGCCTATGAATTTGCCTTCGCCGGTAATGGCACCTACGAACTCAAGGGTTGGGTTCGCTTTGGCAAATTGGCTGAGAATCTGAGCCGGGGCAACCTCGTCGTCAGCGTTGAAGGCATACAGAAGCATCCCTTGCAGGTCGCTCACATTTACGTCTTTCAACGTGTCGTTTGCCTGGACGGCCTTGATGACCAGGCGGTTTTTAACCACCTTCACCTTGGTGCCGTTTGCACGGGCGTCGCGGCGGAGCTGCTGCAGGGCTTTTACCGTGGTGCCCTGATATTTGGCGACCACAGTCATTTTGGAAGAACTCAGCAGGTCAGAAACTTCTGCGACTACGTCGTTCTTCTTATTTTTCGTTAATGCCATAAAATATAATTCCTATGGGTTAGTTTTGCGGTGGACATCGACCGATCCTTACCGAGTTACACGTAAAAACCTTCGGAGCTACCGAAGGTCTTACAAGAGATTTGCGCTCTAAAACAAAAAGTTTTTCCAGAAGTCGCTAGCCTCGGTGGCATTCTTAAAACATCTTACGATATTCGCCACTGTCTTTGGTAACTGGACTTAAGTATAGCAAACGGAGCGCTCTTAAGTCAAACACTGAGCGCTGTTTTGTGCGCCTGGTGAGAATTAGTCGCAAGCGTTTCGTGCAGGAATGAGCGCATGGTCCACAGGTAGTTTTCGAATGCTTCGAGCGCTATATTCTCGTCGTCGGCATGTTGGTCGCTGCCGGCGATACCGAATTCGATTGCCTGACCGCCAACACTGGTGTAGTAGCGGCCGTCGCTGGCGCCGTTGCGTTGTACCAGGCTGAACTGGTGCCCCTCTACCGTCTCGGCGGCTGTTTTTAATGCATGCAGGAGCGGGTGGCCAGCATTGGCATGTGCCGGCAGTCCTACGCTTAGGTAGCGGCCGATTTCAGCTTCAGGGTCGATAGACCGGAACAACTCGGCAATTGCTCGAGGGTTTGCAAAGCGCTGATCATTCGGCGCATACCGGCAGTCTATCTTGACACTCGCGGTGTCGGGCACCTGGTTATGTGTGACGCCGCCTGACTGCAAACCGGTGACAGTAAGCGTGGTGCCGGTGGTCGGCTCGGCTGGTGTCGGATAAACACGCTGGAGTTCGGTGATGAAGTGGGCTGCTCTGACAGCAGCGTTACTACCACGCCAGGGATACGCGCTGTGAGTGATCTCGCCCCGGAATACCACTTCGACCACGGCAATACCCTTAGCTTTGTTAGCGATTTCGTGAGCGCCCTCTGCCTGCCCGCACTCGCCACAAATGACCAGGTCTGCCCGCACTCCTTGTTCCACCTGGTATCCGGTCCCATGTACCCCGCCGCTTTCCTCGCTAGTTACCAGCTGGAAACCGAGTGCGTACGGTACTTTGTCGGCGTATTCGCAAAAAACCTTGGCGAGTACGACGGCTGCCGCCTTCATATCGTATACGCCGCGGCCGTAGAGCCTGCCATCCTTGATGTATGGCTTGAATTGCTCCGGTTTGCCGGGTACTACATCAACGTGCGCATTCAGAATCAGGTCGAACTTATCGGGCCGGTTCGCGCCATGGTACGCCAAAAAACTGGGCTCGCCTTCCCGCTCAAATTCTTCAATGGTTATAGCTTTGCCGCTTGTCTGAACCATTTCGCGCATAAACTCGTACGCGGCATGAAGCCCCGCGGGGTTCTCGGCGGTGGATTCGATGGCAACTAGTCTTCTAACCCTGTCTAGCAGGTAATCTTCGGATGTAATCATACAAATTGGCGATTATACAGTATTTTCAGGTAGCGACCAACGCTTTGCTTGCGGGATTGACGCCGACTTGACGCAAACAAATAACAGGTCGCCTTTTTTTGTATTGACGAATAGGGTAATTGCACACCTATACAACTGTATTTGCGAGTTGGTTGGCTAAAGCGCTTACGACCATTTGAGCGGTAGGCCGTTCATCCGGCGCAAAACCAAGCTGATCGTAGCCCGGTGGTCGGTAGCCGCCGACGACAGCGTTTGCAAACGCTGCCAACTCTACGGCATGATTATACGAGAAACCGTTGACTTCACCCGGTATAGGGGTAAGGTGTACATGCCAGTCTCCAGGATTACTTCTAACGGAAAATCTTGCACTATCCGGATACATACTCATGATTATCACTCTCCAAATTTAAAGTAGGCTTCGGTTGAAGCCTACTTTATGATTGAGGGTTGTGTCTTCAGCGATCTGTGGACCGCGAGGCTTCAACTGTAGCGAAGCACAACCTGCGAAGGCCGAGGAGAATGAGAATTCGGTTCACTACAGTTTGCATATCTACTTATGTTACTTGCTCACGCTAATCATGTCAAGTTGACCCGCTGCCAGCCTCTTCGGGGGTGTTGTTAGCGGTAACCTTTTTAGCTGCCACCTTTTCCCTCGAGTTGGCAAACTGCAATGTTCCTGCGATGATCGGATGAACTTCTGAAACCTCGGCATATATCTGCTGGAATAGCTTGCGGCGACCTAGGCTTTCGTGACGAGCTGCATTCAGTCCACGTAGTTGAACAAGCTCGTGGGCATTATATGTGGTCTTCCAGCGGAGTTTGTGCCCGAGCAGTGTGGCATACTGCGCTTCCGGGGCTAACCCGGCCGCTTGCAGTTCGCTATAGAGCTGCAGGCTCAAATCAAAACACTGTTCAAACGCTTCGGTAGCGCCGGCTTCGTCGATGGGTGCAGGTACCTCGTAGCCTAATCGCGGGCTAAGCCCCTGCCGCTCAGTATCCTCACCCATCGGGTATGATTGCAGAGCGCTAAACGTATCAAAATCGCTGACCAGGTCAAAACTATAATGGATTTTTTCGAGGGCATGACCCGGGGTGTGCTGACCGTCCTGGTATCCACTGAGGCAGGATGCAAGGATGTCGACTTTGCGCTGATAAGGCCAGCCGGCAGACTCTTGTTGTATTTTTTGCAATGGAAGGTCACTATGTGCGTACAATATGTCAGCAACAAGATCGAGTTCGTTGCGCGGAGAGTAGCTTGCTAGCGTAACCGGCTTAGTTTCGGCGGTGTGGTTCGTTGGCAGCCAATCGGCAGACGGTTTGCGGACTGTTGCGCGGGCCGCTGCTGTATTGTCGGTGGAGACTGATTCAGCTTGGCCCGAAGCCATAGCCGCGTCAATTTTGCGGAGTTCGTCCCCGATTTGCCGGCCGATACTGCGGGCTTCCGGCAGGTGATTATCCAACAGGTCTGTGGCAAGCGTGCCGAGTACCTGGTCAGAGGCACGGATGCCGAGTGTAGTGGCAGCAGCTACTGGTAACAGCGGCCGGACGATGCTGCAGGCCCGGGCCTTGGTGGCGCTACGCCAGGCGACATCCTGTTCCTTGGCAGGCACGGTCGAGGTTGCGCGGAGGTGTGCCGTAACACTCACCACCAGCTTGGCATAGGTGTCAAAGATCTGGTTCATGGTACGGATGTAGGTACTTCGCGGCCTGCCTTTGAGACTGCCGGGGATAACGTACCGGTAGTGGCCGTTTGCGTCCTTCCCGGAGAAATCCGTTGTGCGGCTGGCAAACTCAAGGCAGGTGACCAATCCACCTTGTTTAAATGTCGCTGCTAGCAGCTGGCTCACGTCCTCGACTACCATAGAGTGGCCCATGAATTCCCGTATACGGTCGGCATCGAAGGTGGTGACAGCTTGCTGATGCGGAGTGGCTTCCTGACTAGTGTCGCCAGCGAGCTCGTCCAGCAATGCTGCGCGGATATTACTGCCGTTGTTGCTTGAGGAGCGCGTCAGGGCTGCGCTCACAATCGCGGGAGTGGCATCATCACTAAAACCGTATACCGAACCTGTGGTATTGGTGAAGTATTTGACGAGGTTGGCTTGCCTAGCTTCAGGGGTGTTTTCGGAGCTGTCATCGTGCTTTTGGGTTGACGGCTTGTGGTTTGCGGCCGGCGTTAGCGACGGTTCGGCGGGAGTTTCGGCTTTTTGCCCGGGAGTGTCAGAGGTGACACTGGAGTTGACGGGATTATTCGGTGCCGCGGACGGGGTGGTGGTAATGGGGGGCTCCACCGGGGCAACCTTGGTCGGCGGATTGGCGGCCAGCACCTCAGCGACCGATTGTGCGCTGGTAGCGCTGGAGAGTGCATCTTTGTCTGGTACACCGACGGCATTGCTGACCAGTTTCCAGGCGGTGGCCAGTACTGTATCCACAGGATCAGTAGTATACACAATGGGCAGATTGCGCTGTTTGGCTTCCCAGAGGTATCCAGCCCGGACGCGTTCCTGGTAGGCTTCGTCGAAGCCGTTCTGCCGGTCGGCTCCCAGCCGTCCCTTTATGGTACTGACCGGTGCATCGAGTAATAGCAGTAAGTCGGGCCGCGCATGGCCGACAGCGTACTGGATGATTTGGTTGGCTGTTGCGTAATCGGTGATGTCACCCCGGCCGTAGTACTCCATGACAAGTGTGGTTAGGTAGCTGTGGTCAACAATGCAAACAGTCCCTGCATTAACCATCCGCCCGATGTCTTCGAACATCTGTGAATAGGCCGCATTGTATAGCAGCACCTCAGCACGAGTGTTCATGGGGTAGCGAGGGTCATCGATAATGCGCTGCAAAGCCTGGGCCGTGATATCCGGCGAGTGGCGGCCGTCCGTTATGACTTGAACTGGAATCTGTGCGGCTTGTAACTCACGCGCCAGTCCCTCTATTACGACGCTTTTGCCGACGCCGCTAATGCCCTCAATGGCGATGTATTTTCCGCTAGCCATCAATCAGCTCCTTTACCTTAAGCCAGATTTCTTCATGGATCTCCCTACTGGTGCGAGCACGCTTGCCGTCCATGCATTCTATCAGGCCAAAACGGCTAGGAAAAGTGTGCGCCAGGTCGAGATACGCCTCTTCGGCCCGATTGAGGTGATCCAGATCCAGTTCGTGAGCGTCCAATGTGTGGCCGTCATTCTGTGCGGCCCTGCGCAGGACGCGCTCCTGGGCGGCTTTGGCGGGAATGTGCAGTATGAAGTGGTAATCTGGCTCAGGTATACCCATAATGCTGTATTCCAACCGGGCCAGCCACTTAAAAAAGCTGACACGTTGTACCTTGGCGGAAAATTTTGCTCCTTGGTGGGCCATATTGGAGGAGGTGAAGCGATCGGCTAAGACACAGGTACCGGCTACCAGCGCTTGGGTTATTTCCGGGCTGGCCGCGAGGCGGTCGATGGCATAAGGTAATGAAGCGAGCCGGGAGTCAAGCTTGGTGGCATCGCCGAACTCATTGTGAAGGTAGAGCTCCACGAGCTCAGCAGAAGGCTGGCCATAGCGTGGAAAATCTACCGAGAGAATCGGTACATGCTCGGCTGCTAAGCGCTCCGCCAATAGCTTGTGTTGGGTGCTTTTGCCACTGCCGTCACTCCCTTCAACACACAAAAAGAGCCCTGTGCTCATCGTCCGTTACGCCTCCACGATTTTATGTACACCGTAACTCAGACTTATTGTGCCAGCAGTTTGCAGGTTTTGCAAATGTAGAAAATACACCGCGGGGCTATTTTAAGACGGCGTAGTGCAGCAATATAGAACCGTCGGCAAGCAAAGTGGATTCCAACAGGCGTAATGACACGTCGAGCGTACTAGTAAAGAGCGGCAGCCCTTTACCGAAGAGACGAGGAGTAACGGTTAGATACATTTCATCAACCAGCTCAGCGCGCAGGAATAAGTCATAAATGCTGGCGCCGCCGCAGATGGCAACGGTCTGATTACCCTCCCTTTCCAGTCGTTTGAGTAACGCCGCCGGCTTTTCATTAGTTGCCTCGATGTCCTTGATGGTCACACTTGCCGGCTGACCAGTGTAAACAATAGTGCGGCGGCCTGGCAGGGCGCGGCCGATGGTGTCAAAGGTGCGGCGGCCCATAATCATAACACCAGCTTCCTTAGTTAGCCTTACGAATAACTTTTTATCTTCACCGCCGGTCCAGTCGGCGGTGTGGCCGCTATCCCGGCCGATAAACCCATCGGCAGTTATCGCGGCAATGATAAATGTCTTCATATGGCAAGCCTCCTTACTGTTTTGCCTGCGGCTTCAAGCATTTTTAAGGCGTAGCCGTCGGAGTGGTCTTCGCTGTAAACAATCTCCGTAATGCCGGTGACGGCAAGCATACGCGCGCAGTGTGGGCATGATAGCACGGTTTCAAAAATGGTTGCGCCAGACAGGTCCCGTTTGTTTTGGAGCGCATCCGTCAGAAGGGCCACTTCGTAGTGTATGGTGTCGTAGTTGCTCAGATCGTTGACCGGAGAGAAATGTTTTTCACGTTCGGAGCCAAAATGCATGGCATAGGCTTCGTAAGGCACAATGCGGTTGTGGCTGGTGGCGAGCAGTTCATATTTGTCGCCTTTTTTGCGGCCGACGGCACAGCCGGTTTGCGCGGCGGCGTAGTCGTAGGAGTGGCGGGCGGCTTGCCCGGCCAAGCCCATCATCTGAGTTTTGCTGAATAGCCCATTTGATGGCAGCGGAGGAAACTCTGTGTTAGCGGCAAAGTCTTTGGCTTCTTGCTCGGAACTAAACGGCGATATTTTATCGAATGGCGTCCCAGTATTGATAAGCGCATAATATTCGGGCCGATGGTGGAACCCGTGGTACCACGAACCGTTTACTAGCAGCACCTGTCTGAACGGGATTTTTTCATATATATAGACGATATCGCGCTGGCTGTAGCGCAGGGTGTATATTTTGTGTTTTGAGCCCGATGCATTTACTTTGTCAATAACAGGCTGCACGGCCTGCGCATCAAGCATGGCAAACTGCGGGCAACCTTCCAGTCCGAGTACGTATGATTCTTTAGCGATGCCGACTACCATATTGCCTTTGGGCAGATATTCTTTGATGATCTGCGTAAAACGTTGCACCGAAAGCGCACGTGGAGCGGCTAGAAATGTGGCGTGCAGGTCTTTCAGCGGCTTTTTGCTGGCGAATGCCAGATCTGTCCAATCAAACGTGAAGCTATCGCCCAAATCTCGCCGAGCCTCACCGCTCAAGGCTTCTTCCGCGCGGCGGAGCTCCCCTCCTACCGCGCCATTCGTCAAGGTGCGGTCTTTCTGCTTAGCTGTCACCATACTTTTCCTCGAAGCGCTTGCTCAAGCTGATGATGGCCTTGCGCTGCTTACGCAGGAGTTCTGCATTTTCGAGTGGCGTATATTTGAGCTGGCGATAGTTCCATATACTAAGGTCGGGTGCGTCAGATGGGATGCAGTGTATGTGCAGATGGTCCTGTACGGTGCTGTTGACGGCTGCTCCGCCGTCGCGGATGACGTACTGAATATCTTTGAGTCCGTAAGCTTTACGGATAATTTTTTTGGCGATGTACATGAATTTACGCACTGTTTCCCATTCGCTGTCGGTTAGCTCTTTGACGCTTTTGACATGGCGGCGCGGTATAATCATGACGTTGCCGTCAATGTAGGCGAACAATGCCACGGTGAGTACTATGCCGTTTTCCTCATGCACAATGTATTTACCGCGCAGGTCGCAGAACACGCACTTGCCGACTGACGTCCAGATTTTGCCGTAATAGCCGCCGGTACGGGCATCACGGTAGTAGAGCTGCTTTTCGTGTTCTTCGGGCGTTAGTTTCACTAGCGTTCCTTTAATGGGTCTTTGCGCAATTCCATAAAGTCCTTGAAGATACTGCCGAGTTCGCCGCCGATGGCGCGCTGCACGATTTTGGTAGTACTGAGCGCCGTGGACTGCCGGTCGACGACCTGGACTTCGCCGCCGTATTTTATAACGGTTTTATATTCTTTGGACTCTTTGTAGTTTGCAGCCCAATCTTCTTTGACGGTAATGAACACATCTGGCTTAAGTAAGCCGAGCGAAGGCTGGCAGCTGGGCTCGGGCAGGATGGTCACGAAATCGACTGAACGTAAGTACGTCAGCATTTCGGCGCGGATCTTTTCATCCAAAATGGGTTTGTTCTGACCTTTGACCCGGCGGATAGCCTCATTGCTACTGACACCTACAACCAGAATGTCGCCCTGCGCCTTAGCCTCTTCCAGATAGCGGCACTGCCCCACATGGAGTAAGTCCCACGACCCGGCGGTGAAAACGATTTTCTTGTCTTTTGTTTTCAGTTGCTCGTGCAGTGACATGAGGTCACTCTGCGCTATAAGCCGTTTTTTCCAAGTGGTTGCCACAGCAGTTGTTCTCCTTCTGCGGTGTTAGTATGCGGGTTTTTAGAGGTCTTCGCAAGCAACTGCCGTTGTAAAAGAAGCGCCCTCGTGCGGACAAAATGTTCGTTTTCCAGCAGTGATTCGTAGGGGTTGTGACGTAGAAATTTATAAAAGTCATAAAACAGAAACAGGTCAATCAGCTGTTCGAGTAGTCTTGCGTTCGCGGCTGTCAGTTTAAAATCGCCTGTTCCGCGTTTGTTGTAACCGCTTATCAAAAAATATTTGTGAATCTGCGATGGCGTCTTGTACCTGCAGTCTACGAGTAGAAACGCTGTTGTGCGGGCGATGTCGAACAACGGATGGCCTTGAGACGCTTTCTCGAAATCCAGCACACCGGTGATGTTTGCTGCGTTGTCAAATAAGATGTTGCCGCGTACGAAATCCATGTGCAGTGGCTGCTGATGTGGTAAGGCGGCAGATCCGGCGAGCAGCTTGAAAAAGCTTTGCGGAACGCGCGCTTCCAAGCCCAATTTCGTATGCATAGCCTGCTGTACACCGTTGTCCATAAAATATTTCTGCATGCGTGCGGTGATTGCCGTGTATTCGGCGACAACTTGATTTTCTAGTGTGAACGGAGCATGTTTTAGCAGTTGATGCATGGTACTCATGATGGCACCGAGTTGTTTCAGACGCTCCATGGTGTAGTTGTCCCACGGGATGGTATGACCGGGCAGATATTCGTATAACGCCGCGTACCGCATCCTGCATCCTGAGCCTAGCAGTATAATGCGTACATCGGCGAGACGCCGCGCTGGGAAGTCCTGCGCAGCCAGGTAATCTCCGACTAGGTTTGCCCGCCTGAGCGTGGCTAATATGCCGGCTTCGCGCTTGTAGATGATAATGTTTACTTGCCGACCGTCCGGTAACGCGGCGGCATAGGATTCATTCCTATACCCCTTTTCCGCGGCTATCAAACGTGCATCAGTTAATCCATACTTTGCCAGAATCCGTTCATGCAGCATACTGGCCAGTGTACATGATTCCGATGGCTGCGAGTGGCAGTAAGATTTGCTCCGGGTACTCCATGGTGTTATAACGAGAATAAAATTATGTCTAGCCTATATCTGGGTACAATCGCGGCGGAATATGATTCTCCCTTGATGGATCGCACGTGTTCCCATGTCGATAAGCTCCTTGTGCCACGCGTAGTTTCAAATGGAGGAGTCGTCTGCGAGGGCCACGAAGGGCCAATGTTCGTTGGTGAAAACGTTGGGCATCCGGTTTTCCGCGAGGAGAATCTGGGGCGAACAGTCGTTCGCGAAATGTACGCGGTTGGTGCTGAAGTGACGTTTGCAGAGGATAACGCCGATCACGAGCTGCACCTTAGTCTTAGTCGGGCTGGTGGTGGCCTCATAGCGCCCCAGTCTACCCGCCATATGGTTTGTCGGCAGCCGAAAGAAGTGCATTTGAACATTCCTTGGATGAAAAGCTGATTGCCGAGCCGGCTTTTAGTTTGCTGTGTCTGAAGATTAACGCGCGGAATAATCCAAACCGCCGTGCCAGATTGTATGGAGTGGATCCCGAGTCAGGGCAGCTGGCCAGTATGCTGTTTACTAGTCAGGGTGTAGCCCACATGGTGTTTGCCTTCGCATACGCATTTCGTCTTGTCGGATGAGTATTTCTAGGGTACTGCTGAGCGGACGACACAAGTCTCAGCCTCTCTGCGACGCGTATATTCTACAATGGCACGCGCTTTTGCGGGCGCGTATGATAATGCTTATGACACACCCTGAGTATCAGTACCTGAAACTTATGGCTGAGATTTTGAAAGACGGCAAGAGCAAGCACACACGCGGTATCCACGATGTCAAGTCCATTTTTGGCACGCAAGTGCGGTTTGATATGCGCGCCGGTTTTCCGCTGCTAACTACCAAAAAGATGCCGTTTAAGACCTTGTTGCATGAGCTGCTGTGGTTTGCGTCGGGTACGTCTGACGTAACATACCTGCATGAACATGGCATTAAGTATTGGGACGGTTTTTTACACGAAGGCAGTAACGACCTCGGCCGGGTGTACGGCGTACAGTGGCGGCATTGGTTGCGGCCGGACGGCAGCGAGTTTGATCAGCTACAGTGGGCGATTGACCAGCTCAAAACCAATCCTGATTCTAAAGGCATCCTCGTAACCGCCTGGAATGCGGGCGAGCTTGGCGATAAGCGGTGGAATCCGAATGATTACGGCGATATGCGTTTGCCGCCGTGCCATACCATGTTTCAGTTTGATCTGACTAAGGGCAAACTGCGGCTGCAGCTCTACCAGCGATCGTGGGACGTGTTTCTGGGTGCACCGTTTAACATTGCTCAATACGCGTTGTTACTACACATGGTGGCGTATTTGATCGATGCGGAACCGCGTGAGTTGATCATTGCGGCGGGCAATGCACACCTGTATAAAAATCACCTGGAACCAGCCAAGGAACAGCTGAAACGTAAACCCTATCCCTTCCCCGCGCTTAAACTTGTTGGTGATGTAAAATCCATTGATGATTTTCATCAGGAAAACTTCGTACTAGAAAACTATCAGGCACATCCGCATATCAAGACAGATTTGGTTATTGTGTAGCTGACTGGTCTGTGTAGAGTCGTTCATAAATAGCGAGATACTCGGCGCACATGCGGTCGGCGGTGAAACGGGCTTCGTATTCGGCACGGCAGGACGAACGGTTAATGGTTGCTATTTTTTCTATAGCCCCAGCCAGCGATCGGGCGGTTTCCTGCTCATCAATCCCGACGTTCGCTGTACGGGCTTTTGGCACAACGTATCCTGTGTGGCCGTCTTTTATAACCTCTGGGATTGCACCAGAATCCAGCCCGATAACCGGCGTGCCGCAAGCCAGCGCCTCGATACTGACCATGCCGAACGGCTCTTCGAATAATGATGGGATGATGAGTGCACGAGCATTGCCCAGGAACTCACGTTTATTATCCGACCCGACAAAGCCGACATACTCAACATATTTGTCGTCCAGTAGCGGCAGGATGCGGGTCTGCCAATAGTTGTCCTTTGCGTGTCCAGCGTAGTGCTTACCGGCGATCTTGAGCGTGAGCGGCTGTTCGGCGTGTGCGTTGTATATTTTGGCTGCCTCAATGGCCAGATGGAGCCCTTTCGGTTGGATAATCCGGCCGAGATAGGCGACGTAATCGTCGGTTGGTGTAGCTACCGGCGATAGGTCTGTACTGGCCAGACCATGGTAGACGTTTCCAACCCAGTTGGTGTCCGGTGGCATACCAGTACGCTGTGCGTAAGACATCGATATCCAGTTCAGCTCTTTGTATTTCGGAAAGACGTTTTTGTATTTGACCGAAAAGTTGAACGGGTCATGATGTGTAAAAACGACTGGCTTACGGCAGAACTGTGCGAAAGGCAACGCGATGTCTTCCTCGTTCGTATAGACATGTACGATATCGAGTTGCCTGGCATTGGCCATGGCGAAGGCTTTGGCAATGAGCTCACTTTGCACCTGACGTGCCAATGTTACGAACGTGAGGGGGTGCTTTTTGAGCAGATCGATGTAACTGTCGTCGCGGTTTTTGAGCTCCCTTTCGAAATACCTCAAATCGGCGGTAATATTGCGCGCGCTGGTAGCAACTGGACCGGGTGAGAGTAGTGTCACATTTGCCCCCTGTCTCTGTAGCCCGTCAGCCAATGCGAGCGCCAGCGGTGCTGGCGAGAAAATCACATGCGGTAACAAGCCATCGTGCATAAAAATATGCGGGACTACTAATCCGATGCGCAAAGGTTGGGTTCTATTCGGCTTCGTTGTCATCCAGAAAGCTCAGGTCGAGCTCTTCGTCGTTCATATCTTCGTCGTAGTAGCCGTCCGCATCGGGCGGCGTAGCATTTGTGGCCATCGTTATCCCCTTGTTTCTAAACTACGATAATTATCGATGTTAAACGCCAGTTTGTAAAGTGTAGTATAAGCCCACGCAGGTTGACGTGGGAGTGGCCAGCAAATACACTACAATAAGCATTATGCAATCGTCTCGCTCAACGCCGCTACTCACGCGCCTAGTGGCGTACGTGGTGCTGGCGTACGGTGCAGTTATCATCGCCGATGCACTGCTGACACAACTCCGGGTGCATCGGGGCCACCGGTTGGACCTGCTGCTGATAACCGTGCCGCAGGTGGCGGGGCTAGGCTTTATGTACTTGGGCACCCTGCTGCTGCGCCGTAAACACAATGCGTGGCTGACGACGTTGACACTGCTGGGCGTATCCTTTGTACTGAATCTCTGGCATGCGCTTATCCTTCCCCGGGGTTTCGGCCCGGACGATGCGCTGCGTTTGGTGGTCATGGCGTTGCTAGCCTGTGTGCTTTGGATAACGCGCGCGGAGTTCCGAGTACGGAGCGATGCGCGTACGTTCCAACAGGCTGTCTGGGTTAGCGTGTTGGTGCTTGTGGTGGCGTTTTTGTACGGCCTTAGTGGTTTTGCGTTGCTCGATGACCGGGATTTTCATGCTGAGATCAGCCTTGCCGGCGCGGCACATCAGACGGTCGACCAGTTTGGTTTGACCGATAACCATCTGGTGGCTTATACCCACCGGGCACGATTATTTTTGGACTCGTTGTCGGTTATCAGTATAGCGGCGGTCGGGTATGTGGCGATCTCGTTTTTTGAGCCGATCCGCGTGCGGTTGGCCAGCCAGACCGTGCAGCGCGCCAAAGCGTCGCGGCTACTTGATAAATATCCGAGCGACATCGACGATTATTTCAAACTGTGGCCGCATGATAAGTTGTACTACTTTGATGATACCGGCAAAGCGGGCCTAGCATACCATGTAACACGCGGCGTGGCGCTGGTAGTGGGCAACCCACTCGGTAATCCCGCCCAGTTTGGCACCTTACTGGAGGGTTTTTTAGATCTATGTTTTGTGAATGACTGGCTGCCGGCGTTTATTCATGTTGATGCTCGTACGCGGAAGCTGTATGAACGACATGGTTTCCGGCTGCAGAAAATTGGCGAAGAAGCAGTACTGGATCTACATGCCTTTGAGGCGACGGCCCGCGATAAGTACTTCCGACAAATCAATAACAAATTCACCCGGCTAGGCTACCATACGGAAGTGGTGCAGCCGCCGCACAGCGCCGAAACGATGCGCACGTTACACGAAATTTCAACGGAATGGCTGCGACGTCCCGGGCGGGCAGAGCGTGGCTTTATGCTGGGCTATTTTGACGAGACGTATCTGCAGCAATGTCCCCTTGGTTTGCTATATGACGCTGAGGGGCGCGTGCAGGGCTTTCTGAACCTGGTGCCGACTTTTGAGTCGGGTACGGCCAATTACGATCTGCTGCGTTGTGGCATGGCGACACCCGGTAATGCGAATGATTTCCTGATGCTCGGCACCATCGCCTATTTGCGAAGTAAGTCCGTGCAGGCTCTGAATCTGGGACTATGCCCTCTCTCTGGTGTTGACGCGCCGAAAACTGACGAAACGACGATTATCGACCAGGCACTTCGGTTCGCGTATGCGAACGGTGACCGGTTCTATAGCTTTAGCGGGCTTAAGCGCTTCAAGGCGAAGTATCACCCGGATTGGGGACCCCGCTATATTGCCTACCCAGGCGGCGTGCGTAACTTTACTCGTGTGCTGGCAGCCCTGAATCGGGCGATGAGGATAAAATAAGATCATTTCAGATTCCGTGCTTATCTGCTGTTCGCACGTTTTATTCTTGACCAGCTCATCCACAGTTTGGACCACTGAGCCGAGTGGTTGGGAAGGGAGCGACGTTACGTATGCCACTCCATCAGGGTCGAATATTGGTCCCACATGGACTGTAATGGACATTGCCTTTGCCATTGATGGTAGCGTAGTTATACTACAATGGATCACTCTATGCGACAGTGCCCGGTCGTGCAGTACTTTAAGGTATTCACACCATAAAGCCTTGTAGGCACAAAGCGATTCCACACTATTCTTGCACTGAAAAACTTTAGAAATAGAGAAGAGCGCCATGATTGGCGCTCTTCTCTATTCGTGCTTTTGAGTTTACATTTACTGCACTACTCGTTAGGCGAGACCGTAATGCTCGGTCCCATGGTGGTTGTGACATGGATGGACTTAATGTAATTACCCTTCACGCTGGCAGGCTTGGCATTTTTGATGCTGGTTAGTACTGCCTGTCCATTCTCGAGCAATTTGGCGCCGCCGAAGCTTACCTTGCCGATACTCAAGTGTACGATACCAGTGCTGTCCACGCGGTATTCCACGCGGCCGGCCTTAGCTTCGCTAACGGCTTTGGCCACGTCCTGTGTAACGGTGCCGCTCTTGGGGTTTGGCATCAGGCCACGGGGACCAAGTAGCCGTGCGTATTTACCGAGCTTGGCCATATTGGCTGGAGTAGCGATAAGGATGTCGAAATTGATAGCGCCCTTTTCCAGGTCTTTGGTGATTGCTTCAATGCCGCTCAAGTCTGCGCCGTCGATCTTGTCGTCGGCAAAAACTGCTACACGAACTTTCTTGCCGGTGCCCTGCGGCAGCACGAGGTTGGCGCGGATGTTCTGGTCGGCCTGACGTGGGTCAACCCCGAGGTTGATATGTAGTTCAAAGCTGGCGTCAAACTTGACACTGCTGGTCTTGGAAGCCAGCTCCAGTGCGTCGGCTAGGCTGTATACTTTGCCTTTTTCTAGCAGCTCGGCACTCTTGCGGTAGCCCTTGCTGCGGCGCTCGAGGCGGGTGCGGGTAGGCTTAACGGGCTGTTTGGGTTTTTCGGCCTCCGCGGCTTCTTCTTCAGTGCGGTGCTGCTGGTGCTCGATCTTTTCGGCCTTAGCTTCTGCTTCGGCGAGACCCTTGGCGCTACGCCTTCCGGCCTTAGTAGCCTTGGACGTGCTTACTTCTTCTTCAGAAGTGCTAATTTGATCGCTTTCTTCAGTAGTCCCATTTATGTTCTCCTTTGCTGCCGCTGCTTCGGCGTTTACGGTTTGCTCCTCGGCTTCTGCCGGAACGTCAGTTGTCTTCTTTGCTGTTGCCATCATCTATACTCCTTCGTGGTGCGTGCGAACCGCTTTAAAACGTGGCTCTCCCACAAATTACTTATTGCTCTACTTCGACGCCCATGCTGCGGGCGGTACCGGCGACCATCTTCTTGACGGATGCGACGTCGTCGGTGTTCATATCTTTGGCTTTATCTTCGGCGATCTGCTGCAATTGAGCCTGGCTCAGTTTTTTGCTGACTTTCTCGCTGTTGGGGCGGCCACTGCCCTTCTGGATGCCCAGGGCGGCGCGGATACGGTCATCGGTAGCCTCACCTACCACACGGAAGGCCATACTACGGTCATCAAAAATAGTAATGTGAGCTGTGACGGTCTTGCCCATCTGGTCTTTGGTGGCTTCGTTGAACGGGTTGATGAAATCCATCATGTTCACACCATACTGACCGAGGGTACTGCCGACCGGCGGTGCGGCACTGGCCTGGCCGGCCTTGATCTTCATTTTTAGGTTGGCTTTTACCACTTTAGCCATAGTTTATAACTCCTTATTTTACGAACTTTCGCCTAATTGAAGCTGGCTACTCATTCTCCTACCTTTTAAGTAGTGCGTAACATACTAATTATACCAGTGCTACCCCTGTTTGTCTACGGGTTGAAAGCCTCTTCGAGTGCTACCCCCAGGGGACATTCTTCATGCTGGTAGAACTCGTTATCCATAACTATGAGGGCAACGTCGCAGCCTCTCATTGCACACAATGCCAGTCCATCCATAGCGAGCGTAAACTCTATGATGCCAAGAGGATGATTATTGGCTTCGCCCTCAAGACAGACCTCCTGCGGATAGCGATGACCCCAAAAGTCCATAGCCCTATAAGATTACACGCGTTTGACTTGCAGGCTGTCCAACTCTACCGGTGTTTCGCGGCCGAACATGTTCACGAGTACCTTCAACTTGCCCTTTTGGGCGTCGATTTCGCTGATGGAGCCGTCAAAGCCCTTGAACGGACCGTCGGTGATGTTCACGACTTCACCGATGGCGTAGTCGATCTTGTGCTTGGGCTGCTCCAGACCCATGCGCTTCTGAATTTTTTCGATTTCGTCAGGGTCAACCGGAGTTGGCTCAGTGCCGCTGCCCACGAAGCCGGTGACGCTCGGCGTGTTGCGCACAATGTACCAGGCGTCTTCGCTCATTTTCATCTGGACCAGCACGTAACCTTGGAAGATACGCTTTTCAACCACGCGGCGTTTGCCGTTCTTAATTTCAATCTGCTTTTCTTTGGGTACGAGCGCTTGGAAGATCTTGTCTTTCATGTCCAATGACTCGGCGCGCTGACGGATGCTTTCGGCGACTTTTTCCTCGTAGCCACTGTAGGTATGGATGGCATACCACTGTTTGCTGGTGTCGTAGCGTTTGTTAACCATAATCGTTATATCCTTTAGTCCTTATCCAGATTATTTCAAAAGTAATTGCTTGAACAGTTTATCAAGGCCGTAATCCACCACTGCGATGATGACGGCAAAGACAATCGAGAATGCGATGACTGCCCAGGTAAGGCGAAGTCCGTTGTGGCGCGTCGGCCAGGTGACTTGTTTGAGCTCGCGCCAGCTGTTCCGGATAAAGCTGAAGCCGAGAATACGGCCGATGAACCGGACGGCTCGCAGGCGAAAGAACCAGCGGATGCCATGGCCGATTTGTTTAAGCGGCGGTCGGTGGGCCAGCCACGCGAGGCCACGCCCTACGAGGCGCACGGGCAGGAAAAAGCCGCGAAAAAATACGCGTATCAGGCTTTCGTCAGTCTGGTTTTCTTGGTTTGAAGTCTGTTTGAGCTCGCGGGCCACTGGTCACCTCTGGCGTTTTTATGCCTAATTAAAAAGCCTACAGTATTTGTAGGCGTTACGTGTCAAGCATACCGTAAGATAGCCCCAGCGTCAAGATGATATACTGGGGAATAATGATGTGGCTGATAGGTCTGTTGGCACTGGAGACAGTGTGCGAAGGGCTGGTGAGCGGGCAAACGCCGGATGCGGGAATGCGCCGCTGGCGGATGGGGAGTGTGTTCTGTATGGCATTGCTGGCAGCCGTGACGCTGCTACTGGCGGTAGGGTGCTGGCGGGTATGGGTCTGGAGCGTGCCTTTCGCGGCATACCGCATTATTAACTTACTGCGTGTTTACACCGCGCGGTTGCCGCGGGCGCGGCTGCGGACGGTGGCATGGGGTGCATTCTCCTGGCTCTGTCTGGGGCAGCTGCTGGTGACCGTAGCAGCTTGGGTAGTTTATGGCCTGCATGTTACGCGTTTACTGCTGGACATCGTGGCCGTTTTGCAGCTGCTGGCGGCCGTACTGCTACTCCGGGTTACGCTGCATACCTGGGACCATGCCGGCCCGGTCGGCAGCGAACCACTGCTGACTGACCGAGAGTTGCCATCTGTTAGCGTGCTTGTGCCGGCCCGCAACGAAACGGACGCGCTGGAACACTGTCTGGAGCGGTTGGTTGCCAGCGACTATCCCAAACTGGAGATCATCGCCCTGGATGACCGGTCTGACGACCGGCGGACACCGGAAATCATCCGTAGTTTTGCGCAGCAGGGCGTCCGCTTTATAAAGGGTACAGGTCCGAAAAGCGCGCACTGGCTGGCCAAAAACTATGCTCAGGAACAACTTCTGCAAGCGGCCAGCGGAGATGTGCTGCTGTTTTGTGGGGTTGATGCTGAACTGGAGCCGCACAGTCTCCGCCGGCTGGTGGAGATATTGGAAGCCCGTCACAAGAACATGCTGAGCGTGCTGCCGCTCAGTCACCGTACAGCGTCGGGTAGTAGTTCGCTCTACCAAGCGATGCGCTATTGGTGGGAGCTGTGCTTGCCACGGCGAGTGTTCAAGCGCCCGCCGGTGCTGGCAACTTGCTGGCTTATCCGGCGTGAAGCGCTTATTAAGATGGGCGGTTTCGCCGGCGTCAGCCATTCGGTCAACGCCGAAGCCCCGCTGGCAAGGATGGCGGTTACGACAGATAGCTACAGCTTTATCCGTAGCGATGACGTACTCGGTATCTACAGCGGCAAACCTGCCGCCGAGCAATACGCGACTTCTTTGCGTCTGCGCTATCCTCAGCTGCATCGGCGACTTGAACTGGTGGGGCTAGCAACCATAGCTGAAGTGGTGTTCTTGTTGGGGCCGTTGCTAGGGCTGCTGTTGGCTGGCCGTATATATCACCCCCTGCCTGATGTGCTCATGTGGATTGTGGCGCTGGCCGGACTGCTGGTTACATACGGTTTCGCTGCGGTAGCAACGCGGGTAGCTAATCCTGCCTATGGGTGGCTGCTTATGCCGCTGGCGGTTATCGCCGACCTGGCAGTGCTCCATGTATCATTGTGGCGGTACGAGTTCGGCAGTGTGGAGTGGAAGGGCCGCAACGTTAGTGGGCCGGTGATGCAGTTAACAGACAAAATGACTTAAACCTAGCGCTAGCCCAGGATTGTTAATTTAGTGGTTTTTATAACTGGTTGGTGTGGTCCGACGCGGGCAGATTCGGAACGGTGAGCGTGAACGTGGAGCCGTGGTTTAGCTGGCTGGTGACGGTGATTTCGGCGTGCATCAGTGCCGCCAGCTTCTGAGTGATGTAGAGTCCCAGCCCGGTACCGTTTGTGGATCGGGTGCGGTAGTCCTCGGAGCGGAAAAATTTGGTAAAGAGTTTTTGCTGGTCGCTGCGGCTCATGCCGATGCCGGTATCACTGACTGTAAAACGGATGCCGCTATGCGTCATGTGCGCGCCGATCGTGATACTGCCATGCTGGGTGTATTTTATGGAATTTGTTATAAAATTTTGCAGGATCTCGCGCACGTACAAGTTGCTGTTTTGCAGTGTTTCGAGCGAAGGATCAAGTTCGGTTTTTAGCTTCAAACCCTTGTCCGCAACTTGCTTTCGGTAGTTGTCTGCCAGCTCAGTTACTAGCTGGTGCGGGTTGACGGCGTCAATGCTCACCTGGAGCACGCCCCGTTCCGACCGGCTGAGGGTGGACAGGTCATTGACCAGGCCGCTTAAAAACAATACCTGGCTATAGGCATCATTCAAGGCCGTTTGGATTTGGGTAATGTCGCCTGACCGTTTGGCGATGAACTGGGCGTTACTGATGTTGCCTTCGGTGATGGCGATGGGGGTCCGCAGCTCATGGCTGACTACGCTGATGAATTCGTCGCGCTCCTCTTCAAGCGACTTTTCTTTGGTAATATCACGCATGAGCAGGACGAACCCGCGCTCGCCCTTTTCGCCGTAGCCGAGGTACACCGGTGCGATCGACAGGTACAGATTAGCTTTGCTACCATCCGCGTAGTGTAACAGGTAGTCGCGGCTGGAGGTGGCAGTTCGGGTATCTTCGACAAGTTGCCAGGAATTCACCGGCTCGCCGTCTTTGTCGTAAATCTTCAAAACTTGCTTCAGCGGCTTGCCAGAGAGACTGCCGTTCTGGTCCAGTAGGCTTAGGGCGGCGCCGTTGTATAGATCAATGGTGCCGTGGGCGTCGATGCCCATGACGCCGTCGGCCATGCTGCCGATGAGGCTAGTAACCCAGCCGCGTTCAAAGGCGATATCCCTACCGCCGCGCGGCGCGCGCTTGCCGTGAAGATGAGCCGCGTCCATTAACTCTATTATGCCACAAGCGGTATGCAGGCAAAGGGTTTACTGCCACGCGCCGATAGCCGGCTGATGCCGATGAAGCTGGCCAGCAAGGTCGCGGGCGCGCGGTTGCATACGTTTAAGCTCAGTCCAGAAGCTCTCGCCGTGGTTCATTTCCAGTGTGTGCGCGAGTTCGTGCAGAATAACATAATCGATATACTCCCAGGGTAGCTCCATCAAGAAGAGGTTAAATATGATGTTTCGGGATTGGTCGCAGCTGCCCCAGCGGCGCTTGAGTTGTTTGACCCCCACGCTCCTGTATTCTTTCCCGTGCTTGGCAGCGAGTCCGGCAAGACGCGGTGGCAGCAATCGCTCGGCTTCACGCTTCAGCGCCCGTACGGCGGCATTCCGGGCGCGCTCCTGCACAGCTGGGCTGGCGATGGTTTCTCCGCCATGCATTTTTACCACGATCTCGGTGCCGGTCACGCGGCTGGTAGCAGCCTGCGTATCGAGAGTTTGCTCGAACCTCAGGTGGTGCAGTTTACCGATCGGCTGGCCTTGTGTAAGCAACGGACCGGCCTGCTTTGCCAGCTCTGTCATGATCCAGTCACTGTGTTTCAGCGCAAACGCCTGCCCGGCGCTGAAGGGAGTCCACCTCGGCATACTGACGCGCACACCGCCATGAGTAACGGTCAGGCGGATATTCCGATTACCTGTACGTTTCACGAGCGTGACTGACCCGACGCCAGCCAGTTCAATCTGTTTGCTAGCCACCCCGTTACTCCTAACGAATAATAATATTGCGCCGGCTCATGTCGACGCGTCCGGCGGCTGGATTTGGTACTAAATTCACGAGACCGGGCTTGGCGGTCTGGCCGGCATGAGGATCAAGGTTGATAAGTCCGCGGTCCAATAGGTGGCGCAGCATAGCACTCTTCTGGGTCGTAAAGATGTGCTTGCCGCTGATAACCTGATAGCGCTCGGTCGGTTGAGGGTTCTGCATGCCGCCGGCTAGCAGGTCAAAGCCTGCCCGGTTGAGTGGACGCGAGTACTTGTCATCGGCCTTGCGGTGGTCGCGCGCGCTAGCACGCGAAAAGGCGCTTTCTGCATCAATCTGCAGCCACACCAATACCGTTTCGGTCCCATTTTTGACGGCCAGATTCCGCAGCGCTTGGCGTTGGGCGACTCGCATCGCGTTGGTATCGTAGACTACGCTTACGCCGGCCTGTAAGAACTCACCGGTCATGTACTGCATCAGGCCGTTGATGACATGGCTCTCCTCTTTGCTGTAGGTGGGGTTATCAAAGAGCTCCATTCGCATCCGGTCACCATGGACATGCGTAGCCACTAGTTGCTCGCAGAGCTGGCGGGCAAAAAACGTCTTCCCGGCCCCCGGAAAGCCATAGAGTAGAATAAGAAGCGGTTTGGCCGGGACTATCTTTGCCATGCTTAATATGTATAGCAGAATTAGCCCTCATGCGCAACCTGCTAACAGAGGAAAACGCTGCTGATTTACTGCATACGGGCAGTAATGCATTCTATAGCTTGCGGAAAGATGGCGGGCCAACGGCTATCAATTGCCCAGGAGCTTGCGCAGGCAAGCATAAACCTTTGCCTTACAGCGTCTCGTCGACATCACCCGTGACTCCACTCGGAGGCTCTGTTGCGGTTTGAGATTCAGGTGCAGAGCTCGGGTCGCCAGCAGCGCGTCTCGCCTCCAGCATGCGCCACGCCGTTTCACACATGTATAGGGCCGCTCGATGCGCCAACGATTCTCGTAAGTCACCGCTTGACCCTCCCCTCGACGTTGCTTCTGGCGTTTGTTTCATCTCCCGCTCCTCCGCTACGATTCATGTACTGTAGCCGCTTTGTCCGGCACAATATGTCAAATGCGTTACATATTCTACGAAGGTTCTGGTCAAAGCCCTGGAAAGAACAACGAGAGCGCTGGTTTTGTCTAAGACAAAACATATTTACGAAAGAATTCACTACGCACAACACGTTCTTTGTGTTTGTTAGTTTCCGTAGACATTGCGGCGTAATAAGCACCGAAGCCATTCCCCTTTGTTTTATTTTCTAATCAACCTGTGTGGCAAACATTCAGACTCATCTTAACGTGAATCTAAATCGTTATAAACAAAATGAACTGAATAAAGAGGACTTGAAAGAGTCAATTGAAAGTGGCTTGCTACATGGCTATCTAGCTCTAGTAAAGTCACTATTGGGTAGCTGCGTTGCAGATGCCGAGCCTGGGCTTGCTGCGTCAGATCGTAGTCTAGGAATACCAGTATTCGCATCCAAGCTCGCGGCGGTGGCGTACGAACCGATGCCAATAACCAGAGTTCTCGTTTCGGCTCCGGCTAACACAGCAGCTACCTCTTTAGAATAGCCCCCATCTTCTTGCGGCGGATGTAGGATGGCGACCAGTGGCTCTAACTCGCCTGGTGCTAGTGGCCGGCTCATACAAGCAGTGACGGTTAGACCGTTACACTGGCGATATTCCAGGTAGGTTATGTTGCCCTTAGTAGGGTTTACATCCGGGAGAGGTAGTCCGTCGACGCGCATAGTTAGTTCTCTTCCGTTTACGTCAACTAAGGTGTACCCAGCTTTCGTCAGGCCTTTTCCTATTGATGATGCATTGGCAACGTCCTTAGCTTGGGCGGCCGGAAAACCGCCACAACCAGTGAGTATCAAGGCTGCAGCACCAAGCTCTAGTACAAACGCACCTGTTCTTGCAAGGGATAATCGTTCGAGCCTGGGATGGTCCCCCTGCTTACGACGTTCAGACGTATAACTCTTCATAGTAAATATTGAGTGATTATACCGCTATACGGATGTGCTGACACGTATATCCATGCAAGTAAGTCAAAATTGTGCAGCATAAAGGACGATTATAGAACTTTGATCGAGCTGGAAGGCGTTGGCATTGTAAATAAATATGATGGCATTGAAGAGGATAAGACCGGTGATTAAAGCGATTAGCTCCAAACACCCTCAATGGCATTACATGCTCAAGCGTCAAGAGTGTCATCGTTGTGCACTGTTTCTCAAGATCAAAGATTAACGATGTGAACATATTGTTGTCCCCATCTTGCCGCCCGTATACTATACACTTGAATGAACACGTTTGAGTTCTTACGGACCGACAGGCTAATCACCATAGCCCACCGAGGCGGCATTGGAGAAGCGCCGGAAAACACGTTGAAGGCTTTTCTCTACACCGCCAACATGGGGTTTGACTGTGCCGAGCTTGATGTCTGGGCAGATCCAAACGGAGAACTCTTTGTTTGGCATGGTAGCTTGTTTGATTTCTTCAGGGGCAATACAACTCAAGAACTTGATCACGGTCCGGAATCTAACGCTCCCTACCTATCAACAGTACTCGATGAGCTGCCCTCCATTCGCTACATCATTGACCCAAAACATACTGCAGCTATTGAGCCTCTTGCGAAGATTATCACCGAGCGGAAGCTCGTCGACCAGGTGTGCGTAAGCTCCTCGTATTTCAATAGATCGCTTCAAGTTGCTCAGCTCGTAAAAGAGAAATGTGGCAAAGAACTTTGCATCGGCATGCCTGGCCTAATGGTAATTCGAAGTCAAATACCTCGTGCCTACATCGCTCCTAATACTTCGCTGAAAACGCCAGCCGCCGTAGCCTTTGCTCCCCATCAGATAGTCGGACCTCGATTGATTAAAGCAGCCCATGCAAGTGGTTTGAAGGTAGTGGCGGATGTGGTCAATGAGCCACGTACTATGCGTCGATTGCTTGATCTGGAGGTCGACGGGATTATGACGGATTTTCCTTCACGATTAAACCAAATTCTCCGTTCAAGAGAGTAGAGCCAGTCGTCTCATCGGAGACACAACAGCTAAAGCTACGCACCGATGCGTAGTAAGAGAGGGTTTGAGCCAACGATAACGGGGTTATATGTTAAGAAAAAGTTCCACGAAAATAAATCATGGAACCATCGTATCTGTAAATAACTTGCGTTAAGCCATGATGCAACATATCGACCCGACCTATCGTGGAGAGGCCAAAAAGGATTTGAACCGTTTTATCGTAAGTTCAAAACAGCGACCAAAGTCGCTGTTTGGTCGAGGATAGATTGAATCAAATTTGGTGCAGCATAAAGGACGATAATAGAACTTTATTCGGTCTTGAAGATGTTGATCTCATAGACACGTATACTGCAATGAACGAGGAGGAGGACGATGTATAGTCTCCTGTCCTCTCAACTCTATGATAACAGAAACTTCTATCTTGAATTCTCATTCAAATCGCAACAGCCAAGTAAGGCTTGAGTAGCTCGGCAGGACTTTCGTAGTCATGTCGTTTGCGTGGTCTAGTATTGAGCAGGTTGACCGCCAGGTCAACCTGCTCTTTGGTAGTGCCGGCGAATGAGCTGCCTTTCGGAAAGAACTGCCGGAGTAGTCCATTGAAGTTCTCATTGCTGCCCCGTTCCCAGGAATGGTACGGATGGGCGAAGTAGACGGTCGCACCGGTGTGCCGCTCCAGTTCCTCGAAGTCGGCCATCTCGG
>CAZMWE010000011.1:0-31418 GCA_964570005.1 uncultured Candidatus Saccharibacteria bacterium | reverse complement strand
CGAAGGTCTTTTCGACGACCTTGCTCAGCGCGCCGTCGAACGACAGGCCGGCCTTGACCGAGATGGTCAGCAGGTCGAGCGTGTCCGGCACGGACAGCAGGATCAGCTTCTGGCGCTTCTTGATACTGCCGGACAGACGGTGTCGCTCAACATGTTCGATGTGGCTCTGGCAGCCGCCAACGGGCTCGATTACAGCCAACGTCTCGCAAACAATATGCGCTTAAGCCTTGGTCGCGAACTTATGGCACGCTACCTACATCACGACAACCTGCAGGCGACGTTGCTCGGCAAGCTCAACGAGCAACTGGCACCTGAATTTGCGCTTTCGGACTGACATACACCGGAGTGTTTATGGTGTTGCCGGTGCTTCAGCCGGGGCCGACGTAAAAGCATTGGATGTGTCGCGGTGCTGGTTGATGATAGCCTTAACGACCTCAATGTCTTCCGTTATAGAATAGATACCGTCGTCGCCGGGGCTGATGGAATGCTCATGCTCAAGCAGATAGGCTTTAATAAACCGGTCAAGCGCGGTCCACCACTCACTGCCGTAGCAAATCACCGGGGCAGGGGGCATTTTTTTGGTCTGAATCAGGGTAATAACTTCAAAAAATTCGTCAAGTGTGCCAAAGCCCCCAGGGAAAAACACGTAAGCGCTGGCGCCAAACACCAGCATTACTTTACGCACGAAAAAGTAGCGGAAGGCCATCGACTCGGTCGTGTAGGGATTTAACCCTTGTTCCTTCGGCAGCTTGATGTTGAGGCCCAGCGCTTCTCCACCGGTTTCAAATGCGCCGCGGTCAGCTCCTTCCATGATGCCTCCGCCACCACCGGTGACAATGGTGTATCCTTCCTTGCTCAGTGCCGCGGCAACCTTCTCAGCTTGCTCATAGTGAGTGGTAAACCGGGCTGAACCAAAGAATGTCACCGTGTCGTTATATTTGTTAATAAGCTCAAAGCCATCTGCAAACTCGCGGTCAATCCGGCTCACCCGCTCGGAAGTTTCTTTGCGCAACTCACGCAGGATGATTTCACGTTTTGGTAATTGAGAAAGATGATCACTGTGATCCATAGCTGCTAGTATAGCAAAAACCGTAAACACGAAGCGCAGGAAAAAGTATTTACAAAACGAAGCAATTGTGGTAGAATATAGTCCCGTAGGGAAGACCTCCTAAGTTAGAGTGTCTTGGTTGACCACCAGATGGCCAACTTGTAGCTTGCTGCTCCCTAGTACGTCACTATCCCGAGAGGTGTCACAATGCCCCCGACTCGACTCGAAATGTTCCTGACAAGGCACGCACAAACAATCGAAACAGCGTTCCTGAGTGGAATAATGGCCATCGCCATTGCCCTCGTCTGTGGGCTGTTCGCTGGTGCGATTCCTTCTAACGCGACCGCCTCGGCCGCCCCGCTCGCCACGACAGCGTCAGCCGCCAACAAGACGGCTACCGACCCGTTTACGACCTACCACGGCTGTGCTATCGTCAAGGCGGGGAACCTCCTGGACCGCTTCAACATGTCAGACATGCTCAAGCCTACTGGGACTGGCCATAGCTGCACGGTGAGGTACAACGACGGCGGCGAGTTCGTCCTTCAGGTTCTGCACTTTTCGACCGAGGCAGAGGCTGCTGCGGACTACGGGAACCGCTACGACCAATTCGGCGACGCGGAGAAGCTCCCTGGCTTGAACGACGAGTGGCGGAACAACGCGTTCGGCGCCTACACTCGTCCGGATTACGGCACCGTCTTTGCGCAGTACACCATCGGCGTGATGAGAGAAATCAGCGGTGAATTTACCGTTGTTACCATCATGCTGAGGTCGGGCGACCCCACCGAAGTTACCCGGCAGTACGCGGAGAATAAGTACTACGAACTCGAGAACGTCAGCTAAGTACCTTGGCCGAGCTGACAAGATAGTGACAACCGTACTGCGGAAAATCCCCACAAGGGATCGGCGGCGGCGGAAGCTCCACAAGAGCGCGGTTCCCCCGCATCCCCCGCCCCCCGCAGTACGTAAGTCATGTTTATTACTACGCGGTGAGTTATCCAACGAGAGCAAGCGGCTTGCGTTTTAGCAGGGGCTCAGCAATAATCAAGCTTAAGATGAAATTGCAGCAGCGCCAGGCAGGTTTTTCAATCATCCAAACGCTATTGGTTATGATCGTGCTGGTTATTCTTGGCTTCACCGGCTATTTTGTGTATCAGTCACAGCAAAATACAAATAAGACACTGAGTAACACGAATAAAGTAGTACAAGGCAACTCCACACCTACGACTAGCCCGGTCACTGACTTCGCCGGGTGTAAGCAAGCCGCCGGCAGTAAACTACTGGAAACGTACCCCGAACAGTGCTTGACAAAAGCTGGTAAGACGTTTACTGATACCAAAGAAATAGTCTCACCGCCCGCCATTACTAAAGCGGCTGCCGAGTCGCCAACCCCGGCGGTAGGCACGTGCGAAACTAGCAGCACCTCAGTCGTAACTATAAAGCTGACCGAAGGTGTACCGGACCCCCGCTGTTCGCAAGTGTTGGCCAGCCAAACACTATCGGTGGTAAACCCTACTGCCCAGGCGGTTGCGGTCACCTTGGGCGGCCAATCGGTCACCATCCCGGCCGGCAAGACGGGTGTGATCTCGGTGCCCTTCGGCGATTACCTGCAAACGGGCGACCATGTCATGCAAACTGGTCTGTACGGGGACAGCGGCCCCGAGATATACCTGCCGGCCAACTAGAGCCTCACTCTGTTATGAATAATCGTATCCATCAGGATACAATAGGTACGTGAATAAGTTTGAACTGGTGAGTGATTATGCACCAATGGGTGACCAGCCGGCGGCGATTGCGCAGCTGACTGCGGGCTTGCAAAACGGCTTGAAGGAACAAACGCTGCTCGGCGTAACTGGTTCCGGGAAAACCTTCAGCATGGCCAACCTGGTGCAGAATCTGCAGCGCCCGACGCTGGTTTTGAGTCACAACAAAACCCTGGCAGCGCAGCTCTATGCCGAGTTCAAAAACTTCTTCCCCAATAACGCTGTCCACTATTTTGTAAGCTACTTCGATTATTACCAGCCGGAGGCATACATTGCGCGCAGTGATACCTATATCGAGAAGGACAGCGCTATCAACGAGGAAATCGATCGGTTGCGCCACGCTGCCACCGATGCATTGCTGACGCGTAAAGACGTCCTGATCGTGGCTAGCGTGAGCTGTATCTACGGCATCGGCTCGGTTGAGGATTACGATGGCTTGGGTATTGAAGTGCGCAAAGGCGAGCGCCGCGTGCGCGATAAGTTCCTGCGCCAGCTGACGGACATCCAATACCAACGCAATGATATCGACTTTCACCGCAGCACCTTTCGGGTACGCGGCGACGTGGTTGACGTGTTTCCGGCAGGCGAAGAGCTGGCTTATCGCATCGACTTTTTTGGCGACGAAGTGGATCGAATTACTAAAATCGATCCGCTGACCGGGGAAATACTGGCGAGCCTTAATGAGTATAAAATCTTCCCTGGCAGCCACTACGTGACGCCGCAGGCCAAACTGAAGGTCGCACTTGGTCATATCGAGCGGGAGCTGGAAGAGCGTCTGAGCCAGTTTAAGGGGGAGGGCAAGCTGCTGGAAGCCCAGCGTCTGGAGGAGCGTACCCGTTTTGATATCGAGATGCTGGAGCAGACGGGTTTCGTGAAAGGTATTGAAAACTACAGTAGATACTTAACGAACCGCGAACCGGGCGAACAGCCGGCGACGCTGCTCGATTATTTCCCGGACGATTTCCTGATGCTGGTCGACGAGAGTCACATGACCATCCCGCAGGTGCGCGGCATGTATAACGGCGATCGTGCCCGCAAAGAAGTACTAGTGGAGTATGGTTTCCGTCTGCCCAGCGCGCTCGACAACCGGCCGCTGACGTTTCCGGAGTTCGAACGGCACATCAACCAGACGGTATATGTGAGTGCGACGCCCGCCGAGTATGAGCTAAGCCGCAGTCCGGCACCGGCCCAGCAGGTTATCCGCCCGACCGGCCTGCTTGACCCGAAAATCGAGGTCCGACCCATCGAAGGCCAAATTGATGATCTGATTGCCGAGATACGGAGCACGGTCGAGAAGCGCCAGCGCGTGCTGGTTACGACGCTGACTAAGCGTATGAGCGAAGACTTGACTGAATACTTGAAAGATTTGAACATCAAAGTGGCGTATCTGCACAGTGATGTGGATACGCTGGACCGCATCGACATCCTGCGTGACCTGCGGCTGGGTGTCTATGATGTGCTGGTGGGTATCAACCTGCTGCGGGAGGGGCTGGATCTGCCGGAGGTATCACTTGTAGCTATCCTGGACGCAGATAAAGAAGGCTTCCTGCGCAGTGAGCAGGCGTTAATCCAGACCGTCGGCCGCGCCGCCCGGCATGTTGAGGGGCGAGTCATCATGTATGCCGATCGTATTACTAACAGTATGCGCCGGACTATCGACGAGACCGAACGCCGTCACGGCATCCAAGAGGCCTATAACAAAGAGCACGGTATAACACCGACGGGGATTAATCGGGCGGTCGAAGCAAGTATGCAAGCAGAAGCGGTTGGCGAGGAAGCCAAACGCGCCAAACTTGACCTGCGCAAAATTCCCAAAGAAGAGTATGGCAGTTTGCTCAAAGACCTGACTGCCCAAATGGAACTGGCTGCAGCCAATCTGCAATTTGAGCAGGCTGCCGAGCTCCGAGACCTCATTCAGCAAGTCAAAGCGAGTTCCTAGTGGCGTGCACCTCAGCGATCGCTTCAGAAGTTTCACTCAGCAGAATACGAATTCCCTCGGGAGCGTACTGTGGGCGAGCATATGTTGTCTACAGACGAATAGCACTGTTTCACCTTGCTTGCATTGGGTCGTTGTGTAAAGCACCATTGTGCTTTTCTCCATCACAGCAGTAGAATAGAATGCATAACCTTTTTGCAGGGGGAAGCTAGTGACGCAAGGTAATACAATAGCAACACAAACAGCGGCAAATTTTACGGGCACTTTACTCCGTCGTAAACATGAGCTTGGCGAGAAGTTTGTGCAGTTAGTGTTTCGCGATCACGATCATGACATAGTCTGTGTTTGTACCAACCTTCGTACCGTGGCGCTGCCGATTGGTCAGGTCTATCGCGTAAAGGGCATGTTCACGCACCGTGGCAAACAGACTATCGTATTTGACCCGAAGATTGCTGATCCAAGTCAGCGTGGTCGGACTATCCGGCGCACCATGCTCGCACTTGTCGTGCTGGGCTGTATGACCGGTGTGGGCGGTGTAGCTTACACACAGTATGGTTCTGCCAAAGCACACTCTATTATTTCAAGTGGGCAGTCGGTGCCGAGTGCCGTGCAGGTGTCCACCTACTAGTCATAATGCTCTGCCTCGCTTGCAGGTAAGCCCTTCAAATGGCCCGGCATTTTTTGTATACTTAGTGAAATGGCGAAACTTACCCGGGACGATGTCTTGCATCTAGCCCAGTTGGCTCGAGTATCCTTGAGCGACGACGAAGTAGATGAATTCAGCGACGAGCTGAGTGCTATTTTGCAGTACGTCGAAAGTCTAAGCACCGTGGACGTTGGTGGCCTTAAACCCACCAACCAGGTCACCGGACTCACGAATGTCATGCGTGACGATGTGATAAAAGATTATGGCTACGCGTCGCAAGATCTTCTTAAGAATGTACCCGCGGTGCAGAGTAACCAGCTCAAGGTCAAAAGGATGATAGGTTAGTGGTAAATTGGGAGCCGATTGCGGATATTGTCGCCAAAGTTCAGAAAGGTGAATGGAAAGCGGTTGATCTCGTCGAGAAGTCACTGCAACTCATTGCTGAAAAAGAAGAGTTCAAAGCCATCATCGCCACCACGGCCGGCCGCGCCCGTGAACGGGCCCGGGCAATTGATGCGGGCGACAACAAAGGACGTTTGGCCGGCGTACCGTTTATCGCCAAGGATAATTTTTTGGTATTTGGCGCTGAAACGACAGCTGCCAGTAACATCCTGAAGGGTTTCGATGCGCCGTATCAGTCCACAGTTATTAACCGGCTGGAGGCTGAAGGGGCTATTTGTGTTGCCAAGGCAAATCTGGACGCCTTTGCGCACGGCGCCAGCACAGAAAACTCTGATTTTTTCACGACCCTGAATCCTCATGACAAAACACGTGTACCCGGCGGCAGTTCTGGAGGGTCGGCGACAGTGGTAGCGCTTGAATTAGCGCCCTTTGCGCTCGGCACTGACACCGGTGGTTCTACACGGCAGCCTGCCAGCTTTACCGGCGTAGTCGGCTATAAGCCTACCTACGGGCTGATGAGCCGGTCCGGCATCGTCGCTATGGCGAGCAGCCTGGATACAGTCGGCACGTTTGCGCGTACCGTAGAGGACGCTGAGCTAGTAGTCGACGTTATGGCGGGTGTAGATGAACTGGATAGCACTGCTATCGAGCGTGACACACAAGGCTATATCGTCCCAGCTGCTGATCTCAAAGGTAAGAAAATCGGCGTTATAAAAGAATATATGGGGGAAGGCCTTGCTCCCGGGGTACGGGAACAGATTGAAAAAGCAATTGCCGCCCTCAAAAACGCCGGAGCGCAAGTGAGTGAAGTGAGCCTACCGTCGCTGCCCCTGGCATTGGCCGTTTATTACATACTATGTCCTGCAGAAGTCAGCAGCAACTTGAGCCGCTACGACGGACAGCGTTACGGTTACAGCTATGCTGACGCACATAATCTTGAAGAGAGCTATAGCGGCAGCCGTGAACGTGGGTTCGGCAAAGAAGCCAAGCGTCGTATTATGATCGGTACTTATGTGCTCAGCAGCGGCTACTACGACGCCTACTACAAGAAGGCGCAGACGGTACGCACCAAACTTATCAACGAAGCAAACGAAGCGTTTAGGCAGGTCGATTTTCTGATTGGTCCGGTTGCTCCGACGGTAGCCTTCAAGATCGGTGAGAATGCCGACAACCCGCTGGCCATGTACCTGGCAGATGTCATGACAGTGGCGATCAATCTGATCGGTGTGCCGGGGATTAGCATCCCGTGCGGGACAAGTGAAGGTCTGCCAGTGGGTTTGCAGATTATCGCTCCGCAGTGCGCCGACCGCGAGCTGCTGGCAATGGCCGCTGCAACCGAAGGAATCCTGACATGATGGGCGAAACGACCCTTACCGCCGTAGCAGTCGTGGTCGTAATACTGTTAGTGTTCGGCAGTAGTTTCCTGCTCAAGCGGCGGCCGCGCCATTTGAACCAAGCGTATTATCAGGAACACTGGCAGACCTTGCAGGGGCTGCTCAAAGACAAGTCAACTTGGCCGCTGGCGGTTATCGACGCTGACAAACTCTTGGACGATGCTCTGAAGTGCTCGCGCTACAAGGGCAAAACTATGGGCGAGCGGTTGGTGAGCGCCCAGCGTGACCTTACGAACAATGACGGTGTTTGGTTCGGGCACAAGCTCCGTAATCGCTTGGTGCACGAAAGTAATGTCAAACTGACCGAAAAAGTGGTCAAGGAAGCGCTGATCGGCATACGTTCAGCCCTAAAGGACCTGGGAGCACTCTGATGGTAAGTGAAGACGTACGCCAGCAGTACCAGGTGACTATCGGCATCGAGTGCCATGTGCAGTTCAAGACCAAGACCAAACTGTTCAGTGGGGCCGATAACGATGCCCGCGAGGCAGCACCGAACACGCTGGTTAACCATATTGATTTTGGTCTGCCGGGTGCCTTGCCGGTGCTCAACAAAGAGGCAGTACGTCTGGCTTGCCGGGCGGCCTTTGCGCTGGGCTCCGAGCCGCAGAAATTCAGCAAATTCGATCGTAAGCATTACTTCTATCCCGACCTGCCCATGGGTTACCAGATTACGCAGTTCGATGAGCCGATCGTGCTCGGCGGCTCCGTCGAAATTGATGTGGGCGGCCAAAAGAAAACCATTGGTATTACCCGTGCGCACATGGAGGCAGATGCCGGCAAATCAACGCACCCTGCGGGTGCCGACTACAGTCTGGTGGACCTAAATCGGGCCGGTACGCCGCTACTGGAAATCGTCAGCGAGCCGGATATGCACTCTGCCGCTGAAGCCAAAGCTTACGCCCGCGAACTATACTTGCGCATGAAATACGCCGATGTTTCAGAAGCCAATCTGTATTACGGCAACATGCGCTTTGACGTGAACGTTTCGGTCAGCAAAACCGAGCAGCTTGGCACACGCACCGAAACCAAGAACCTAAATAGCTTTCGCAGCATAGAAAAAGCTGTCGAGTATGAAGTGAAACGCCAAGTTGAAGTACTTGAAAAGGGTGATAAAGTGGTGCAGGAAACCCGCGGCTGGGATGATGCCAAGCAAAAGACGTTCAGTCAGCGTACCAAAGAAGATGCGCACGACTACCGCTACATGCCGGACCCAGACTTGCCACCGGTAGTACTCGAGCAAAGTTATATCGATGGAATAAAGGCCCAAATGCCTAAGCTGCCGCAGGATTACCGAGCCGAGCTTAACAGTATCGGCGTAGATGCCAAAACAGTCGAAGACATTATCGCCGTGCCGGAAACGGCCCGGACAGTATCCCGTGTCCTAGCAGATGCCGGTGCTAGTCATGCGCGCCGGGTAGCGTTCTGGCTGCTGCAGCCGGTGTCGGATGAAGAGGTTACGCCAGTGGGTATCCCGGCTGCCGCTGAAGCATCGGTGCTCGAAGTAGGCGGGACGTTTACTGTTGATAGCGACGAAAAGCTAATCAAACTGTCGGAGATGGTCGAAGCTAAAAAGCTGAGTTCAACAGCGGCCAAAGAAGTGCTAGCCGAGCTTGCTAAGACCGGTGAGGATCCTGAAAAAATCGCCGTGGCCAAGAATTTGCTGCAGGTGAGCGACGAAGGTGAAGTTGCTAAGATAGTGGCCCAGGTGCTGGCCGAGAATGAAAAGGCCGCGGCAGACGTTAAAAACGGTGAAATGAAAGCTATCGGTTTCCTGGTCGGTCAGGTCATGAAGCTCTCCAAGGGCAAGGCCAACCCGGGGCTGGCCACCGACCTCATCAAAAAACAACTGGGGCTGTAGTGTCAAGATGAAGGTAGTCCGTAGATGAAACAAGTGACCAAAGCAGTAATTGCAGCGGCCGGCTTTGGTACGCGGTTTCTGCCACAAACCAAAGCGATGCCCAAGGAGATGCTGCCGATTGTCGACAAGCCCATCATCCAATTCATAGTCGAGGAGTTGGTCGAGGCCGGCATCCAGGACATCATTATCGTTACCGGCTACAGTAAGCGAAGTATCGAGGACCACTTTGACACGCCGAACGAAGACCTGCTCAATAATCTTCGCTCCGGCGGCTCTAAAAAGGCGCACTACATCCAGGAAGTTGAAAAAATCGCCAATCTGGCAAATTTTGCATACGTCCGTCAAAAAGGTATGTACGGTACTGCTACGCCGGTGCTGAATGCCGCGCACCTCATCGGCGATGAACCGTTTATTTACTGGTATGCCGACGATTTGTTCGTGGCCCAACCGAACAGCTTTAAGCAGATGATCGACCTTTATAGTGAGCTGAACGGCTGCATCCTGCCCTGTATTCGCATCGATGATGACAAGGAGTTCGATCGCTACGGTATCGTGGGTGGTGAGCAGATCCGTGACGACATTATCAAGGTAAGCAGTGTCAAAGAGAAACCGGGTCGGGCGGGTGCACCCAGTAATTTTGCAGCTGTCGGTGGCTACCTGCTAACTCCTGAGGTGCTTGGCTATCTTGAAGCCGGACTGGCCAGTGTGCAGCCGAACGAGGAGTTTCAGATAACCGATCATGTGTTGCAGCCCATGCTGTCTGATGGCAGAGCGCTGTTCGGCTGCGAAATCCAAAACAGCCGGCGTTACGATACCGGCGACAAACTGGAATACCTAAAAACGGTGTTCGATTTTGCGCTCAAGCACGAGGACGTCGGGCCGGAGTTACGGGATTACCTGCGAACACAGTTGGCTGAGAATGAGCCGGAGTAAATAGCACTTATATTGCCGCCGGTAACGTTTGTGCTATATTTAGGATATGAATATGGCGTTTAACATCTTGGTCATTGTGCTGAGCTGTCTGCTGGGGATATTTTTGATTTTGTCCATCATCACCGCGGTGCTGGTGATGAAGCTGATGCGGTCGTTACGCGAAATCGTCGCCAAAGGCGAACATCTGGTTGACAGCGCCGAGGCTATTGGTGAGGTTTTACGGCGTAATGCCGCTGCGGCCGGGGTAGTGAAGTTGCTGTTGAGTTTTATGGGCAACGCGCGTAAACGCGGAAAGGATTAGAGAATATGGCGAAGACAGAGGACGACAAAAGCGGCGTAGTAAAGGCATTTGCCATCGGGGCAGCAATAAGCGCGCTGGCGGGCTATGTGGCAGGCATTCTGACAGCGCCAAAGAGCGGCAAGGAAACCCGGGAGGACATCCGGAATCGTGCTCAGGCGAGCTACGCGGCAGCCGAAAAAGAACTCAAAAAACTCCACACCGAACTGACTGACGTTTTGCATGAAGTCGGCGATCGCGTCGAGTCTTTCAAAAACCGCAAAGACGTTGACGCCGCACTCAAGAAAGGCCAACACGCAAAGCAAAAAGCGCGGGAAGTCTTGAGTACCCTGCACGAAGGTGAAGCGGAAGACGAGGATTTGCGTAAGGCCATTAAAGACGCTACCGACGCCATCGACCATCTACGCGATTTCCTCAAAAAATAGTGGTACCGTTGTAAATCTTAGGGCGTCTCAAGTACGGTTTCTTAAGCTATACTAAGAAGTGAAAAACATGAGGGGAATAACTTGGTATGGCAGCGCTCCGGGCCGGTGATTATGTGCACCTGCACAACCACACGCAGTACAGTCTACTCGACGGATTGACTAAAATCCCCGACCTGATCCAGTTTGCCAAAAGCACGGGTATGGAAGCGGTAGCGATGACCGACCACGGTACCTTGAGTGGTGCGATTGAATTCTACAAAGAAGCCACAAGCAACGGCATCAAGCCGATCATCGGTATGGAAACGTACGTCGCGGTCCGTAAGCATACTGACAAAGACCCGTCCAAAGACAAGCCTCGCTATCACCTGATTTTGCTGGCTATGAACAATCGGGGTTGGAAGAACCTGATGCAGCTAAGTACTACCGCTAACTTGCACGGCGTCTACTACTTCCCGCGTATCGACCATGATCTGTTGGAACGACACAATGAAGGCATAATTGCACTGAGCGCCTGCATGGGTGGTGAGGTTGGTGATGCGCTCAAAAATGATGACTATGCCCGGGCCAAAGAAGTTGCGACCTGGTACAAAGGCATTTTTGGTGACCGCTATTATCTGGAGATCCAGGATCACGGTCACCCGGACTGCCCGCTGCATTCTAACGAGCAGCAGCATGTCAACGACCAGGTACTGCGCCTGGGCAAGGAACTGGATATTCCGGTAGTTGTAACGTGCGATGCCCACTATTTAAAGCATGAAGACCAGGACGCTCACGAAATCCTCCTGTGCGTCGGTACGGGTGCGTTCTTGAGCGATGAAAAGCGTATGAGTCTCAAGGATTACCCGTTGCACGTGGAAGATCCGAATGAGGTCATCAAACGTTGGGGCACTGAACACCCCGAAGTTATTACCAATACCAAGGCCATTGCTGACCGCGTCAATCTGGAAATCGAGTTGGGCAAAATCTTGATTCCCAAGTTCCCAGTGCCCAAAGGCGAGACCGAAAAGACCTATCTCGATAAACTGGTATTTCGCGGTCTTGCCGAGCGCTACGGCAAAATCGATCGTGACAGGGCTGATAAGATGAGCGCTCAAGAAGTCAAAAAAGTGCTCGAACCGAAGGTGCTGGAGCGGGCCGAGTACGAGCTGGGCGTTATCGACGGCATGGGCTTCAACGGCTACATGCTGATAGTGCAAGATTTTATTAACTGGGGTAAAGACCAGGGAATTATCTTTGGGCCGGGCCGGGGAAGCGCCGCCGGCTCCATCATCGCCTATTCGTTGTACATTACCGATCTTGATCCGCTTACATACGGCCTCCTGTTCGAGCGGTTCCTGAACCCCGACCGCATCAGCATGCCAGATATCGACGTGGACATCCAGGACTCGCGCCGCGACGAAGTGATTCAGTACTGTGCCGAAAAATACGGCCAGGATCAGGTCAGCAACATCGTGACGTTTGGGCGGATGGCAGCCCGGGCGGCGGTCCGTGATGTCGCCCGCGTCATGCAGGTGCCATACGGCGACGCCGACCGTTTGGCGAAGATGATCCCACAGCCGGTACAGGGCCGGCACATTCCACTCAAAAAAAGCATTGTGGACGACCTGGATCTCAAGAACGAATACGAAACCAACGAAGTCAGCAAGCAGGTAATCGACATGGCTATCGCGCTGGAAGGTACGGTGCGCAGCCACGGCGTGCACGCCTGCGGTGTGGTGATTGCACCGTCGGCACTTGTGAATTACATGCCGCTCGAAATGGCTCAGAAAGGCGTCGTGACCGTGCAGTTCCCGATGGGTCAGGTCGAGGAGCTGGGCCTGCTCAAAATGGATTTCTTAGGGCTCAGCAACTTGACCATCATCAAGAATACACTGCGTATCATCAAGCGTGTCTACAGCAATGATATCAATCTTGAAACAATTCCGCTGGATGACCCCGAAACGTTCGCACTGCTTGGCCGCGGTGACACCACGGGCGTGTTCCAATTTGAATCGGCTGGCATGAAGCGCTATCTGCGCGAGCTTAAGCCTACTGAATTCAGCGACGTGATCGCCATGGGTGCGCTGTACCGACCCGGACCGTTAAGTGCTGGTCTGACCGACAGCTTTATTAAGCGTAAAAACGGGTTGGAAGTAATCAGCTACGCCCACCCACTCATGAAAAACGCCCTCGAGGACACTTTTGGCGTGCTGGTCTACCAGGAGCAGGTGATGCGTATCAGCCGTGATGTCTGCGGGTTCACCGGGGGAGAAGCTGACACATTGCGTAAGGCAATCGGCAAGAAAAAACTTGATGTGATGCAGAAAATGCAGATCCAGTTTGTGGATGGCGCGGTCAAGAACGGGGTGCCACGGCCAGTTATCGAGAAGTTCTGGAAAGACCTGCTCGGCTTCGCTGACTATTGTTTCAACAAAAGCCACTCCGCCTGCTACGGTATGACCAGTTACTGGACGGCATACTTAAAGGCGCACTATCCGTCAGCTTTTATGGCAGCGCTGATGACCAGTGACTTCGATGATATCGATCGCCTTGCCATAGAGATCGCCGAATGCAAGCATATGGGCATCGCTGTGCTACCACCTGACGTCAACGAATCGTTCCATGAGTTCGCCGTGGTACCCGCTGTTGACAAGCCCGATGACCGCAGAGCGGCTATCCGCTTTGGCATGGACGCCATTAAGAATGTTGGAGCCGGTGCGGTGGACGAAATCATCCGGGCCCGCCAGGATCTGGGTAAATTTGAAACCATTGAGGACTTTATCTCTAGCGTCAACACTCGCACGGTAAACCGCAAAGCGTTGGAAAGCCTTGCGAAAGCGGGTGCTTTTGATTGCTTCGGCGATCGCTCCACGCTCTTGCATAATCTTGATACCATCTTGGCCTATGGGCAGCGGCTGGCCAAGGAACGGGCCAGCGGGCAGACCGACCTCTTCGGAAATCTCATAGAAGGCACGACCACCAAGCCAACGCTCAAACTGGAAATTCCGGCCACGAAATATAATCCGCACGAAATGCTGATTTGGGAGCGTGAGCTGCTCGGGCTGTACTTAAGCCATCATCCGTTGGAGGCCTACAGTGCGCTCTTAAGCGAACAGACTGTGGCGCTGAACACGCTGAAGCCTGAGTTCGACGGCAAACCGGTTACGGTCGGCGGCGTCGTGACGGACATGCGTGAAATCACCACCAAAAACGGGCAGAAGATGGCGTTCGTAAAAATAGAAGACGAGTTTGGCGAAGCCGAGCTCATCCTGTTCCCGAGTGTATATCAGCAGACACTGGGCCTGTGGCAGCGCGATCATGTCGTCATTGCCCGCGGCAAATTGAATGCCAAAGACCGCAATGGCAATGTAAGCGACGAGGTCAAAGTGATGGTGGATGACGGCCGTGAGGTTACGCATGAGCAAGCAACTGCTTATCAGCCGACCGGCCGTAAACCGCGCGAAATCAAGGCCGCCAAGCGCAAGGGTAGCGCCCTGCAGGCCGCGGTCGCCGCTGCTAAAACGGAACGTGCGACCGCAACCCTAGTTGGAGATGCCCCGCGTCCGGTGCGTGTTTACATCCGTCTGCTCAAAAGCGACGACAATGCGATGTTGCAGTCACTCAAAGCTGCCATCGACGAACAGCAAGGGGAGAGTGAGGTGGTGCTGGTGCTCGGTCCCGATGCCGCCAAGCAGGCCATTAAGCTGCCGGCGCGTATGTCCAGTGCCCCTGATGCGTTGGCTCGCCTGCAGACGCTTGTCGGTTCCACCAACGTCGTCGTCCAGTAATCTTTTCCTGTAGCAACCGTATAAGTCAGTCGATCTTCCGTCTGCTAGTCTCGCAGCGACATGAAGTAGCAGAAGTCATATATAAGGAGGCGTTCGTTATGAATGGTGACCTAAACCAATCAAAACCGTTCCGTATTGCTGTCGCCCAGATACCTATCACCCGTGATGCCCGTAAGAATGCTACTCGAGTGCGTTCGTCAATGGCCGAAGCCGCCAAAGGTGGCGCTCGCCTTGTCCAGTTCCCTGAAGGGATGCTGTCTGGCTATGCTAAGGAGACCGTCCAGGATTGGAGCGAAATTGACTGGCAAGTTGTCCATGAGGAGTTGAGAGCAATTATGGCTTTTGCGGCCAAGCTCAAAATATGGGTAGCGCTTGGTTCTTCGCATGCACTGACATTACCCCATTGGCCACACAATAGCCTGTATATCATTTCCGATAAGGGGGAACTGATTAATCGCTACGATAAACGGATCATCTCGTACACTGAACTAACCAAGTTTTATACGCCAGGTAGTGAGCCAGTGGTATTCGAGGTAGACGGCTATCGATTCGGCTGTATCATTTGCGTGGAGATTAATTTCCCGAAGCTCTTTATTGAATACGGGGAGCTTGGTGTCGATTGCTTACTATTCTCGGCCTACCCTGTCGACGCCATTTTTGACATCAAGGCTCGTGCACATGCAGCAATTCATAATTATTGGATAAGTTTAGCAACGCCTACTGAAACTGCATCTTTTATTAACTCAGAAGTCATAGGGCCCGACGGAGAGGTGATTAACCAGATTGAGGGTAAACAAGGCGTGATATTTGCGGAATTAAATCGTAATGATCCTAAATTTGACGTTCCACTCAATAAGGCAAAACCGTGGCGAGCCAGTGTTGCAACGGATCCGAAATACCAGATGAGACAGCTTAACGACCCTAGAAGCGTTGACCGAACATGCCTCTAGCTAGAATGGGCTCCCGAGTCTTGATTAACAGGGGCGGTTTATTGACGCTGGCTATAGAATTGTTCCGGCCGCATGTGCCAGCACCGTAGCGAGTACTACAAGCGATACTAACAGCGCGTCGAAAAACGGATGGCCGATAAAGAATTGTTCACCCCGTATCAATACCTTGTGCCAGGCTAGGGCATGTCGTATAAAGAACAGCATTAGTGCGGCTCCGGCAATGGCGGCTACTGCCATGGCTGCCACATTGGTGGAATCCAGCAGTTGTAGCCGGGTGACCGAAACGGTTTTTGCCCCGAGTGGCACTGGTGCGGAAGTGTAGTTGTTAGTTGAGCGGCTGATCATGCCCACGGGCTCGCCGTACAGGGCAACGATAATGGTCTCCGGCCCGGTGCCTTGGTAATCCGGTGCATTGGCAGTGGCAAAGCCAATGTCTTGATAATCGGCGTCAAGAATATTGGCGCGATGTTCGGGACTGTTTAGCCAGGCGGTCATTACCTGGTCGCTAGTGCTAAAGCCGTACGCTAGATTCTCCCCAGCTGCTTCGTACTGGTAGCCGGCCGCATTCATAAAAATCCAGGGCTGCTGCCCGTCTGGCGTCACATGGTTCCAGTAGTTACGTTTTGCCATGTCGTTAGCCTTGGCCTGTGCGGCCGCGGTCAGCTGAGCGTTTAGCTGTAACGCCGGTTCGTGCGCTGACACGCGCTGACCATTCGTCTCAGCTAGCAGCACCTGCGGACTGATATCGGTTCCATAACCCAGCACATTGTGATGCTGGCGGTTCAGCGTGATATTTGCGACAAACCCGGCGAGCAGGACCGCAACTATCGGCAAATACGGCCAGTAAGTTTTGACATAATGCTTGCTGTCGTGGTTGTGGTGTTGCCCCAGCCGCTTGCGCTGATTAGACGATAGCCGATGGGTTTTTGGTTTAGTGAGCGTCATCTCTCTGTCTGCTACTTATTTTTAGTATATCAAGCATAGGTGCTTAGCAAAAGCGGAATTGATATAGGGCCATTGCCGCCGCTTGCACGACGTTGAATGACTCTTTCTGGCCGAACATGGGGATTTCTAGAATGGCGTCGCAGAGCTTCAGCAGCTTCGGCTCAATACCTTCCACCTCGCGGCCCAGTAGCAGAGCGACTTTTTCCGGTGGTCGATACTCTGGTAACGGTACGCTGCCTGCCGCCTGTTCCAGGGCGATTATCATATAACCTTTGGCTCGCAGGTCTCTGATACAAGCAGTTACATCGTCAGCATGCGTCCACGGCACCAGCGTTTCAGCATCCAGCGCAGTTTTGTGTATCTGAGCGGTCAGCTTCTGAACGATATGCGGCAATCGTTTGTCGCCGCGCATGGCAGGATAGGGTGTGTAGCCCGTGAAGTACATCTGCGAAATTCCCAGCCCTTCGCAGGTGCGCAGCAGCGATCCTACGTTGTGCGTGCTGCGGATATCATGGACTATCACAGCAATATCAGTCATATGCCAAGTGTAGCAAGCCGGGCTAGCAGAATATACTGCTAGTGCCTATAATAAGTAGCGATATGAGCCAAGATGCCCGCCGGGACCAAGAGCGCTCGACTGCACATCGCGCCGAGGTGCTGCGCGTTTCCTACTTTGATACTTCCGCGCCTGGGGACAAGCAGTTATATAAAGACGTTCTGACAATTGAGGAATTGCAGCGGTACCGTCTCATCCCATTGCAAGCGGACCGCAGCAATATCTTATTTGGTGTTACTACCACGACCTCGCAACAAACCATGAACCAGCTGCGCGAGCGCTTTACCGACCAGCGCGTGGCCTTTACACTCATTTCCGATGCTGGTTACCGCGAGTACATGCTGCTGTACAATCCGCCGCCGAAAGTTGAGTACCAGGATATTGATGTTAGTACCGCCGGCAACGCCGACCTGGTCGCACAGGTATCGCAGACGCTCACTCGGGTGCGCGCCGATGATATGCTGGCCTACTTGGTCAGTCAGGCTCACCGGTTGAACGCCAGCGATATCCACATCGAAACGCAAGCCAAGGATGTGCGTATTCGTTTCCGTATTGATGGGGTGCTGCATCCTATCGCCCGGCTCCTGCATGATAAGTACCGGGTGCTTGTGGGTGCCATCGCTAGTGCCGGCAATGTCAGCACTAGTGCGGATGAGGCCCAGCAGGGTCACATCAGCCAAAAAGTCACCATGGCCGATGGCACGCAGGTGGACGTGAATGTGCGTCTTGAGACCGTGCCGACTATCAACGGCATGGATGTCGTTATGCGCTTGTTTAACATGGATGCGGCGCGGTACAGCTTGGATCGTCTGGGCTTAAGCCAGGAGGAGCGCGCGGTCCTGGACGATATTATCAAGAAGCCCAGCGGCCTGGTGATGATCGTTGGCCCAACAGGCTCGGGCAAGACCACCACACTGTATTCCATCCTGAACTCGCTCAATAGCGAAGAGCGCAAGCTTATCACCATCGAGGACCCGGTAGAGTACCAGTTCCCCGGTGTTACGCAAATCTCTGTGCATTCCAGCGAGCACGGCGAAGACGCCAGGTTTGGAGATAAGCTGCGGGCGACACTCCGGCTTGATCCTGATATCGTCATGGTCGGCGAGGTCCGTGATAATGACACCGCCAAGACTGCGCTGCAAGCCAGCCTGACCGGGCACCTGGTGCTCACGACTTACCATGCTGGGTCTGCCGCTGAGGCGCTGGTGCGGCTGATGGACATCATCGGCCAGAACCCCTTGTTCGTGTCGGCTATTCGCCTGGTTATGGCCCAGCGCCTAATCCGCCGATTGGATGACGCGACGAAACAGCTTTACCAACCTTCTGCGGAAGAGTTATCAAAAATACAACAAGTAATCGCAACGCTACCTGCCGACATTGCCAAACCTGACCTCAGCCAGCTGCAGTTGTTCAAACCGGGCTCATCCGCCGAAAACCCATATGGTTTTCAAGGCCAGCTGGCAATTCGCGAACAGTTCCGGATGACCGGCCCCATACGCCAGATTCTCGAACATCCTGCCAGCATTCTATCAGCACAGGAGATCGAGGCGGCTGCCACCCAAAGCGGCATGCGCACCATGCTGCAGGACGGTATCCTCAAAGTCTGTGCCGGCCAGACCACGCTTGAAGAAGTCTACCGCGTTGTCGGGTAGTAGCGTATACTGAGGACGAAAGGGAATCTAACTATGGGTGAAGATCTTGCAACTGGGCCACAGGCGTCCGAAAAGGATATAATAGGCAGTATAGAGGGGCCGAATGATGTATTTAAGGCGGCTGCGGCAATGGGAGAACTGCGTGGTGTCAGAGAATTCGGGAGCCCCTGGCCCTCGGTTAGAGGGGTAATAGGGCGCGTTGTCAATGATAAAGTTATCGCCGTTCGGTCAACCAATCCCTTTGGGTATAATCCAATCTATGGTGAACCTCCAGTTGATTGGGCCAAACATCGAGTAGACAATGTAGGAGAGTACCGCGTACAAGATAGTCCAACTGGTCCGCGGATTTTAGCAGTAAATCTATCTGGAGGTATTAACATAGCTCCTCATACGGAAGAGGTTGTACGGGCCCTTGAGGACGCCGGCTACCGCTTAAGTGAGGATCCTCGGTTTAGTAGCGGTGGTATACGACCTGATGAGATTGTACTTGGGTCGGCGCATACTACCCCTGATGACGGGTCATATGTTGATATTACCCCAGAGCCTATAGTGCTATCGGATGAGTGGTCCAGGGCAGCGGAGTACTGGGAATCTCAGCGCCAGCAAGCCGCATAGTGCATAGAGTAGGTACCTGCTTGCTTTCAGGGGTAGAATAGCGTATACTCGGAGTTTGACTATGGAATACATTAAGCAACTCAACCAATCGTTCAAAAAAGGCGCCGTGGTGGATGTGCGCTCGGGTGACACCGTCAAGGTCCACCAGAAAATCCGCGAAGGCAACAAGGAGCGTGTCCAGATCTTTCAGGGTCTGGTTATTCGCACTGACCGCAAGGACAGCCACACTAGTCGGATTACTGTTCGCCGTATAGCGTCCGGGGTAGGCGTGGAAAAGAGCTTTTTGGTGCATTCTCCTTTAGTGCTCAAAATCGAGGTGACAAAGCGGAGCAAGGTCCGTCGCAGTTACCTGAGCTACATGCGTAAGCTGACCGGCAAGAGCGCCCGTTTGCAGGGTTTGGACTTTGATCGCCAGGCCGTCAACAACATTCGTGACGAAGCTGCCGAAAAGGCTGAAGCGGAGGCTAAGGCTGCTGTTGCTGCCCAAGCAGAAGCTAAGGCTACTGAAGAGGCGGCTAAGCAGGCTGAGCTCGACAAAAAAGCCGCCGAAGTTGCGGCTCGCCACGAACAAGCTTAAACCCCTTCTTTAGTGACAACACTAAAGCTCCGGAGTTGCCGGAGCTTTTTGTTTGCTACAATGGCTGTATGATTACGGTCGGGATAGACGAAGTGGGCAGAGGCTGCTGGGCTGGTCCGCTGGTTGCCGGAGCAGTAATTCTGCCGGCAGATTTCCAGCTGAAAGATTGCTCCGTCCACGTGCGCGATAGTAAAAAATTGACGAAGAAGCAGCGGGAGCTGACGGCTAAATGGGTTCATGAGAATGCACTGGCAGTTGGGTTAGGTTGGGTGGAGCCGAGAGAGATTGATGCCATGGGGCTGACTGAGAGCGTTCGCCAGGCTATGAGTCGTGCATTAGAGAAGATTCGGATGGTTTACGACGAGATTATTGTTGATGGCAACATCAACTATTTCGCGGACGATCCAAGAGCACGGGCGGTAGTGAGGGCTGACGACAGCGTCTCCTCCGTGAGTGCGGCGAGCATTATAGCTAAAGTTGCCCGCGACGCACATATGGCAGACTTGGACAAAAAGTATGCCGGTTACGGGTTTGCCCGGCACGTCGGCTACGGCACGGCGGAACATATCGCGGCATTACAGAGCCTAGGCGTGAGCGATATGCATCGCCGCAGTTATAAGCCGGTCCACAAACTGCTAACGTGACCAATTACACGCCCGAAATCGACATTACTATCCGGTATGGGCAAGAATCACTGAGATTTATGAAGTAAAATACCGCGAAACTTGGTTACGTAGATTCGCCTCCAAGTTGGGGTTGCATTGGATATGTATGCATGCGTAATTTCACGAAAACAGGTGGCCGTCGATCATGCGGACTACTGTGTCGGTGTAGAAAACGTTGCAGCAGGGGCAGTCTGTATCACCCATCCTGATCGGGGTAGTGTGACACCAGATAAATCAGATCACTTAAAGAACTGCTGCACGCTTGCCAGGTCCCGCTCCAGCCAAGTAACACGCGTCTCGATCTCTTCAAAGCCAAGCTGAATATTACGCTTCAGTAACGGCTGATCCTGTTTGCTTTCAAACAGATCACGGAACTTCTGCTGGTAGTCGCGGGTATTCACACAGCTGGCGGCATACCGAGGCAGATAATCGTACGATTTGTCATTCTTGAAAGTGTCTTCCAGCCATTGCCAGTTTACGACCAGCCAGTCCCATGCCGTGGCCCGGGTGTAACGGTTGCGTAACAGGTAAACCAGCCATCGGTCGACGTCCTGAGGTTTGGTGAGCTTAGGGTCGGTGAGCCGGGCCAACAGTTGCGCACCCTTTTGCGGGTCGCGCGTACTAGTCAAGGCGTCGCAGGCGTCGCTCTTGAGTTCACCGTTTTGGGTCGTGTCGTGGAGCTTAAGTAAATAATCAAATGCTTCGTCGCTGCCTTGCTTGACCGGCACCAGGAAAACAAGTCCGCGCAGCTCCGCCGGCACGGCACCCGGATTTTTACGGTAAGTGGCAAACAGTTCGTTGGCTTTTGCGAGCGTGGCTGTATTTTCAGCGTACGTACTCAAACCCAAGACGAGGGCGCGCAGTTTGGTGTCGGCGGCGGCCTCGTCATCAGCGGCTTGCCAGGTAAGTCGCGCAGCCTGAGCTGCCACGAGCTTGTCGACAAATGGCTTGATGCGCTCATCGAGTGTGCTGTCCTGATCTATGAATCGCCGGGCTTCGCCAATGACCGTTGCCATAATGTCCCAGACCGGTTCACTGTATTCTTTGGTGTAGGCATCAAGCATCTCCAGTACCTTGCCATACGCTTCATAACCGGCGCGTGACTGCATGCTGGCGCCATTAAGCAGCATCAGGCGGTCAGGCTCAGCCAATTCTTGCTGGCGTACTAGTTCAATAACGTCTGTTTTTTGTTGGTCAGTCACATAACGCACCAGATATTGGCCGCGTGAGCCGGTGTTCAGAATGACGGTCTGACTGCTTGCCGCCCGAAAACCGATATGTTTCTTATCAAAAGTCACTGGCGCCTTGTCGGAACTCGAGAATAGCGGGACGGGCCACACCCGTTCCTTATCCGTTTTGCTGGGATCGTCCAGGAATTGCTCCTGTGTCAGCTCAAGCTTACGGCCGTCTTGCGTGATGCTGACCAGCGGGAATCCGCTACGCAGAATCCACGGATTCATAAACGCCGCAATATCTTTGCCGCTGGCTTCGCTCAGTGCCTTCCAGAGGTCGTCACCCTCGGTGTTGCCGTAAGCATGTGTTTCAAAATAAGCTTTAAGCCCAGTTCGAAAGGCATCTTCGCCGACATAGTTTTTGAGCATGTACAGCAACCGCCCGCCTTTGGCATATACGATAGAAGGATCGAACAATGAGCTGATTTCATCAGGTTGGTGTACTTCGGTCTGTACGGCCTGCACGCCGGCCAGGGCGTCACGTCGCAGCGAGCTTAAGCCCTCGTAGGCCACGAAGCTGTCCCATACATGCCACTGCGGGAACATACTATCCACGGCCTGGTATTCCATCATATTGGCGAACGATTCATTGAGCCACAGGTTGTTCCACCAACGCATGGTCACAAGGTTGCCGAACCACTGGTGGCTGGTTTCGTGCGCGATGACGAGCGCGATCTGTTCCAGCGTGCTCTGGGCGGTTTCGCCGGGATAGGCCACGAGCAAGCGCTCCCGATAGGTTATAAGGCCCCAGTTTTCCATGGCGCCGGAGCTGAAGTCGGGTACGGCTACATGGTCGAGTTTGGGGAGGGGGTACGGCACGCCGAAATAGTCTTCAAAGAACTCCACGCTGCGCTTGGCGGCGTCAAGTGCAAAGTCCAGCGAATCCTTGGGTTGGGCAACCGTGGCCCAGATGTTCACAAGGGTACCGTGGGCGGTTTTGACCGATTTGCTGATAAGCTCACCGAACACAAAAGCTAGCAGGTAGCTACTCATTTTAGGAGTCGGCTCAAAAGTGGTGATCAGTCGATCTCCGTCGATCAGTTGCTTCATAACAGGGGTATTGCCCAGTACGGTCACGCCACCGCGCGTGCGTAAGGTGGTGTTGAAGACCGCTTTGGCTTCCGGTTCATCGATGCACGGGAACGTCTCGCGGGCATAGTGGCTCTCAAACTGGGTCATAACAAGCTGCTTGTCAGTATCAGCGTCTTTAAAGAAACAAGGGTAAATGCCGGTCATACCAGTGGTGAGCGGTGCTTTAAACTCTAGTGTCAGTGTATACTCACCGGGATAGACCATGCCATCGGTGTGTAGCCGCACTTCCTGCAGCGTGTTCTGTCGGTTGATACGCTTGATTGGTAGCTCCTGGTCGCCTTTTTTGTCGTGCCTGATAATCTGCGCGCTGGTGATTGTAAGTTCATGTTGGTGAAGTGTAATGCGCTGGGCAGGCCGACCAACCTTTTTGCCTTTGATGATCACGCGACCACTAAAGCGCATGGCGTCCTCATCAATATCAAACGTTACGTCGTAAGTGTTGGGCTGGAACTGGGTATAAAGCCTCGTGACTGATCTCATGTGACTAGCCTATCATCTATTTGACAAATCTAGAAACAGTGATACAACCATGCATTCTGCATGAAGAGCCCCTCTCAGTATCGCGTAGCACTACACACAACAGGATAAATAGACACCCGTTTGCTTCATAATGGCTATAGTGTGGTTTTATGGACCTGGGCATAGGCGCAGCCATCGCGATATGATCGCATAATAAGGTCGATACAACAGCTGCAGAGGCTACTGTGGCGGCTATCGGCGCTATCGTGGGCGCAGCCACGCTGACGCATCATATTGTTTATGCTGAGGTTGGCATTGGTCGACTTTGCGAAGAATACGCGCGACAGCTAGAAAACATTGACCGACCGGCGACTGTTGTAGTGCCGGAAGACAAGACGGAGCATACGTTTGCTTTTTATAAACCCAGAGGTGTATAATTAGGATTGATTCGAGTCGGCCAGCAGGTCGGCTTTTTTCGTATCAACCATCAGCTTTGATTTATACAATTCGGAAGACATAAGGAAAGGAAGTAACAAGATGGATCTAGATTTCAAACAGCTGGCAGTAGCTATAAAAGCTATCGCCGAAGAGAAAAACCTGCCCGAAGCGACTGTTAAAGAGGTTGTGGAGCAGGCGCTGGCCGCCGCGTACCGCCGTGATTACGGTGAGCGTGAGCAGGAAGTACGCGTGGAAATGAACCTCAACACCGGCCAAGTCGATGCGTACGTCAGCAAAGAGGTCGTCGAGAAAGTCGGCGACGAGAACTACGAGATCAATGTCGAAGACGCCCAGAAGCTCAAAAAGGAGGCCGCAGTAGGCGATTTCGTGGAAATTCACGAGGAAGTGCACAGTTTCGGCCGCGTAGCTGCCCAGACTGCCAAACAGGTAATTTTGCAGCGCTTGCGCGAGGCCGAGCGCGAAATTGTTCTGGCCGAGTTCGAGGACAAAATCGGTACCGTCATTAATGCCACCGTCAGCCGCGTGGAAGGCATGATCGTACGCCTGGAGCTAGGCAAGGCACAGGGTATCATGCCGAAGAGTGAACAGATCCAAGGGGAGCGTTACTATCCGGGCCAACGTCTTAAAGTGTTCTTAAAAGATGTAGAGCGCGGCCCACGCGGCCCACAGCTGGTGGTTAGCCGCGGAAACCGCGAGTTTCTGGAATATCTCTTCCGCGCCGAAGTGCCGGAAATGGAGAGCGGTGCCGTAATTATTAAGGGTATTGCGCGAGAGGCTGGCGTGCGTTCTAAGGTAGCTGTCGCCAGCACGGTGCCGGGTGTGGATCCAGTCGGTACGTTTGTAGGTGGTCACGGTACACGAGTGAACGCCGTGGTGAACGAAATCGGCGAGCAGGAAAAAATCGATATCATCGTCTGGAAAGAAAATATCAGTGACTTCATTGCTGAAGCATTAAGCCCGACGAAGGTGGCGCGTGTGCAAGTTGACGAGTCTGCCAAACGTGCCAAGGTGCTGGTGCCCGAGGATCAATTGAGTATCGCCATCGGCCGTGGCGGCCAGAACGTACGGCTGGCTAGCAAGCTGGTAGAATACGAGCTCGATATCGAAGCCGAAAAAGCACCGGAAGTGCAAGCTCAGGCCGAACCAGCCGAAACTACTCCCAAGCCGGCGCCCAAGCTCAAGAAAAAAGAGCAGCTGGAAAGCAGTCTGCTGGAGGCTATCGAAGAACACGGCGAATAAATGAGTCATTCGCGCGCAATCATGCCTCTAACACCAATGTCAGAGGGGATCAGGTGGGTGGGCGCACAGATTACACACTATTACGGACCTAAGATATTAGGAAGAGGGCCTGAACTCCTAGCCGCTCGGCTAGCGCTGTCAGAAGAGATACCGGTTGCCGGCTTGGTCGGTGTAGCTGTTTGGCATGACACCAGCGCACAACACAACCTAGCAGCAAAAATCGCAGGATTTCCAAACAACCCTAAAGCTGGCTTGTATTGTGATGTTGTGACAAACGAAATCGGTACGTGCGGTAACGTTAGAAAGATAGGCGATGGATACCAGGTGACGCTGAGACGAGAAGCGGGACAGACTCGCGGGAGTCTCATCGAAGTACCGTTTACGGAACTGGATGCGGTGCTAGCCCCAATAGATCAAGTCAGTCTGTAACCAGCATGAAGATTGGGAAACTTCGCGATTAGCACTCATTGACTGTGAGTGCTAATGGCGGTATCATAGACTTGTAGCGAAATATAATAAGCTCGCTCGAATTATAGAATTAGGGGGGAAGGCTTATGGATGCAAGCCCGTCCGGTTACGATGAATTCAAAAACTTTTTGACTGATAACGCCCGCCAAAGCTTGGCGCATGCCGGGACGATTGCGCGTGGGCTAGGTAATGCATATGTCGGTACCGAGCATCTGTTGCTAGGTTTGCTCGCACAGGACAGTAGCATGGGCGCCAAGCTGCTGGAAGGCGCTGGTGTTACGCTGGATAAGGCGCGCATCGCGCTCAATCTGACGCCGAAAACACTTGTTATTAATATGGGGGCCAAGGGTTATTCGGAAACTGCTAAACTGACACTCAAAATGGCCTACGATGTCGCGCAGGATTATAACCAGGACTTCTGCGGTACCGAGCATATTTTATATAGCATTTTGAGCCAGAAGAACGCGCGGGCGACTATTTTGCTGCGCGACATGGGTGTGGACATCGATCGGCTGACGGCCGAACTCGAAAACTTCCTAAGCCGTCAACAATACGAAGAGGGTGAAGCCAGCGTGAACGCGGGTCCGCGGCGCAGCGGCCGCAAAGCCGGTAAGAAAGGTACGCTTGACCAGTTCGGCACCGACCTGACTGTGGCGGCACGTGCTGGCAAACTCGACCCTGTTGTCGGGCGCGAAAACCAAATCAAGCGCATGATTACCATTTTGAACCGTCGCACCAAGAACAACCCGGTCCTGATCGGCGAGCCAGGCGTCGGCAAAACTGCTATCGTAGAGGGCCTTGCGCAGCGTATTGTAGCTGAAGACGTGCCGGACAGTCTGCTGGACAAGCGTATCGTCATGCTCGATCTGGCCGGAATGATTGCCGGAACCAAATACCGCGGTGAATTTGAAGAACGACTCAAGAAAGTGATGGCCGAGTTGGAAGACGACAAGAAGACCATCGCCTTTATAGACGAGTTGCATCTGATCGTTGGCGCCGGTGCGGCTGAGGGTGCTATGGATGCCGGCAATATCTTAAAACCTGCATTGGCCCGCGGCAAAATCCAGGTCATCGGTGCTACGACGACCGCTGAATACACCAAGCACATCGAAAAGGATGCCGCCCTGGAGCGCCGTTTCCAGCCTATTCAAGTACCCGAAACCAACCCTGCTGAAACACTGGCTATCCTGAAGGGACTGCGTAAGCACTATGAGGAATTCCACGGTGTTACTATCAGCGATGAAGTGTTGGAAGACACCGTCAACCTAGCTAAGCGCTACATTAACGACCGTTTTATGCCTGACAAGGCTATCGACCTGCTGGATGAAACGAGCGCGCATCTCCGTGTACTCAAAGGTAAGACTAGCCCTGAAGTGCGCAAACTCCAAAAGGAACTCAAGCTGGTGAACGCTCGCATCGATGAAGCTGTCGACAACGAAGACTACGAGCGGGCTGCCCGTGCCAAGACCCGTGCCTCGCAGATCAACAAACAGCTGGACGAACTGTTGAAAGGCGAAAAGACTGCCCGGCGTCTGAATGTTACCAGTGATGACGTCGCGGAAGTGGTCGCCCGCATCACCGGCGTGCCGGTGAAGAAGGTTATCCGAAGCGAAGCGAAGTATCTCTTAAATTTGGAAAAGAATATCGGCCGCCACGTGATTGGTCAGGAAGAAGCCGTGGAGGCGGTCAGCAAGGCTGTCCGCCGCAACCGCAGCGGTATCGGTGCACCCAACCGTCCAATCGGCTCGTTCATATTTCTGGGTCCGACAGGTGTCGGTAAGACCGAGCTAGGACGCGTGCTGGCCCGAGAGTTCTTCGGGTCGGATTCGGCCCTCGTTAAAATCGACATGTCCGAGTTCGGGGAACATCACAATGTATCGCGTCTGGTAGGTGCTCCGGCAGGTTACGTCGGCTATGATGACGGCGGACAGCTGACCGACAAGATCCGCCGCCAGCCGTATAGCCTAGTACTGTTTGACGAGATCGAAAAAGCGCACCCTGATGTCTTCAACATGCTGCTACAGATTCTAGAAGACGGCTACCTGACTGATGCCAAGGGACGTAGGATCGACTTTACGAACACAATCATCATCATGACGTCCAACATCGGTGCCGAGCGCCTACAAAAGGAGGCCAGCTTCGGTTTCCGCGCTGAGCGGCCATCGGACTTTGATGACCTTGATGCTATGCACGATGCCAACAGGGACAATGTGCTCGACCGTCTCAAAAAAGAAATGCGGCCGGAACTGCTGAATCGCATCGACAAGATTGTAGTGTTCCGCGGCTTGACCCGCAAGGATATCTACCGCATCATTGACTTGCAAATCGACGAGCTTAAGTCCCGGCTGACTGCTCAGGGCATCAGCGTACAGCTGACGAAGGGTGCTAAAGACTATCTATTGGAGCATGGCTACGATGCTAAGAATGGTGTGCGTCCGCTACGTCGCCTTATTCAGGATACTATTGAGGATCAGATGGCGGTTGAGCTGCTTGACCAGAAATACCAGAAGGGCGATATTGTGCACGTCAGTACTAAAGACAACGCGCTGACGTACACCACTACCACCGAATAGGCGCTTGCCAGACGTTCACTTGGTGCTCCCGCTTTGGAACGAAGCGGGATATAATCAAAGCAGGCTATGAAAACCAAACGATCACGGCTTCTGGCGCTGTGCATGCTTATCGTGCTGACCGGAGTGGTATGGGGGCGCTGGCAACTGCTCACGGACTGGTGGAAACTGCGCGGCTATACGCCGCCCACGGTGATTGCGCAGCTGGCAAACGATGATACCATGAATGCCTACACCCGGCACCTATTCTACCTAAACAAACCGCAGTTGCCGACCACGGTCAGCTCTTTCCGTAAAGTTTGTCCCGAGAACCGCGATACTATTGTGCTGGGCTGCTACCATTCCGACCAGGATGGTATTTACATCTACGCCGTGCAGGACCCCAGCTTGGCTGGCATCCAGCAGGTAACGGCCGCCCATGAAGTGCTGCATGCAGTGTACGCTCGTCTGAGTAGCCCCGCCCGTCAGCAGCTTAACACCGAGCTGCAAGATTACTACGAGCATGGGCTGACCGATGCCAACGTAAAAGCTGAGGTCGCGTTGTATCAAAAAACCGAGCCGGATTCTGTTTATGACGAAATGAGCTGTACTTTCGGGAGCGAGATCGCGGACTTACCGGCGGCGCTCAACGCCTATTACGCGCAGTTTTTTACGGACCGCCAGAAAATCGTCGGCTACGAGCAACAGTATCAGGGACAGTTCGCGAGCCGTCAGCAACAGATTGCGGCTGATGATATTCAGCTGGCGAACATGAAGGGGCAGATTACTGATCAGGAAGCGAATCTGACCGCGCAGAACGCAAGTCTGGATGACCGGAAAGCGCAGCTGCAACAACTCCTAAGCAGTGGTCAGGTGGTAGCGTACAACGCGGCCGTCGCTGCCTATAATAAGCAGGTTGATAATTACAATGCGGCGCTTGGCACACTTAAGCAGCAGATTGCCAGTTATAATCAACTGGTTGATGCCCGCAATGCTGTAGCTGGCCAGTTAACCACGCTGGACGGCGCCATTGATACTCGGCTGCCGACTGCTACGAGCCAGTAACGGCGCGTGGCGTAGCCCAGCGTGCTAGACTAAAGTTACTAAATACTTTAGAGGAGACCTGATGGCAAAATCGCTCGTGAAATTTGTGTGCAGCAACTGCGGAGCCCAATACAGCTCCTGGCAGGGACGGTGTGCGCAGTGCGGCGAGTGGAATACCATTGCCGAAGAAGTACAGATTGTGGCAGTTGCTGGCACGGGGCTGAACAAGAAGGCGGGAACCGGGTTGGCTCTAAAAACCGGCGATGTTGTGGCGGCGGCTGCCGCTGAGGACAAACGCATGCAAACTGGCATAGCCGATGTTGATGCAGTCCTGGGTGGTGGTATCGTTGCCGGCAGCGTGAACTTGATTGCCGGTCAGCCCGGCATTGGCAAGAGCACGCTGTTGCTGCAGTTGGCGGCCCGGGTAGCTCAAAATTACGATGTATTGTACATCAGCGGTGAAGAATCGGAACATCAGGTAGGTATGCGTGCCCAGCGTTTGGGTGTCAAAGAGCCCCGCCTCAAGCTGGCAACAACAAATGTGGCAGAGGATATCGCCGCTACCATTTCCGGCGGGGCGTACAATTTTGTAGTAGTCGACAGTATTCAGACGATGACGGTGCAGGCTGTGGCCGCCGCCCCTGGCAGCGTCAGCCAGATTACCAATAGCACGGCAGTGCTGGTCAGTGCCGCTAAAGCGAGCAACACGGCAATGTTCGTGGTCGGCCATGTGACCAAAGAGGGTTCGATAGCCGGCCCGAAGGTACTGGAGCACATCGTGGATGTGGTTTTGCAGCTGGAAGGGGAAGCGTATGGCGGCTTCAAGGTGCTACGCGCTACCAAAAATCGGTTTGGGCCGACCAGTGAGGCGGCCATCATGGAGATGGACGGCGAGGGTCTAAGGCCTGTACTTAATCCCAGCCAGGCTCTGCTAGCCGAGCGCCAGGTCACTGACGGCTCGGTAGTACTGGCAACACTGGAAGGTACGCGGCCGCTCCTGGTTGAAGTACAGGCACTTGTCAACAAGACGTCGTACGGCTATCCTAAGCGGGCGGCCAGCGGCATCGACCTCAACCGCATCAACCTGCTGGTGGCGATGCTGGAACGTCGCACCAAGCTCTCACTCGCCGAGCAGGATATTTATATCAACATCGTTGGCGGTATTCGCCTGAGTGACCCAGCGGCTGATCTGGCTATATGTATGGCCATCGGGTCAGCAGCCAAAGGGCTGCAGCTTAAAGCCAATGCTGTGGTTTTCGGTGAGGTGGGACTAAGCGGTGAAGTGCGCCATGTGCCGTTTATAGACAAGCGAGTTGCAGAAGCCAAAAAACTCGGATTCGAGGTCGCTATCGGTCCGCAAAGTCGCAATGCCCGTACTGGTCGCCAAGCAGCGTCGTCTTTTCTGCATGTAGTGCCAGACGTACGTACCGCGCTCAATGATTTTCTTGAAAAGTAAACAGGTTGCTGCGCTTAGCGGAAGCGGCCAGCAAAGATGTTTTTGCCCTTACCGTTTCCTGCGCCGCCGCTGTTGGTGGGTGTGCGTAGAAACGAGGTGGTCCCACTACTGACGTTGATAGTAGCGGTATCGCCGGCGTTATCGTTCTGGTACAGGACACTATCGGTTACCTGGGCGGTAATTTGCACGCTGCCGCCCCCAGTTCCAGCTGTCGGTGTGTAGGTCAGTGAGTAGTCACCACTGCTATCGACCTCCTCCGACGTCACGGTCTGACCGTTCACCGTAAGTGCCAGAGTGCCGGGGTAGCTGGGGTAGGCCGGATCAGTCAGCGGGTGAGTACCCTGCTCGACGTGTACCATAACCTGACAGCCAGTACTCGGACAGGTGGGAGTAATATTACTCCCGACTGCCGTACCGTTGATAGCCGTAATGGTCGCTGTCGGTGTGCTGTCGGCACAGGAGTGAACGTTGTCAGTCTGCTGCGGTGCGGAAGAGTCGCTGGGCGAGTTGCCCGACAGGCTAATATTCGGACTTCCTCCGTTGTAAATGTCCACATTAAGCGCGCTGGACGAACTTCCGCCAGTAGTCTCTTTGGCACCGGTAGGTGTACATGAGGTTGCGGCCATGCCAGATACTTTGTCGATGGTTTGAGTAGTGCCGCTTGTCTTGCCGACGTACCAAGAGGGGAAGAGGTCGGTTGGTTGCGGTTGTGACTCTGAGTTGAACGGCACAGATGAGTGGAAAGCCGGCAGTACTTTTATATCCGCAGGCTGTGCCCAGTTACCCGGCTTGACGTTGCCCAGACTGTCTATGGCGCCCTCCATGAAGCTTTTCATGATCGGGTCCGTCACGTTTTCCGGTGAACCGCCGTAAGGGCTGCGGTCATAATTGCCAATCCATACGCCAGCGGTGTATTTCGCGTTCCAGGTCATCATCAGGCCGTCCAGATCTTGGTTTGTACCGGTCTTAATGGCGTTTTGCCAGCCCTTGTAG
>CAZMWE010000010.1:0-33111 GCA_964570005.1 uncultured Candidatus Saccharibacteria bacterium | reverse complement strand
CCGTCTTTAGCGGACAGATTCCGAGCACGATTGAGTTTTTGAAGCCCGAGGAAACGCTCGAAAAGAATACCGATAGTCTGCGCGATTTTATAATCGCGCTGGACAAGAGCAAGGCCGACAAACTGCGCTACAAGGTCGAAGACCAGGTGGTACGTATCTTTATCACGCCGTATCGCACCAGTTTGAGTCAAAATGATCTGGAGTTCAGCCAGGGTGACTTCAACGTGGATGTGGTGATAGCACTGGGCGTGGCGCAACAAAAAGACCTCGATACGGCGATCACGGCGCACGGACGAATCCTGCACGATGCAACCGTTGCGACGGTGAGCACAGCTGACGCTAAAAGTGAACTGGGGACGATCAACTGGGTTGACCAGGGGGCGAGTTCGCTGTCTGAAATGATGCTGAGGCTGATCGACGGCCTGGATAAGAGCCTGGTGGACGGACAGATTGCCACAGCGCTACTGACGGGGATCGTGGCCATGACTGACCGGTTCCGTAACGAGAAGACCACGCCGGAAACCATGAAGGCGAGCGCTGAGCTGATGGCGGCCGGCGCCAACCAGCAACTGATCGCCACGAAGCTGGAAGCGTCAGCGCCGGTGGCTAACGCGTCGGCTGGACATATTCACGCCGAAGAAGGGAAAGAGCCAGAGGGCAAACCGGCTCCGGGCACCCTCGCGATTAATCATGATGATGGGGCGATACCTAACGCAGACCAGGCTGGGGCCGAGAGTTTGGGCGAGGAGCGTTCGGATGAAGCGCCGGAACAATTCCAGGAGCATACGGGGGGAGGCAGTATGCCCGGCCCGATGCCGAACCCGTTTATGCCTATGCAGCCGGGTATGATACCGCCGATGCCGCAGATTTCTGAGGTGCATGGCGTTGATGAAAGTGGCGCAGCCGTCCCGAAGACGCTGGACGTGTCTCATGATGAGGCTAGCTCACCGCCGGCTTACGGGGGTAGTAATCCGCCGATAAAGCCATATCCTGAAGAGTCGGAGCCTCCGACTGAGGAACTGACGTTGCCACCTATGGGCGGTGCACCGCTGCTTAGTCACAACGAGTCGGTTCTGCCACCGTCCCCGCTGCCCGTTGCGCCACCGGCTGACGACAGTCCATTTATACCGCAGGCAACAGAAGGGTATGGGCCGTCGCCTGCACCTATGATGTCGTCTGTTCCGCAAATGCCCGTTCCGGCGGCTCCGTCTCCGCTGGCCATTCCGACCGTGCCTCTACCTGGGCCTATCGTTCCGGTGGGCGCGTCGCCGAGCCCTTCTCCGCTGCCTTTGCCGGCTCAGCCGGCAGGCCCGGCTGTTTCGCCGCTGCCGCCGATCCAGCCCGCACCTAGCGCTCCACCACCGCTTTCTGCGCTGCCGGCTCCCGTGGCTCCCGCCATTTCGCCGGCATCGGCGAGCTATATTGCCGGCGAAACGCTCGAGGAACTCGAAGAGGCTGTGCGTAGCCCACATCTGCAAAGACAAGCTCAGGCTGCCAAAGATGCGCCGAACGCACCGGCTTCAGTACCCGAGCTCAATACAAGCGGTCTGGATGATGCCCGCAGCGCCGTGCAAGCTGCGCTGAATAGCAACCATGGTGGAGCCCCAGCGGAGCCATTACGACCGATTACCGCGCTCAATGCCCAGCCGCTGGGCCCGGAGCTGCATCCGACACCTTTACCTCCACCGGTAGTCAATCCGGGCTTTAGCGAACCGACGCCTGGTAACACACCGGCCGATGCCACGCTCGACATGCCACTGCCGTTAAACCCGTTCGGTCCTAGCCAGCCGCTGGGGCCGCCGCCGATGCCGCCTAGCGGTCTGCCCGGCGCGCCGTCTGGAGGCCCTAGTGCTCCGCCTCCCGTACCGCCGCCGTTCTTTCCGCCACAATAATTTGTGGTAGCCTGTAATGTATGCAGGGAATTTTGCTCATTGATAAGCCCCGCGAGTGGACTAGCTTTGATGTGGTGAATTATGTACGCAAACAGGTGGCCGCGGCCGAGGGTAAAAAGCCGAAGAACGTCAAAGTTGGGCACACCGGTACGCTTGATCCGTTGGCGACCGGTTTGTTGGTGCTGTTGGTCGGCAAAGAGTACACCCGGCGAGCAACTGAGCTGTCCAAGCTTGATAAAACCTATGAAGTGACGATGAAGCTTGGCGAAGTGAGCACGACTGGCGACGAAGAGGGTGTAAAGACTGCACTTTCGGACGTGCAGCCGTCGCGCGAGACGATTGAGGCAGCCCTGCAGCAGCTTACTGGCCAGGTTATGCAGACGCCCCCGGCTTTTAGTGCCATGAAAATCAACGGCCAGCGGGCGTATAAACTGGCGCGTGAGGGCAAGACGGTGGAGCTGGAGGCGCGTCCGGTACAGATTTATCGCAATACGTTGACTGCCTATGAATATCCATATGCATGGTTCACGAGTGAGGTCGGCAGTGGCACATATATCCGCAGCCTGGTTGAAGACCTCGGAAAATTGCTCAGTACCGGCGCCTACATGTCCGATTTGCGCCGTACCCATGTAGGTGCATTTGACATAGCCGACACTTACCGTGTGGATGCCACAGACTTGCTTAAGAACCTACTGCTGCTATAACATCGGTTTTCGCGGGGTAATGGGAAGTGTAGCGTGTACCAGCATCGTCAGCTCCGGGATGGAGTAGTTGTGTGCGATGCCTGGCTTGTCGGCCAGGTATCGGACAATCTCATGTGCGAGGAGGCCGTGCGCGTCATGTAGCCCAGACACAACCACTTTCAGATAGATATGTGAGGGCTTGGTGTAAGGGACTTGACGGTAGGGCGAGGTACAGGTTACCAGTGGATACCCTTGGTAATACCCGCAGTAGAGTATTCGGTCATACCTACCATATCCAAGGTCAACCCACCCCTGTTCTCGTAAAATACGCATGTCTATAGGGGATGCGTATTCGCGCCGGCTTTCCTGAGCGGAGACCTGTTCGAATTGCGCTATGGTAATAAGGTGGGCCTTAGCTTTGGTCGCACTGGCCGCGCCATGTTTGCCCACGAACGCGACACCGCCGCCCCACATCGGTGATTCGCCGGCGAAGTAGAGCTGGTACGGAAGTGTTACGCCGGCTTCCGCGCGCGGTAGCCGTTTATCATTGCAGCCCTCATTCGCGCGTGTCGCGCCAGCTGGTCTGCCGCCCTGTATGTAGCAGGCGAAGCGGCTGGAATCCATATTTGAACCGAAGCTGGCATACCAGACTAAGGGTTCATCGCTATTGGCGGGTACTTCTTGCATGATAAGTATCTTTAGTATCTTTCGCAGCTAAATAGTACGGCACGCTGTCTAAATTACCAAACATGGTCCGCTTCGTCTGCATGAAAGATTGCAAAAATTACTTGCTTCTAGAGGTGAAAACGTAGTATAATAGCCGGTAACGCCATCGAAATCTCGTAAAAGTTTAGGAGTTACATGATCTCAGCAGAGAAGAAGACGAAGATCGTCAAAGATTTGCAGAAGGACAAGGCTGACACCGGCAGCGCAACTGTCCAGGTTGGCATTTTTACCGAGCGGATTAAGGAGCTTACAGAGCACCTTAAGGCCAACAAGAAAGATTTCGCGGCTCGCCGCGGGCTGTTGCAGCTCGTAGGCAAGCGCAAGCGCTTGCTGCAGTACATCGCGGCCCGTGACGGCCAAGCGTATCTTGACCTTATTCAGAAGCTCGGCATTCGTCGCTAGAACCTTTTTAAGGAGTGTGCACTCCGGGGCAGGTAGCCTCCAGTCCGCGCTCACCGCATGAGATAGTACGGCTCGCTTGCGGGCTTTGGCTATCATCCCAGATCGCACCAACCCTTAGAAAGGTTTGTGTATAGATTAGGCAGCTTAAGGAAACTGAGCTTCCAAACTTGTGCACATTAATAAGTTCTCTTGCACGTGGGTAGGGACCAGATATATAGCTCGTGTTCGTTTTGCACAAGGTGAGCCATATATTTGTACTCCGCCCGTGTGACTTTAGAGACAGAAAGATTTGGTAACTAGACGTGAGTCAAACAATCAGCCAAACGAAAAATAACACAACCATCAATCCGTACGGCAAAGATGTCATTACGGTTGAAACAGAATTTTGTGGCCGGCCGCTGACGCTGGAGGTCAACCGTGTGGGCTTCCGCACGACGGCATCGGTAGTGGTACGCTACGGTGAAACCGTGGTGCTGGGTACGGCGATGCTTGGCGGGGTTATTCCCGGCATGGATTATTTTCCTTTGAGCATCGATTATGAAGAGAAGTTCTACGCAGCCGGCAAGATTAGCGGTTCGCGGTTCATCAAGCGCGAAGGCAAACCGAGTGACGAGGCGGTTCTGATCGGCCGTCTGATCGACCGCCCTATCCGTCCGCTGTGGCCGAAGGGCTACCGCAATGAGGTCCAAGGTGTTGCCAGTGTACTGTCCATGGACCCGTCGTTCCGGCCGGACATGGTGGCGATGATCGCTATGAGTACTGCATTTATGCTGACCGGTGCACCGTATGAGGGTCCGGTAGCGGGTCTGCGCGTGGGTATTGATGCTGACGGCACGTACCGTGCGTTCATGAGCGCCGCTGAGCTGGCCGAGAGCAAACTCGACCTGGTGGTAGCTGGTACCGATGGCAAAGTTATGATGGTGGAAGCGGGCGCTCACGAAGCGACCGAGGATGAAGTTATCAAGGCTATGGAATTCGCCGTTGAGGCTATCCAACCGGCACTGGACGTGCAGCGTGAGCTGGTCAAAAAGGTCGGTGTGACGCCGCAGGAGTACGAACTAGCGTTGCCGGACGCAAAATTCCAAACAGAGGTTGATGTCTGGGTGAAAGGCCGCCTGGGAGCTGACCTGCGTGCACCCTATCCGGAGCGCAACGAGCTGATCGCCACTCTGCGCCAGCAAATGCACGACGAGTTTGCCGGCAAGTACGGCGAAGAATATTCTGACCTGCGCGGTGAATATGATGAAGCGCTGCAGCTGGCTATCCACAAGGATGTCCGTAAGGGAATTTTAAGAGATGGCATCCGTCCGGACGGCCGCAAGCTGGATGAAATCCGGCCTTTGAGTACCGAAGTCGGTTTGCTGCCTCGCGCACATGGTTCCAGCCTGTTCACGCGCGGTATGACGCAAGGCATGAACATCGTGACTCTGGCGCCTTTGAGCTACGCGCAGATGGTAGACACCATGGAAGTAAGCGACGGTGAACGTCGGTACATGCACCACTACAACGCGCCGGGTTACACCGTAGGTGAAGTCAGGCGGTTGGGTTCGCCGGGCCGCCGTGAAATCGGCCACGGCTATCTGGCGGAGCGTGCGCTGAGCGGGGTGCTGCCAAGCGAAACAGAATTCCCGTACGCTATCCGCAGCGTGACCGAAATTATGTCCCAAAACGGCTCGACCAGCATGGCCGCAACGTGCTCGAGCTGTCTGGCGCTGATGGACGCCGGTGTGCCGCTGAAAAGCCCGGTTTCCGGTATCGCCATGGGCCTGATGGTCGACGGCGACACGTCCTACGTGCTGAGTGATATCGCCGATGCCGAAGACTTTGCCGGTGACATGGACTTCAAGGTAGCTGGTACGAGCAACGGTATCACTGCACTGCAAATGGATATGAAAGTGCACGGTCTGCCGGTAGCGACGCTTAAAAGAGCGTTGGAACAGGGCAAACAAGGCCGGGCGTTCATCTTGGACCACATGCTGAAGACGCTAGCCGAACCTAGAGCTGAGCTGAGCCCGTACGCGCCGCGCGTGGAGAGTATCACTATCAACCCCGACAAGATCCGTGAGGTAATCGGCAAGGGCGGTGAGACCATCCAGAAGATTACGGCCGAAACCGGCACCGAAATCGACATTAAGGATGACGGCACGATCATGATCGCCAGCCCGGACAAAACGCACATTGACGCGGCTATCCAGTGGATCAAGAGTATCACTGAAGACCCGGAAGTCGGCACGATCTACTACGATAAGCCGGTGGTGAGTGTGCTGGACTTCGGGGCCTTCGTGCAGATTCTGCCAGGCAAGGATGGCCTGGTGCACGTCAGCGAAATCAGTGAAGAGCGCACCGAGAAGCCAAGCGACAAGCTCAAGGAAGGCGACAAAGTAACGGTGAAGCTGGTCGCTATCGATGACCGCGGTCGCCTGCAGCTCAGCATGAAAGCCGCAGCACGTGAGTTGGCCGACAAGGAAAAGAAAGGCAAGAAGTAGTGGGTAAAAACCTCCGTCGGCTATCGGCAATCGTAGCGACGGCTCTGGTTGTCATAGGCTTCCGGCTGGCCACACAGACCGGCTTAACGGGGGCCGCCGGAAGTAGTCAGAACGATGGCTACGCTGTGAGCGGCGGGATACTAATCCTGGTCGGCGGCCTCGCGGATGGCTATATCATTGCGAAGGCGAAGCAAAAGAAATGAGTATGCCGAGTATCGACAAGTTCCACAAGACCCGGCCAGGCCACCTGGTCTTCGGGCTTGTCGAGCTCGGCCTGTTCACGATACTGGTTAATCTGGCGATACCGAGCGGCGACTGGTGGGAGTGGCTACTGGCGCTCATCTTCCTGGTCGGCTTTCTGCAAAATTTCGTTCGGATGATTGCGGGGGTTAAAAAGTGAAGACGCGGCGTAATCGCACGGTATGGCAGGCTGTGAAAGCAGTCGCGGCGGGTGTGGTAAAAACCTTCGTTAACCATGGGAGCCCATATTAAATGGCATCCAAGACCAAACAGCAGCTGCTTGACGAACTGAAGGAGCGGATTGAGCAGGCCAACGTGACGCCGGAGCTGAAGGCTGGCGCGACGCAACTGGTGTTTGCCGACGGTAATGCGGATGCGGAGATCGTCTTCATTGGCGAAGCGCCGGGCAAAAACGAAGACGAGCAGGGTAAACCGTTCGTCGGTGCAGCGGGCAAATTCTTAAACGAAATGCTCGAAATGGTGGGGCTCAAGCGGGAGGATATTTACATCACGAACATCGTAAAATACCGGCCACCGAACAACCGTGATCCTGAGCTGGCCGAAAAGGAAGCGTGGCTGCCATATCTGCAGGAACAATTAGATATAATGCAACCGAAATTGATTGTCACCCTAGGCAGGCACAGCATGGATGTGCTGCTGCCCGGGCTGAAAATCAGCCAAGTGCACGGCCAGCCGAAACGATACAAAGACCGGGTATACCTGCCTTTGTTCCATCCGGCTGCGGCGCTGTATAACGGCGGGATGCGCCAAACACTCATAGATGACTTTGCGCTCATCCCCGTAATTCTCAAGAAACTTAAATAATAAAGGATTAACTAAAAAGTATGGATAAAGATCCTAACAACACCAGTAGGCCACCCAGACAGAATAACCGCGGTGGCCGGAACCGCCGGAACGGCGGTGATCAGAATGGTCAAAACGGCCGGAATGATCAGAATACCAGTAACGGCGGCAACGGCGAAAAAAGACCCGGCATCAGCCGCGGCGCAGCTGTGCGAGCCCAAAAGCGTACGCAGATGGATGCCCAAAAACTGGTCAATCAGTATGCACCGGCGGCTGCCAAGCAGAACGGCGACCAGCCACGCCGCGCCAACACGATTACCGACGATTTTGACAAGCTCAAAATTACGTTCCTGGGCGGCCTCGAAGACGTTGGTGAAAAAAACTGCGCAATTATCGAATATAAAGATACGGCTGTCATCTTGGACTGCGGTAACAACCTGGGCGTTGACTTGCCCGGTATCAACTACGAAATTGCCGATCCGGCGTATCTGGAAACTATCCGGCAAAAAATCAAGGGCTACGTGATAACTCATGGTCACCTTGATCATATCGGGGGCTTACGTCACATTGTACCGAAGTTCCCGGCGCCGATTTACGGCTCGCACTTCACTATCGGTATCGTAGAAAAAACGTTCGAGGACGAGCAGGCGGAATCCGGACTGGACTTTACGCCCGAGCTTAAAACCATGAACATGGACGGCCACGAACGGCTGAAGGTCGGCGAGTTCGTGATTGAACTGCTGCGCGTGACGCACTCCATTCCGGAAGCGAGCGCGGTTGTTATCGATACGCCGGTCGGCCGCGTAGTGGACACGGGTGATTTCCGGCTTGATCCGGAACCGCTCGACCAACACCCTAGCGACCTGACGCGCCTGAAACAGCTTGGTGATGAGGGTGTACTGGTGCTACTCAGCGAGAGCAGCTACTCCGACTCGGAGGGTCGTACACCTACTGAGCACACGCTGCAGCAGAGCTTCCATGATGTCATCAACTCGTCGCAAGGCCGCATATTTGTCGCGATTTTCTCCAGCAACATGAACCGTATCCAGATGGTGATCAACGCGGCCGTGGCTGCCGGGCGCAAGGTGGCGCTAGATGGCCGCAGCATGATGGCGTACGCCGAAATATCAGTGCGGCAGGGGATTTTGAAAGTGCCAAAGGGCACCGTCATCCCCATGCAGCAGGTCAACAACTTCCGTGATGAAGAGATATTGGTGGTCTGTACCGGCGGTCAGGGTGAACCGGGCGCGGCCCTGCAGCGTATGTCCGAGGGTACACACAAGCACGTCAAGCTCAAGGAAGGCGACACAGTGCTCATCAGCTCATCCCCGATTCCGGGTAACGAGGTCAGATACGCTATGATCAGTGCTGACCTCGCGCGTATGGGTTTGCACCTGTACCGGCACCCCACTCACGACATCGACGGCTGTGGTCCGCTGCACGTTTCCGGGCACGCCCGCCGTGACGAAATGCGCGATATGTTGCACATGGTGCGTCCCAAATTCTTTATACCGGTGCATGCTGACATGCTACGCCGTAAGTATCATGCCGAAATCGCCGTTGAAGAGGGCTGGCCACGTGATAGCGTCATTCTGGCCGATAACGGTCAGAGCTTCTTGTTTACGGCCGACAAGTTTGAACCAGCCGGCGAGGTGCCGCACGGCAGTTTGCTGGTCGACCAGACCGGCTCGATCGTCAGCAACGTGGTAGTGAAAGACCGCGTGCTGCTGAGCGAGGAAGGTCTAGTCGCTGTGGTAATCACGGTGGACAAAAAGACCGGCAGTTTGCTGACTAGCCCGGATATTATCTCCCGCGGCTTCATTTACATGCGTGAGCAGGAAGACTTGATGAACGGCCTGCGCAGTGAGGTGCGCCGTGCCGTGCAGCAACGGTTTAAGCGCATCGACCTCGACCGCTTTAAGGCGGAGTTGAAGGACCACATCACGCACTTCCTGTTTGAGCAGACCCAGCGAAGCCCCATTGTCATTCCCGTAGTGAACGTGATCGGTGGCAAGACCGAGAGTGCGCAGACTGTGCACCAGGGCAAGACCAAGTCAGCAGAAGAAGTCGCCGCTGAACAGCAGCGCCGCTTCCAGGAGATGCGGGCGCGGTTGCTGGGCCAGGACCAGCCCGACTAACGCCGCTTGAAGCCGTAGGGACTCAAGCTGGTATAATTGGCGGGTATGGCATTCCAATCTGCCGGTGCTGCCCGCTACCGTTCCCGTGCACAACGCGGTCGTCGTCGGCTGCTGGTCATGCTCGGCGCACTCTTGGTGCTAGCGGTGCTGGGTGTGGCGGCGTACTGGTATTTTTCATCCAGGGCTGCCGGTACTCAGCCATCTAAAACCGCCCCGTCACTCAGCTTCGGCGCGAAGCAGGCCATGGACCTGAATCTGGTAGCTGGCGCCGTCGGGCAATATGCCTCGGCCAACGGCGTGCTGCCGGCACATTTCTCGGCCACTCAGGACGGCAGGCTGGTGTTGTGCGGGACAGTTTGCGACCCGACGCTGTATGCAGTCGGGGGCTTTCGTGCGTACAACGCAGCAAACATCCGGCTTATGAACTATACCGCCGGACTCGCTGTGCCCGACCAAAATACAATGTATGTGGTGCCAGGCGCCAAATGCGGGAGTGACGGCCACGCAGGTGATCCAAACCCGATATCCCGCTCGGCAGTCATTCTGTATGGCGCGCAGACGAGCAGTGGTACCACCACCCGCTGTATTGTTCTGTAGGTTGAAACCATAAGCGCATTGACAAAAGTTGTAAATAAAGCTATAATTTTTATAAGCACAACCAATAAGGTTGGTATAATATAGTAACTCTTATGGCAAAAAAGAAAAAAGCAGCTAAAAACAAGCGCACCAAGACGAGCGAGCCCGAAATAATCGAGCGCTCACCGGTTTGGAGCTACGCCCTAGCGCTCCTCCTGGTAGTGGTAGCCCTGTTCGTGCTGCTGGGCGGCTTGGGCACTGGTGGCACTTTGCCTAAAGCGCTGTTCAGTGGGGCATATTGGCTACTTGGCTGGGCGGCTTGGGTACTGCCGGCGGTACTCGTCTATTGGGGCGTATATAAATTCGCGTCGGAAGATCACCGGTTACCGCTCGTGCAGCGTGTTAGCATGTTCGGGCTGCTACTTTTTGCTAGCGGCTGGTTTCATACCATGTTTGCCGCCCAAAACGCGAGTGGCTCCATCGGTGGGCATGGCGGTCGTGTCGGCTCGCTTGCGGGCGGTGCGGTTCTGAGCCTGCTGGATAAGATACCGGCCAGTATTTTCTTCTTCCTAGCTACGCTATTCGCATTTTTCTTCGCCTTTGGCATTTCACCGAAGGTGATCCTGGCGCTCTTTAAGCGCCGCGAACGCGAAGAGGATGAAGATGGGCTGGAGGCGTTGCAGAACAAGGCGGCCGAGAACGGTTTTACGATCAGTGGCGATGTGCCGGTGGAATCGCCGCTTCCTAGACCGGTACCGCGTCTCAACTTGCGCAATACCGCACAGAAACTCACCGCTCAGGAAAGTCACTCGGCACTTACGGCTGCCAGCGACCCGGATTGGAAATTCCCGGGCATGGAGCTGCTTGATCAGAAGAACGACAAAGCCGATCCCGGCAACGTCGAGGCCAAGGCCCGCACCATACGAGAGACCTTTGAGAACTTCAATATTGATGTTGAGATGGAGGGCGCTAACATCGGTCCGCGTGTGACGCAGTATACTTTGCGGCCGCCGACAGGTGTTAAGCTCACCAAGATTACCGCGCTCGAAAACAACCTGGCGCTCGACTTGGCCGCAACTAGCATCCGTATGGAGGCGCCTATCCCGGGTAAACGCGCCGTGGGTATTGAAGTGCCGAACGTCAAGCCAGCGATAGTGCGCTTAAGCAGTGTTCTGAGCGCAAGTGACTGGACCAATGCAAACGACCCGCTGACGTTCGCTATCGGTAAGGACATAGCCGGCAAACCGGTGGTGGCGAACCTCGCCAAAATGCCACACCTATTGGTGGCCGGACAAACCGGTTCCGGTAAGTCGGTCATGATCAACGATATTTTGACGAGCCTGCTGTACCGCAATACCCCGAATGAGCTTAAATTGATCCTGGTTGACCCGAAAACCGTGGAGCTGACGCCGTACAACGATATTCCACACTTGCTGACGCCGGTGATCACCGAACCGGAGAAGTGCATTTCCGCGTTGAAGTGGGCGGTGGCCGAAATGGAGCGTCGCTACCGTACGCTGGCCGAGCAAAAAAAGCGCAGCATCGACGAATATAATCTGCTGAAGAACGAAGAAAGCATGCCGTACATCGTGATCGTGATTGATGAGCTCGCTGACCTGATGATGATGGCCGCGCGCGACGTGGAGGCGCTGATCGTGCGCATTGCCCAAAAGGCCCGGGCAGTCGGCATCCACCTCGTCTTGGCCACGCAGCGTCCGAGCGTCAACGTTATTACCGGGCTTATTAAAGCGAATGTGCCGGCCCGGATCGCGTTTACCACTGCCAGCCAGGTCGATTCGCGTACCATTATTGACCAGATAGGCTCCGAAAAGCTACTGGGGCAGGGTGATATGCTACTGCTAACCTCCGACATGCCGGCACCCAAACGTGTCCAGGCTTCATTCATCAGTGACAATGAGACCGGGAAGGTGACCGATTTTATCCGTGCACAGCGCGCGCCGCAGTATAATGACGAAGTGGTAAGTCAGCCCGTGACTATCGGCAAGGGTGGTGTAGTGGCGGACATGGATTCTGGCGGCGGCGATGACGACATGTTGAAAGACGCGGTACGGGTGGTGATTGAAAGTCGCAAAGCATCCACGAGCCTGCTGCAGCGAAAACTGCGCATCGGTTACGGTCGCGCCGCGCGGCTTATCGAAGAGATGGAAGAACAGGGAATAATCGGCCAGGCCGACGGTTCCCGGCCACGCGAGGTGCTGGTGAGCAGCCTTGCGCAGGTGTTTGGCGGCGATGACGCAGCAGCAGGCTCCATGCCCGCTAGCTCCGATGCTATCCAGGATATTTATCCTGTAGAGTAATGCGTACACGGCTATAAAAGCATCAAGCGTTTACGAGATGTATGCAACGTGCCCAACCTTGGACAGAGCGACTAACGCCCCTTTGGCGAGCTGCGCGACGCGGATTCGAACCGGCAATCTCCTTCATGGCAGGGAGGCGTGAGAGCCGATATCGAGATGCTGAGCAAGGTGACACCCTTCAAACCTGGCGCTACGCCGCCGACGCCGGTGGGCTGATTGTGAAATCTGTTGCTGCATCATAAGACACGCAAGGTGATACGGTTTCAGATGTGCTATTTACAACGGTAAAATAACAGGGATAACTGTGGTTGTTTTAACCATTTTTAATAGTTGCGGAGAAACGAGCCTTGAACACATTTTGTAATAAAACACTTGCTTATTAAGTGTAAGCGTTTTAACATGTTGGTAAAACAAAAAGCCAAATGGGGAAAGAAGTGGCAGCCGTGTCCAAGACTTTGAGAGACGGTTAAGGCGCGGCGCACTTCTTTCACCAGGCAGATGCGTTTGCAAATGTCTTTTTGTGCTTATGAACTCCCGCTGATATGGCGGGAGTTTTGCTTGCATACGGGTGGGCGAGTTGACGAACAGAGGTGACTAGGGTAAAATAACAGAGCTAATATCAACTCAGCCTGTATCCCTAGTGAGCATGGGCTGTCCACGGAGCAGAGGCAATTTGCAAAGTGGTAATCCAAAGGAGTTTTGATGCAATACGAAATTGCTATACTCTATGACCCCGATCTGGAAGTAGATCTGGAAAAGGCGACCAAGCGTGTCGAGAAAATCCTCGCAGATAACGGTGCCAAGGTCACAAATGTCGACAATTGGGGCAAGCGCAAGCTGGCATACCCCATTAAGAAGCACGACATGGCTATCTACGTGTTCTACACGGTGGAAATGCCCGGTGCGAACGTTCAGAAGCTGGAAAGCATCTTGAACATTACCGACGAGGTGGTCCGTTTCCTGATCACCAAGCCGGACCTGAAGGCTATTGCCAAGGCTGAGGCTGAAAAGGCTCGTAAAGCCGAGCAGGCCGCTAAGCGTGGCGAGAGCACGGACAGTGAATCGGAAGAGGAAGAGTAAAATCCACAACTTGACGTTGCTAAAACGGCAGCGTAACGTAAAAAGTACAAACTAACTGGACATAGTTCCTACAAGGAGGGAGAGCATGGCTCGATCATTCAACCAAGTAATCTTAATGGGGAACCTGACCCGCGACCCGGAGCTCAGGCAGACGCCAAACGGGCAGAACGTGTGTAGCTTCAGCCTAGCACTCAACCGCAGCTATAAAGGCGCGGACGGCAATTGGCAGGAAGCCACTGACTATATTGATGTTGTAGCCTGGGGCCCCCTGGGTGAACGCGTGGCGCAGTACCTTTCGAAGGGGCGTCCGTGCCTGATTAACGGCCGACTACAAAGCCGCAGTTGGGAACAGGAAGGCCAGAAACGCAGTAAAGTCGAAGTGGTGGCGCAGGACGTAACGTTCCTAGGCGGCCCGGGCGGCGGTTCTGACAACGGTGGTTCCAATGGCGGGGGATATCAGGGTGGATCCGGTTCTGGCTCAAATGGTGGTGGTTCAGGCAAACCTGCGCCGAGCAAGAAACAGGATGATGTCGTCATCGAAGACATCGGCGATGAGCCGATTAACCTTGATGACATTCCGTTTTAACATAGGATGTCTCCATGGAAGAGTCCTTCTGCGCCAGGCGATGTGAAGAGCGCCTGGTTGGTCAAATGCTGGATGCGCCCTATACGGGATGCCGTAGAATTCAGCTATCGGCAAATCGCTACAGGTAACTGCCCCTAGCATCCTGTCGAAAATCCCATGGAGCTCGCCCCCAGGACCTATTAATTAAAAGAGGATATGTAATTATGGCAAAGATTTTTAAGCACAAGACGGACGTAGCCTATTTTGACTACAAGGACTTCAAGACCTTGCAGCGCTACGTCAACCAGTACGGGCAAATCGAGACCCGCAAGAAGACCGGTCTGACCGAGAGCGAGCAGCGACATTTGGCGGTGGCTATCAAGCGCGCCCGGCACATTGCGCTGCTGCCGTTTGTAGCTAAGGCGTAAGGCTCCTAAAATAAGAGGTATGGAAAATGCCTCGCCGTTTTTGGCCATGCAACGGATTGAAGCGCAGATAAAGTCGCTACTCCGCGATGTAGATGTAGACCTGCTGGAACCGGCCGAGAAAAAGGCCATGGCATCCTTGCGGCGTCTGGCGGTTGATGCGCGTCTCGACATTCGGGACTACGAGCTCAGCGAAACTCGCGACGACCAGCTGAAGTGCGCCGTGGCCGCCAAAAAGCGCCTGGTTAAGCTGCAGACTGCCATTGTGGCTGCCGGTGCTGCATTTGGGCCGGCGGATGTCGCGCAACTGACCGCACAATTGGAACAGATTGAAGGGAGGGTGCTATGACGACAAAAGAGGCTATAGAGTTGATGCTGAACCGCATGAACACACGCAAGCAGTTTGTGGGCGGCACGTTTGGTGGGTGGGCCGCTGGCACGACCGGTAACATCCAGATGCAGCAGCGTGAAGCGAACCAAGCGATTGAGCTATGGATGGAGAAGCACGACCCGAGCGGACTTACGCAGTTGGCGCGCAATCTGCATGTTTACGGCAATCTAACCGATGCCGAGCTCGAACAGATAATGGAAACATTGGACGGAGAAAATTAATTATGGCATTAAGTATTACGAACTTGAAAAAAGGCGTGCTATTCCAGATGGACGGTGTGCCGTACCGGGTGGTGGATTACAACCAGAAGGTGATGGGGCGTGGCGGTTCCATCGTGAACGTGCGCATTAAAAGCGTATTGGACGGCAAGGTGCTCGACAAGACGTTTAAGGGTAACGAAACCGTGGAGCCGGCCGAGGTGACGAACCAAGCGGCACAATATCTTTACAACGATGGTGACACGTTCTACTTTATGAATCCGGATACGTTTGAGCAGTTCGAAATTCCGGCCGATCTTGTGGGTGACGGCGCGGGTTACATAAAGGAAGGTGACACGATCAGCTTGCAGTTCTTTAACGATCGGCCGATCAACGTGGAGCTGCCTAAAAATGTACCACTGCTCGTAACCTACGCCGAAGACGTGGTGAAGGGCGATACAACCAGCAGTGTGCAAAAGGATGCGACGCTGGAAACGGGTATCACCATCAAGGTGCCGGCGTTCATCAAGCAAGGCGATTTGATTTCCGTTGACACGGCGACCGGCGCGTACCGCGAGCGTGTGAAAGAATAGTAGGCCGCGGGCTATGCTGCCTGGCGATCGCTTGATTTGCGGGTTTGTGGAAGCCCAGGAAGTGGGCACACAGTTTAAGGCCTGGCTGCTGCACGTAACTATCGTGCCATGGTTCCGGCTTGATGAGCCCTCCGGAGTAATCGCGGAAGGGCTTGAACGGGCGACGTACGGTATTGAACCATTCAATATTACGACTGGCCACGAGGCACAGTTCGGTCCTCGCAAGAACCGGCCGGTACGGCTGCTAGCACCAACCGAGCGGCTCGATCGAATCGAAGCAAAAGCCAGAAGCTATCTCCACAAGAAGCACGCGTTTTTGATAGATGAGACTACCAAAAAACCGTATAGTTTCCGGCCGCACGTCACGGCTCAGAGCGGGCTTTTGTTGCCTGAAAATGCGTTGGTGCACATCGGTCAGCTGTACATTGTAGAGCAAAAAGGTGATTATAAAGAGATAGTGAGTGAAGTGAGATTATTTGATGAAGCAGCGGCTTGATGTAGCAATGGCGGGACGCGGGCTGGTAAGCTCGCGCTCTCAGGCGGAGAGTTACGTGCGGCTAGGCCAGGTGAAGGTGAATGGCCTGGCGGCTACAAAGGCCGGGCAGATGGTGGCTAAAACTGACACCATAACGCTGATGGCAACCGAGCAGTATGTAAGTCGGGCGGCGCTCAAACTTAAAAGCGCGGCCAAGGCATTTGGCCTGGATTTTGCCGGCAAAACGGTGCTGGACGTCGGCAGCAGCACCGGCGGGTTCACGCAGTACGTCCTGGGACACGGTGCAGTGAGAGTTATCGCGGTGGACGTTGGCACCGATCAGCTGCATTCGAGCCTGCGTAGCGACCCCAGGATTGAGCTGCACGAAAAAACGGACATCCGCGATTTTACTACGTCCGAGCATATCGACATGATTGTCGGTGACGTATCCTTTATATCTTTGCGCGAGATTTTACCGTACGTGGCAACACTGGTCGACGCCCGGTGTGATATCGTAGCGATGGTAAAACCGCAATTTGAAGCCGGACAGAGCAGCCTCAAGCACAAAGGAGTTATAAAGAACGACAAAATGCGGCGCGAAGTCCTGAAAGATTTTGAAACGTGGGCGCAGCGCCATTTCAAAATTCTGCAAAAGACCGACAGTGAAGTTCCTGGCTCCAAGGGTAATGTGGAGCGCTTTTATCTGCTGCGGAAATTAGCATAAGTTTGAATCCCTCATCCCTAGGCAAGGATAAACACTTTGAAAGACTTCTTTGTAGGTCTTTTTGTTTTGATATGATACTGGTATGAAAGACTACACGATAACTGATCTTACCAAGCTTGTTAAGAAGAGCTTCGGCCAATACGACAAACAAGGTACCCGCCACTGGACCTGGGAAACGGCCGCAAAAGACTTAACATACCAAGTCGGCAGCCTCACAAAAGTTATGCTGCAGCTCTCAGGCGATAGATGGGCAGATGGTAAAAGTGACGAGGAGCTTGAGTGGCAATTTCGCAATGAGCTGGCAGATATATTAGCCGAGGTACTCTATGTAGCGGGCGAACGTGGTATTGACATGAACCAAGCAATGGACGAAATGGTCGGAGACGACACTAAGAAGGTAGCTGAGCGAGCTTAGCAGTCTTTCAGCGAGTAAACCTCAGCCTCCATAGTTCGAAAATCAGACTCCATTCCCAGCCAAACCGTTTATGCTTAAAAGACTTCTTTGGGAGTCCTTTTGTTTTGGGCAAGTTGAGGACATGGAGGGTATACTATGATTATAGTAAGTATTATTTTTGATAAGGAATAGACTATGAGCTTAAGCGCAACTGATCTGTTGGAAATCAGAAGTATATTTAAGGAAGAACTGAGGGAGGAATTAGGGCCTATAAAAGGGGACCTAGAAGCCTTAAGCAACGACGTTAAAGAGATATACGAAATGATTGCTGCCCTCCAGCACTCCGCCGTAACCGACCCTACGTTCAGGAAGCTCTCGATAGAAAAGAAGCTACTAGCCTTAAATGCCGAGCTGCTGGAAGCTGCCAGGCAAGTCGGCATAACTCTACCTAGGTAGTTCGAAGTACGTCAAGCCATATTTATCTGAACTATTCAGCCGGTTCATGAGCGTTATTGACTACAAGACGCCGGCAGAGTGCCTGACGGCACATCGCGAACAGGCTGGAAAAGAAACATCCCGCTAACGCGGGATGTTGTAGGGGTGTTCTACTTGAGGGCTACTGGCAGGTCTATCCAGCCTATTGTGATTGTAAACCGAATCTGACGCTTACACTAGTTGGTAACGACAGGACCCCAACTTTGCTATAGTCAATGCGTCGAACCGACTGACTCAATAAAACCTGAACACACCAGACGTGCCTCATATATAATGAGCTCATGCATTATTTTCCGAGCCGTAAGGTTGCGGGTGATCTGATAGCCGACCAGCTGGTTACGAAGTACCGCTACGAAGACTGCGCGGTAGTGGCCTTGAATGACGGCGCGGTGGTAGTTGGTGCGGAAGTCGCCGTGCGGCTCCACTGCCCGCTGCACATGCTGCTCACGGACGCCATCAAGCTACAGGGCGAGCCTGACACCCTAGCCGAAATTGACTCCGCGGGCGGTCTGACTTACAACGATATGTATTCGGCAGGCGAGCTTGAAGAGCTCCGGGCGGAAAATTTCAACTACATAGAGCAGCAAAAGACCGCAAAAATATTTGAAATGAACCGCTTGCTAGGACAGGGCGGTGTAATTAGCCCGCATCTGCTGCAGGGGCGCAACATCATCATCGTGTCGGACGGGCTGGTAAACGGCCTGTCAATGCGTGCGGCGGCTGAATATTTGAAGCCTATCAAGATCCAGCGGCTGGTTATGGTGACGCCGTTCGCCAGCGTGCAGGCGGTCGACCAGATGCACATGTTGGCCGACGAAATTGTCTGTCTGAACGTGCTGGAAGATATAATTTCGATTGACCATTATTACGAGGATAACCGGCTGCCCGGCCACGAGAAAATCGTGCGGATTATCGAAGATATCATTCTGCACTGGAAGTGAAATCTTAAAAAACTCACAGCAAATTGCGGAGTGTCGGCTCATCGATGATGGTGATGTGCGACGGCTCGTTCTTGATCCGGCCCTGGCGCTCCAGCTCGGCGAGTGCTCGCGAGGTAGTCTCGCGTGTGGCGCTAATGCTGCTGGCAATGTCCTGGTGTTTGAGCGGCACGCCGATGCGGGTGCCGTTTGGGGTAGGCTCGCCGAAACGCCGGGCGTTGGTAAGCAGGAAGGCCACCAGCCGTTCGCGTACTGTGCGGTACTCCAAAGTCAGGATACGTTCGGAGTGTAAACGGTACATGTCGGTAATCATGTCGATGACAGGCAGGGCGGATGCCGGGTTATCGCGCAAAAAACCTGTGAACCGGGAGCGCGTAATCAGCCACGTTGTCGTGGGTGCCAGGGTCGAATAGATGATGCCACGGTCCTGGCCGGTGATGGCCCAGGTGAGCCCCATCAGTTCGCCGCTTTTACGGATAATCAATAGATTTTCTTCGCCGTATTTGGTGATGTCGTAGGCTTTTGCAATCCCCTCTTCTATGTAAAAAACACCAGGCGGCGATTCGCCGGGCCGGATGATGAACTCGCCTTTTGCGTACGTCAACCGTGTGCCACCGTGGAATAAGTTGACGAGTGCACGCATCTCACTCGCGTTCGCCAGCATAGCCTCATTATTTCATAAGCCGGACTAATCCCCAAGATGTGATAAAAATCATGCTCGACTTGTGATAAAGCTAACAGTTATTGGGATGCCGTGCCCCCATACTGTATATGTACAGGTGAGCCAACCAACAGGTTACGGCAGCCTCCCGGGAGGGATGTACGATGGTAAGTTTTCAAGAGGTAGAAGAGCAGCTGAAACATGTCGGCTGTAATTTTAAAATGTGGGGCAGGACGGAAATACGTGAGCTCAGCAACGTACTGATGCCCCAGGAAAAAATCGCCCAGGCGGTCAACGGCAGCTATGAAGGAGGCTTCGCGCTGCTGGTAGTAACGAACTGCCGGGTCTTGCTGATAGACCGTAAACCCATGCTGCTTACCATCGAGGACATCCGCTACGATATGATGTCCGAGGTTGATTTCAGCAATCGTTTGCTGGGCGCAACGATACGGATCTTTACTCCCATGCGTAACCTGGTATTTAGCAGCTGGAGCAACGTGAGGTTGCGGAAATGCGTCAATTACATCCAGCAACGGGTGATGGAGCTGCGGCAACACGCTTTGACGGCGGAGCAGCTACAAGGGCAGCTGGTAGGCATACCCCAACCTATGCAGGGTTTGAATCCTCAAACAGCGGCAGGGTTCGCCGGTGGACAATCGGGTGGGATGCGCTACTCCCCAATGAACCCCTACACCAGAACGCCACTGGTGCTGAGCCGGAAGCGTCGCTTCCCGAGTTTCTACTAAAAGGTGGTACAAATACTAACCTCAGATGATTCTGGGGTTAGTTTTGGTGTTACTTTGTGACATTGAAGCGGAATTCCACGACGTCGTCTGGTCTCATGACGTAGGTTTTGCCTTCAGTACGGACTTTGCCGGCGGCGCGGGCAGCCTGGAGCGAACCGAGTACTATAATATCGCCATAATCTACAACTTCAGCGGCAATGAATCCGCGTTCGAAATCGCCGTGAATGACCCCGGCGGCCTGTGGCGCGGTAGCACCTCGCGGGATAGTCCAGGCGCGAACCTCTTTTTCACCAGCGGTCAGGTAGCTTTGCAGGCCGAGCGTGTCATAGGCGGCACGGACCAGCTGATGCAAGCCGGACTCGTGGACACCATAGCTTTCTAGCAGCTCGCTGCGGTCGCTGGCGTCCAGACCGCGCAGCTCGTCTTCCAGTTTGGCACAGATGAGCAGTGTAGGTGAAGGCGCGACCAGTCCGGCGAGCTGGTCGTGCAAAGCGCTGTCACGCAAGCCCGCCTCATCGACATTAAAGACGTAAATAACCGGTTTTGCGGTGAGCAAAAACAAATCGCTTAAATGGCTCAGATCGAGGTCCGGCTGGCTCCAGACGGGCTTGCCGCTGTCCAGCAATTCGTGCACCTGATGCAGTGTGTCGTATTCAGGCTTAAGTTTGGGATTAGCGCGTGATTCTTTTTCGAGCCGGGGGAGGCGCTTGGCCAGGGTCTGTAAGTCGGCCAGTATCAACTCGGTGTTGATGGTTTCGATGTCACGGGCCGGGTCGTGTGTACCGGTGGCTTCATCGGTCACGACATTCGGGTCAGCAAAGGCGCGCACCACCTGCACGATAGCATTCGTGGCGCGGATATGGCTCAAAAACTGGTTGCCCAGACCTTCGCCCTCGCTGGCACCTTTGACCAGCCCGGCCACATCCACAAAAGTAACGGTGGCCGGTCTGACAGGCGCATTGCCATACAGCTCACTGAGCTTCTGCAGCCGCGTATCCGGCACGGGCACGATACCGGTGTTTGGTTCAATGGTCGCGAACGGATAATTCGCCGCCAGCACATTACTGTCGGTCAGGGCATTGAACAGCGTGCTTTTGCCTACGTTCGGCAGACCAACGATAGCTATCGACAAACTCATAGTAGTCGCATTATAACAGATGGACCGCAGTATTTCCGGCTGGCGGTGGCGCGAGCACTAGCGGTTTGCTATACTCGTAGACAAATGGATGAGAGCGAGCCAACGGGTGTGGCGACTGGCGAGCCGGCCGGCGGAAATGCCAGCATGACTTCTGCTACGAGGTGGTCGGGTGATGGCGCACGGCGGGCAAAAATCCGGCTAGCGGGGCTGATTGCCGGAGCGGTACTAGTGCTGGTGGCAGTGGGGTTTGGCGGTTATAAACTGGTGCACAAAAACCACACTCCTAACCAAACGGCGGGGAATAATAGCTCACAGGCTAAATCTACACCCGTGACATCGCAAGAACAGGTGCAAACCTACTTGATGCAAAAGAACTATGCGGCGGCCGCAGCTGTGTATAATAACCAGCTCAAAACAGCCAAAACCGCCGACCAAAAAGCACAGGCCAACATGGGGCTGTGCGGCGTATATACCGCACAGCAGGACTATCAAACGGCTTATCAGTACGCCCTTAAGGCTTACGGTAACGAGGCGACTATGCAGACCGCCCAGACTGCGGCCGCCGCTGCTAAAAACGCGGGCAACAATCAGGACGCCGCCAAATACTACCAGGCTGCCATAGACTTGCTCCAGAAGGCAAACCTGTCACCTGATGTGCATGATTACACCTTGCGGGTATTACAGGCACACCTCAAGGAGGTGAGCCAGTAATGTACAATTTCGGCAAATTGTTAGGTCTGACGCTGCTTTCACTGGTTGCGGCCAGTATAATCTCGAGCCACCACAAAGTATTTGCGGCGGACTGTGACATGATTGTTCCTACCAGCGCTGGTTCAGTAGCTGCTAACTGTCTTAACTACGTTGATCAGGCGAATACCAGCGGCGTGTCGAGCGGTGCGGGGTTGGTGAGCGCGTTGCAGGCTGACGAGGGCAGCGGCGTGCCAGCCGATGTTACGAGTGCGCAATGGATCGTAAGCCGTCTTGCGCCCAACGGTGATATGGCCTCCCTGCAGCAGGCGCTGTCGCAGCCTGACGTGACCGTATCGGTCGTGCCACTCTCGTCAATTAGTGGTAACTGTAACGATACCGGCTACAACTACACCACGAACAGTGTTGAACAATTTACTCAATGTGACTCCGGAGGTGACAGCGTGCTACTGATACAGCAGGGTGGCAGACAGATATTCGCGCTGAGGCGTGTATGTGGCAACGCTATTGGCAGTGTTCTAAGGCTGACACTCGATACGCCGCCAAGCGGATCCTTTTCAGTTACGTGTAATACTATTGGTACGGCCACGCTCAGGATCAGTATTTCCGACCCTCAGGGAGCGCCAACGGCAACAGCAAAGATAGGGGGCTGGACGCAATCCGGCCTCAGGAATGGCAACTCAGTAACAGTGCCCTATAACTACGTTGAAAACGCCGGGACGGCCTCACTGACAATAAATAATGTGGGACCGCTGGGGAGTCAGCTTAATAGAACGATAACTACCGGCTTCCCGGCTTGTAACAAAGCACCGGCTGGCAATATTGGCACTGCGCAGTGTAACAGTAATAACAATACCTATACTATTTCAGTGACATTCAGCGACGGCAACGGCGCGACGCAAGCGCGACTGATCGGCAAGGATGGCAAGCAATACGCTACAGCGAACTCGCCGGGCGCAAGCTGGACGTTGCAAACCGCGAATACACCGCGCACGGCATTCCCGATGTCGTTTCAAGTGGCTGACGTGGATGGCGGCACAACACTGAGCTGGGTCACGAGGGGTACGTTAACTCTAAGTGGCGCTATGAACTGTCCGCCGCGCGATGACATTACGGCGGTGAGCTGCCACGCCGTGTCGATCAAACTGTGGGACCCCAATGCGCCGACCAATAGTATCCAATTCCGGGTAGGATTGAACGGCGGTTCTTCCGAGGGTGGTGGCACGTTTAACGGTGGCCAAAATGGCAGTCGTCTCACTTACGATCTGGCAGGCTTGGGCGACTTTGATCCGTGGATTCATGACAAGGTGGTGCTGTACGGCTTGGACGCGGATACGGGGAATAACGCGGTACAGATCGGATCGGTAACGCTGCCCGGCAATGTCTGCGATTCGCTGTCTTGTGCCACCAGCAGTCTGCCCGGTACGGGCCTGGTGGCGAAGGAGCCGACATCGTTCTACGTGACCGAGAAGATTATCGCGCCGAATGATGCACCGAATCTAGGTAACATAGGCCCCAAGAATGCGCATTTTACAGTGCAGATCGGGCCGGGTTTGATCTTGAACGATACCCGAAACTACACGACGCCAGTTTCGGCGACGACACTACAAAGCACACCGGTCGATGTCTTCACGCCGCCGGACTCCGGAAACTTTAACTTGTCGTGGCAGCTGGTTGGTGCTGAAGCGCCGAGTGGCCCGAGCTGCGGCAAGGCTGTGCAGGCCGGGTATGAGCCATTCTTTACGGTGGAGGGCGGTGACATTGCGGCGGGTCCGGGATTTGGCGCGGGCTGTACCGAGCAAAGTACACCGGCCAGCATTACAGCATACAATCTAGATAACCCCGCGTTCGGGGCGTACAGTTATTTTGGTTCTGGCTCGCAGCTAGGGGCTTTTGCTAACGGTGACGTGACACATTTCGTGACTGACAGTACCAATGTTCAAGCCAACAACAAGAGCGTGAGTACCAACGGCTCGACAACGGCGCCGTATACATCACCTACGGGCTTAAGCTTTTCCAACAGCTCGGCAGCAGCAACTACCTACGGGGGTGGCTTTAACCGCAGCTCCGGCTGGTGTGTCCCGGATTACGAAGGACAGGCGACCGCGACGGCGGCTGGCGCGCCCGATTACTCCACGACCGGCACCCGTACCTACACGCTGCCTGCCAATTCCACCATCGGCAACATCACGGTCCAGCCGGGCGCACGCGTGACGCTGGTGGTGACCGGTAACGTGTATATCAACGGCAATATCACCTACAACGAATCGTACACGGTCGGTGCTGGCGACATTACTCCGGTGCCGCAATTCACGCTGCTGATAAAAGGCGGCAACCTCTACATCAGCAACACGGTAACGACGCTGAACGGTTTTTATGACGTGCAGCCGAGCAGTAACAATGGCGGCACGCTATATACCTGCGCGAGCGGCCTGGGGGCTGATTACGGCCAGAACTACAACGCCTGCAACCATCCGCTAACATTTTACGGCGCGGTTTCTGCGGCCAAGCTCAAGCTGGAACGTACCTACGGCAGCCTGATTACGGCCGGCACCGCACCGAATACGCCCTCAGAAAGGTTCGTTTACACTCCGGAACTATGGCTCGGCAACCTGGTCGGTCCAAGCTGCAAGGACGACCCGAACTCCCTCGGCTGCCTGTATCAGGCGTACACGGCACTGCCGCCGGTGTTGTAGGCCTTGCTTACCTGGTCTGTGTATCCGAGCCGCTAAACTAGACTCGGGAAGTTTCAAGCAAAGCAGGAGGAGTAGGCTTATGTTCATCTTTATTACTTTCGTTTGGTGACCATTTGAATTCGGGCCGTTCATGTCTGGGTGAAAGGTGTCATCGGTTGCATTTTTCCAACAACTCCGTGGTATAATCAGAACAAATCATTCCGCTTTAGCTTGGAGACGGAATGGAAGGGTGCGAAAACAGAGTATGTTATCAAAAACCAGTGAACAGATGGAGTGCCGGCGGTGGGTCTGCTAAGCGGCGTATCGGCGTTTTTCGGGCTGGATATTGGCACGACCGGCATCCGGCTGGTGGAGTTGCGCGGCAGTGACGGCACAAAAACACTCGTCAAATACGCGTATGTGCCGATTGACCCTAAAATGGCACAGAGCGACAGTAAGGCCGACCAGCAGAAGGTAGGGCAGATCATCGCTGATCTGGTGAGCCAGGCCAAACTGAGTACGCGCAACGTGGCCGTGGGGCTGCCGAGCAGCCGGGTATTCACCACGGTGGCCGATTTGGATCGTTTACCACCTGCCGAACTTGGCAAGGCGTTGCTGTACCAGGCAGACTCACTTATCCCCACGCCCCCACTCGAGAGCAAGATCGACTGGGCACTGCTGGGCGATTCTCCCAAGGACCGGACCAAAGTGGAAGTGCTGCTAAGCAGCGTGCCGAACAGTTATATTGAGCAGCGGCTCGACTTGCTTGAGGGTATTGGCCTGAACGTGATAGCGTTCGAGCCGGACGGCTTGACGCTGCCGCGCGCGATGGTGCCGCCGGGTACGACCATGCCTCAATTAGTCATCGATATGGGTACTGTCAGCACTGATCTGGTGATAACCATGGGCGACGCGCCGCGGTTGGTGCGCTCCATCCCTACTGGCAGCGACGCGGTGGTACGGGCAGCGCAGCAGAACCTTGGCATTGATGACAAGCAGGCGCAGCAGTTCGTCTATAAATTTGGCGTGAGCCGCGACAAGCTAGAGGGCCAGGTATTCCAAGCCATCGTTAATACAGTTGACGCGCTGGTGGCCGATGTGGACAAATCCATCAAGTTTTTCCAGGCGCGCTACCCGAACAATCAGCTAGAGCGGATTATCGTGACGGGCGGCGCATCAAGCATACCGGAGTTCCCACTGTATCTGGCGAACAAGTTCAGCATGAACGTGGAAATCGGCAACGCCTGGCGCAATGTGAGCTTTGCGGCCGACCGGCAGAACGAGCTGCTGGCGGTATCCAATCAGTTTTCGGTAGCGGTCGGTTTGGCGGAGAGGAGTGAATAGCATGGTCCAATTCAATCTCCTGCCCGACGTCAAGCTGCAATATGTAAAAACCCAGCGCACCAAGCATCTGATCACGGTAACGTCAGTCATAATCAGTGTGGCCGGACTTGCCATACTGACCGTGGCACTGTTGACGGTCGATGTGGTGCAGAAAAAGGCTTTAAGCGACGAAAACCGTGATATTAAGAGCTACAGCGCCCAGCTCAAGAGTGTCCCTAATCTGGATAAAATCCTGACAGTTCAGAACCAGCTGAATACACTAAGTACGCTGCATGACCAAAAGCCGGTCACCAGTCGTCTGTTTACATACATTTCGCAGGTGACGCCGTCGCTAGCCAACTTAAACCAGCTCGATATTGATTTTTCGGCCAATACGCTGACCATCGGCGGCACAGCGCCGTCGCTTGACGTCGTTAGCACCTATACTGACACGCTTAAGTCGACCACGTACCAGGCGACGGGGACGACCGGTGGCTCTGCCCAGACGCACGCTTTTTCGCAGGTTGTATTGAGCAGTTTCGGCCGCAATGACAGTGGTGCTACATTCACGATTACCTGCAATTTCGATCCGGTCATCTTCAATACTGATGACAATGTCAAATTGGTGGTGCCACAGACGGCCGGTGCCAGTCCAACAAACGTTTTCCAGGGAGGGAGCTAATATGGCAAACGCAGCGCCGTCCATGAAGCGGCTCATGATTGACAAGGCCAACACGCGCATCGTGGCGTATGTGAGCGTGGCGGCATTCATATTGGTGTTTTCGCTGGTCGCGACTAAGACGCTGGTGAGCCAGGCAGCGTACCAGAATCGCATCATTACTGCCAAGCGCAAGGCGGTTACCCAGCTGAAAAACGATATCAGCGCTACGAATCAACTAAAAACCTCGTACGATGCGTTTGTCGGTACTTCACAGAATGCCATTGGCGGTAACCCGACCGGCAGCGGTCCGCAGGATGGCAACAACGCCAAAATCGTGCTGGACGCTTTGCCGAGTGCCTACGACTTCCCGGGCTTGACGACCAGCCTCGACAACCTATTGTCGGTGCAGAACGGCGTGTCTATCAACAGCATCAGCGGAACCGATGACGAAGTGGCTCAGAGCGCCAATCAGTCCAGCTCCAGCCCGCAGCCAGAGGCGATGCCGTTCAGTGTGTCGGTGTCGGGTAACTATGCTAGCATGCAAAATGTCATCAGCGTGTTCGAACGTTCCATCCGGCCCATCCAGGTACAAACCTTGCAGCTTACCGGTAGTAATAACACGCTCATCATGAACGTGACCGCCCAGACGTACTACCAGCCTACCAAGTCACTAAACATTAACGAGAAAATTGTGCGATGAAGCAGCAGGATGTAGCCCTTATTATCGTTATCGCTGCCATTAGCGCCACTATATCGTTCGTAGCCTCGGATCTGATTTTTGTGACTCCGGCTAACCGGCACCAAAAGGTTGAGGTTGTGGACGTGATTACACCGTCGTTCCGGCAGCCAAGCAGCAAGTATTTCAACAGTAATAGTATCGATCCCACCCAGAACACCGCACTTGGCGGCAGCAATACTAATCCGTTCGGCGGATAGGTGGTCCGATGAGCGTTCTCTCTGTTACGGCCCAAACGCAAGTTGAGGAAAAGCTGGTCAACGACAAGGTCATCACGCGCGCCGACCTGGCGCTGCTAAAAGTGCGTTCCAAAGACCAGGGTACGCCGCTGTTCAGCATGCTGGTCAGTAGTGGCAAAGTGAGTAACGAAGACCTCACCAAAACCATTGCACACGTTACACACGTGCCGTACGTCAACCTGCTGGAGGCGCGTATCGATCCCAAAGTGCTTGAATTGTTGCCCGAAGATCTGGCCGAGCGCTACATGGCGGTGCCGCTCGGCGAAATGCAACACCGTCTGGTCGTCGCTATGCTGGACGCTGATAACGTGCAGGCGGTGGATTTCCTGAGCAATCGCATTGGGCGGCCGCTCAAAGTCTACGCCGCCAGCGAAGAGGGTATACGTCAGGTACTTAGGCAGTACCAGGCACACATTTCCGACGCGGTGGTAAGCGAGATCAGCGCTGACGGCAAAGAAGGTGACAAAAAAGGCGAGAAAAAGCCGCTGAACCTGGGCACGCTGGTGCAAGACTCACCTATCAGCAAAGCGCTCACCACCATTTTGGAATATGCCGCGCGCAATGGGGCCAGCGATGTCCACATTGAGCCCATGAAAGATGCGCTCAAAATCCGCTGCCGTGTCGACGGTATTTTGCGCGAGCTAATGCGGCTGCCCAAGAGTACTGAACCGCCACTTATCAGCCGTATCAAAATTCTTTCCAATCTGAAGATTGATGAGCACCGCGTGCCGCAGGACGGTGAGTTCAGTGTAGTGGCAGCCGACAAGGAAATTGACATGCGTGTGTCGGTCAGTCCGGTGGTGTGGGGCGAGCAGGTGGTGATCCGTCTGCTCGACAAGAGCGGCACGTCTTTAAGGCTCGAAGAAATGGGTTACCGCGGTCGAGCGCTGCGCTCCATCCGCAGCGGCTTAAAGCGCACCAACGGCATGATCCTGACCTCCGGCCCGACCGGCTCGGGTAAATCCACCAGCCTTTATGCGCTGCTACAGGAAGTGAAGAGCGATGGCATCAACATCGTCACCTTGGAAGACCCGGTCGAATACAAGATGGAGGGTATTAACCAGATCCAGGTCAACCCGGATGTGGGGCTGACCTTCGCAGGCGGTCTGCGCTCCATTTTGCGTCAGGACCCCGACATCGTGATGGTGGGGGAGATCCGTGACAAGGAAACGGCCGAATTGGCCGTGCAGGCGTCTCTTACGGGCCACTTAGTCTTCAGTACACTCCACACCAACAGTGCGGCCGGCATTCTGCCGCGTCTGCTTGATATGGGCGTGGAGCCGTTCCTGATCGCCAGTACGGTGCATACTGTCATTGGCCAGCGGCTGGTGCGGCGCATCGGCAAAAACCGGCAGACGTACCTGTCTGATCTCCCCGAAACGGCGGCGGTCAAAGATGTACTGAAGGATATTTTGCCCGCCACGAAGGATCAGGCGGCAACTGTTGCTAACGATATGGGCTATCAAAGCTTGCCCTTAATCACCGATTCCGCTTATACTTTAACGAAGGGCACCGACGGTCCAAACTCACCTGGCGGATACAAAGGCCGGATGGGGGTTTACGAGGTGTTTGATATCAGTGAGGCGATCCAGCAGCTGATTCTCAAACGAGCCACTAGCACCGAAATCCAGGAACAGGCCCAAAAAGAAGGTATGGTCACCATGCGCCAAGACGGGTACCTGAAGGCTTTGGCCGGCGAGACCACCATTATGGAAATCAACCGCGTGGCGTCGGCGGATAGCGCGTAAAGAGGATAAAGAGAACAGGAAGAACAGGGTGGCAACACAAGGACAACCAAGAATAGAAATCCTCCTGGAAGAGGTGGTGAAGAAGAAAGCAAGCGACTTGCACTTGCAGGTCGGTTTGCCGCCCATGCTGCGTGTCGATGGCACACTCGTACCGGTTGGCGGTGCCGAGGTCTTGAACGAAGAGAGCGTGGAAGTACTGATCTTTGCCATCCTGGATGAGGATCAGAAGCAGATCCTGCTCAAAGACAAGGAATTCGATTTCAGCTTTGCCTTTGGCGACCTGGGCCGCTTCCGCGTCAACGCGTTCCACGAGCGCGGTAATCTGGCCGCCGCTCTCCGGCTTATCCCGAACGAAATCTTAACTGTTGAGCAGCTCGGTCTGCCACCCATAGTTACCAAGTTTGCAGAATATCCGCGCGGCCTGGTATTAGTCACCGGTCCGACTGGCTCAGGCAAATCTACGAGCCTGGCGGCTCTGATCCACAAGATCAATCTGGAACAGGCTAAACACATCATCACCATCGAAGACCCCATCGAATACACGCATAAGAGCAAGAAAAGCGTGATCGTCCAGCGTGAAGTACATTATGATACGTACTCGTTTAGCGCCGCACTACGCAGTTCGCTTCGTGAAGACCCGGACGTCGTGCTTATCGGTGAAATGCGCGACCTGGAAACTATTGCCAGCGCTATCACCATCGCCGAGACCGGACACTTGGTGTTTGCGACCCTGCACACTAATAGCGCCGCCCAGAGTATTGACCGCATGGTCGACGTGTTTCCGCCGCATCAACAGCCGCAAATCCGTTCGCAGCTGTCCAACATCCTGATGGCTATCTGTAGCCAGCGACTTATACCAGCTATTGGCGGCGGCCGCATTGCCTCGGCCGAAATCCTGGTGGCGACGCCGGCTGTACGCAATATCATCCGCGAGGGCAAAACCCACCAGCTCGATGCCGTCATCCAGACCGGCGCCGAATTCGGGATGCAGAGCATGGACAAAACGCTGGTCGGTCTGATTCATGCCGGTACCGTCAGTTATGACGAGGCGCGCAATTTCGCCGTTGATCAGGACGAACTCGATCGCTTAATGCGGGATTAGGGCAGACCTCGAATGCTGACATATCAATACATCGCGCGCAATCCGCAGACTGGCCAGCAGGTTAAGGCGACAGTAGAGGCTGATAGCGAGGCCGCCGCCGCCAAACTTATTAGCGCGCAAGGTCTGTCCCCGACGGAGATACGTTTGAGCGGTACCGGTGCGACCGGCCTGTTCGAGCGGCTGACCGGGCGGGTGAGGGCGCGTGACCGGGTACTGTTCAGCCGTCAGCTCAGTACACTTATCAACGCCGGCCTTCCGCTGTTGCAAGCGCTGCGCAGTGTGAGCCAGCAAACGGTCAATAAGCCGCTCAGGGTGGTATTGACGCGGATCATCGGCGATGTGGAAGGCGGCTCCACACTATCGGCTGCCATGAGTAAGCATCCGAAAGTATTCAACCAGGTATATATCAGCCTAATCGCGGCCGGCGAAACTTCCGGAACGCTAGACCAGGCTCTCGAGCGCCTGGCGATCCAGCAGGAAAAAGAGGCAGACTTAAACAGCAAGATCCGCGGCGCCATGACATATCCGGTCATTGTGCTCATGGTGATGGTCGGTGTGGTCGGCTTTATGGTCGTCAAGGTGCTGCCCCAGGTCAAAACCCTGTACGCTGGCCTGCCGGGAGCACAATTACCGCTGGTGACGACTATCTTGCTGGCGATATCTGACTTCGTCATCAATTTCTGGTGGGTCGTGCTGCTGGTCCTGGTTGTTCTGGCGGTTTTGACGACCCGCTGGGCGCGCACCGGCCCGGGCAAGGAAGCCATCGACATGCTCAAAATGAAAGCGTGGCCCGTCGGCCCGCTGTTCATGAAAATGTACATGGCGCGGTTCGCGCGCACCGGCGCCACCCTGATAGCCAGCGGCGTGCCGCTTCTGCAAATGCTAGGCGTGACAGCTAATGCGGTCAACAACGTACATATCCAACGCTCGCTAACCAAGGCAAGCGAGAAAGTGAAGGGGGGTAAAAGCCTGGCCGACAGCCTGGAAAACGACCCGAACTTCCTACCGCTGGTACCGAACATGCTCAAGATCGGCGAACAATCCGGCGCCATGGAGCAAATGATGAGCAAGGTCGCCGATTATTACGAAAAAGAAGTCGATACTCAGGTGGCGAGCATATCGGCCATCATCGAACCGGTCCTGATGGTGGTATTAGGCGTCGTGGCTTTTACCATAGTGGCGGCGGTACTGCTTCCGATTTACGGATTGGCGAACAATAGTTCCTTCACGAGCACGGGTGGCTAGCTCAGGCTGGCAAACAGCGTTGAGCATCTGTGGACAAATCATTGCTTTTCGGGCTGTTGGCCGGTACAATGCAAACATAAGCGCGTAAGAAGAAGTAATGCAAAGGGGGCATTTGCAGCATGTTACACAAAACACAAACACGTAAACGCCGGGGCGCACCTGCGTCCGACGGCTTTACAATTATCGAAGTGCTGATTGTACTTGCGATTGCCGGCCTTATTCTTATGATCGTGTTCCTGGCGGTGCCTGCCCTGCAACGCAACTCTCGTAACACACAGCGTAAGAACGATGTCCAGGCACTGCTTGGCGGTGTCAGCGAGTACGAGGCCAACAATAACGGTGAATTGCCGGCCGCATCGGCCACGACCAACATTGCCACGACTGGCAACATCGGTGGTACCGGCAGCGCCCAAGCAAACGTTAAACTTGGCTACTACAACTCAGGTAGCGTATACATTGTCAGCAGTGCACCAACTCAGGTGCCTGACGTTGACACGGTATATTTGGTAGAACACTCGGACTGTAACGGTAACGCACTGGCTTCCGGCAGCGCCCGCAGCATCGCGGCCTACTACGCTATCGAACCGGGCGCTACGCCCCAGTGTACGGCTTCCTAAAGTAGAGCAAACTGGCCCCTGATAAAAGCTCCCGCTCAGGAGCTTTTATGCTACTATAGCGGTAATGATTATCGCGGTTCTGGCTGTTTTCGGTCTTATATTCGGCAGTTTCGTGAACGCGCTGGTCTGGCGTTTGCACGAGCAGGCCGAATTGTTCGGCAAAAAGGGCAAGGTGGCAGCCAAGCGACGCCAAGAGCTTTCAATGCTAAAAGGTCGCAGCATGTGCCCGAATTGTGGCCACCAGCTGGCCACAAGAGACCTGGTACCGGTGCTCAGCTGGGTTATACTACGGGGCAAATGCCGCTACTGCAGGGCTCGCATTCCGGACAGCCCGCTGGTGGAACTGGCAACCGGCTTATTGTTCGCGGTGTCATATGCGGCCTGGTCGTATGGGTTGCATGGCGTTGGCCTGTTCCAATTTTTGTGCTGGCTGGTATTTCTGGTCGGTTTTGTCGCGCTGGCTGTGTATGATCTGCGGTGGTATCTACTCCCCGACCGACTGGTGTTTCCGCTGACAGGTCTGGCGGTGGTGCAGGTCATCGTCGTGGCGATATGGCAGCATAGCTGGAGTGCTTTGTGGCTGCCAGCTGCTGGCGCGGCAGTCATTTTCGGTTTCTTCTGGGTGCTGTACCAGATTTCGGGCGGTAACTGGATCGGCGGTGGCGACGTCAAGCTGGGCATTGTGTTGGGCCTGCTGGCCGGTACGCCGCTTAAGGGCCTGACCGTCATATTTTTTGCGTCGCTTGCTGGTACCATCCTCAGCATCCCTCAGTTTTTTAAGGGGCGAGCAGGCCTTACTAAACGCATCCCGTTCGGTCCGTCGTTATTGCTGGCAGTGATCGTCATGGTGCTGTGGGGCGAACCGATCATCAGCTGGTACCAGCAGTTGCTTATCAGATAACCGCTATCAGACTTCCCCCTGGTTTTCCGCTCGTGCTTCCTGCTATACTAACGGATATGAAACGGGGTG
>CAZMWE010000009.1:0-37124 GCA_964570005.1 uncultured Candidatus Saccharibacteria bacterium | reverse complement strand
CGCTATTTTGAGCGGCTTCGATTATGTGCCGTCCGGGCCGTTGCTCGTTACCATGGCCGACCTGTCGGATGACTTGGCTGTAGTGGACGACATGTACCGGCTGTATCTGGAAGGTGCGGCCGTGGTGTGCGGCAGCCGCTACATGAAAGGTGGCAGGCAAATCGGTGGTCCGCTGCTTAAGCGTACGCTTTCGCGGCTGGCTGGCGTGTCGTTGTACTGGATCCGGCACTTCCCAACGCATGACGTGACGAACAATTTCAAACTGTACGATAAAGCTTTCCTGGACTCGATTACCATCGAGAGCAGCGGTGGCTTTGAAATCGGCATGGAAATTACCGTCAAAGCATTCAAGGCCGGGAAAAAGATCACAGAACGTCCCTCCGCCTGGTATGATCGCACCGCCGGCGAGAGCAACTTCAAGCTCTGGCAATGGTTGCCGTCGTACCTACACTGGTATTTCTACGCGTTTTAGTCAGCCTGTCGTTTTATAAAGATGTAGTTTTTGTAAATGTAATATGTCCAGGTCATCTGTATAGCCACTGCCAGCGCCTTGGCGATGACGTAGTTAATATGCGCGCCAAGCACGCTCACGAAGGTTACCGTGAACAGGTAGTTAAACACCAGTAACACGAAATATGTAGTGAGGTGGTGTTTTAAGCTTTCGTTTTCACGGGCGTCAAATGTCCAGTAGCGATTCAGTACAAAGTTGTACGAAATGGATATCCAGTATGCCACTGATGTCGATCCGGCCAGGTTAAGCTTGAGTAGTCCGTGTAGGCATAACAGTATGCCAAAGTCGAGCACAAAGGTTGTGCCGCCAACAAATAAATACCGCACGAAATGGTGGCGATACAGGTATAAAGTCAGCTCTTTAGTCCGCATCATCATAATTAGTGTACTTCACTGCTTCACTTCATGCTATCTGCGTCCGAAACCTACGACGACTGCGGTTTAACGCTAGTTTTCCGCAACTAAGCTTCCACCGGCGCCAGCCTTTGCCCTGAACAGGTAATGTCGCGCACCAAAGCTCCAAAAAAAGACCACCATGAAAGCAGCGAGTTTAGAAAGGATATAGTTCAAGTGTCCGAAATCGGTGAGCGTATACACCACCAGGTCAGTGATCCCCAGCCCGACGATACCGATGAGCGCAAAGATAGTTGCGTCAATGTGTCGTTGTCGTCCAGTATGGTTGGTCCACACCCATGCGACACTGAGCAGATAGTTAACGATCAGGGAGACGGTAAACGAGATAGTTGCGGCAAGCACGTAGTAAACGTGGAACGTCGCTTTGAGCAGTATGTAGCCGCCGAGATCAATCGGCGCGGCGATTACCACCACCAGGCCGTAGCGAATAAGCTGCACCAGGCTGTGAGAGGTCTGACCAACGAACAGACGCTTGAATAGGTTCACCGTACCGGTTCCCACTCGAACCTAGTTCTGAACCGGTTTTTGAAAATCCACCACAGATGCTGGAACCCGGTCTTGTAGTGCGCCTGCTTTGATTCGCCCATACGCTGGTGCTGCGCGATGCTGAACTCGGCAAAACGGATGTTGGGGTTCAGCAGCGCGTTGAGTTTGATCTGCGGACTTAGGTTCCACTCACCCATAGTCAGCTTTAATTCGCTGGCGACTGAGCGTTTAAAAATCCACATGCCAGACAGTATATCGTTTATTTTTTGGCCATACAGCATCCGTACTTCCCAGTTAAGTGCCGTAACGCCGAGTTGTAGTTTGAAAGGTATTTTGACACCAGGTTGCAATGGGTAGCGGTTGCAGGATACAAAATCGAAGTCGTTATCGATGAAGTAGTCAATGATGCTGGCCAGGTCTTCCAACGGGTAGGTGGCGTCGCCGTCGGCACCGACGATAATGTCGCCAGTCGCGTTTTTAATGCCAGTCATGTGTGCGTAGCCATAGCCAATGCCGCCGATTTTCCGGTTGTCCTCCAGGGCCTTAACACCCAGCTTGCGGGCGACTCTGACCGTATCATCACTTGACGCATTGCTGATGACAATGATTTCATCAACGAATTTGGGGATTCGCTGCACTACTTCGTGTAAGTGGCTTGCCTCATTCCGACATGGCAGGCAAACGGTGATTTTTTTATGTCGATACATTCCCTACATACCCTCGAACTTTAGTAAATAATATCATCATTTACCTGAGGTACCTAGTTGTTGAATAGTCATCGTCAAGGATAGATTTGGTGATGGCGTAGCAAGCTGTGGAGATTAACGCTCGGTCACGGTGTGGAGTTTGTCGAGCGCTGCTTCAAGATCATCAATTGTCACACCCAAACGTTTCAGGTCAGGAGCGGTATCGGCGGAGCGTAGCTGCTGGAGCCCGCGCAGGTTGTCTTCGCCCAGGTTGAGCGGCAGCCGGAGGACCGCGGCTGACTTAAAGGCGGCCATGAGTGCGTGGTACGAAACGGGAATGAAGACGACGGTTATATTTAGGCTTTTGGCGAGCGCCTGATAAAATGATTTATAGGTGTAGATAGTCGGTGTGGCTACCGTGAACAGGCCGTGGATTTTGGGAGCTAGCGCTGCCTCCACCACTCGCGCCAGGTCATACACGGCAATAATCTGCAGCGGTTGTTTGCCGCCACCGATAACCGGCACCACATGCTTTGACTTCATAAATGCGGCCATGTCCCGGACGATACCGCCGTGGCCGAGTATCAGGCCCGAGCGCAGCACTACGCCGTCTGCCGCTAAAAATAGCTTTTCAACTGCCAGTTTCTGGCGACCGTAAATTGAAGTGGCCGCTTGGTGTGCCGACATGCTGGATATAAAAACAGCTTTCTTAACTTTGGCACGCTTGGCCGTGGCCAAGAGATTTTTAGCGCCGTGTATGTTTATATCCATGGCATCAGGCGAGCCCCGTCGGCCGTACTTGACGTAGGCGGTATGCACGACGTAATTGACGCCGTCCAGGGTGTGACTCGTGAGCGGCTTGGCCAGGTTGTACTGGCGGTAGGTAACCAGCGGATTTGTACTATTTCCAGGTTCGCGTACCAGGGCGACGACGTGCCAGCCTTTGGCGGTAAAATGTTCGACCAGGGCTGAACCAAGAAATCCATTGGCTCCGGTGATGGCGATAGTAGGCTTATTCATGATACAAGTACATTTTCGGCTGTTAACTGCGCATTGGCAAGTATGGTGAAGGTCAGGCCGCGTGCCGGCAGGAATTTAAACGCTGAGCTGTCTGCCACATATACACCCCGCGTGCCATAGAGCCTGCCCGACGGGTCGGTGTGGTAAGACTTGTCGGTGTTGCTAAACGGCAGCGTACCAGCGTAGTGAACGCTCGACCCGTGGCCTGGCTGCATGCGTTTTATGGCGTATAGGCCGGATCTGCGCATGGCTTTTATGAAGCGCCGTTCGCGGGAACGTTGCCCGGCGATCTCCTCCGGTGACAGCACATAGGCGGCGCGCAGTTCGTCGCCGGTTACCGAGCCGGTCTTTTTATGCAGCTGCAGATACTTGTTGGGTGTGGATTTATCGGAGTGCTGGACGCCGGTTACGATCAGACCGGAAGAGAGGTACTGCATGATGGAGCGGGCGTCACTGAAGTTCAGCGGGGCTTGGTGAATGATACGGAACAGCATCAGCGACTGGTAGCTATAGAGCGTCAGGATGGATGTATCGTCGTGTTCAGCCTCGTCGCCCAGGAAGGCTGACAACTGGCCAAAACCGATCTTGCGCGGTTCGGCCGCTTTACCGAACATGGCGGGCTGCACACACGGTACATAGGTATAGGGGTTACAGAGAAGGGGGAGCTTGTGGTTACTGCCGCCACCCAAGGAACGCAGCGCGATCCGGGCGCTGCCCAGGGCGCCGGTCGCTAGGATCAAGCGCTTGCAGTTGTAAGCGCTTGGTTTCCCGGTCACGGTATCAATACCGTGGATGGTTGTGATGCCACCCTTTTCGCTGAAACGCGTTGCCAAGAAACCGCCGATGTAGGTGAAATTCTGCCTTTTACGCAGTGCGTCAACCGTGACCCACGGCCGCCAGGCACTTTGACCGTTGTCGTCATAGAAATCCATGTCGCGGTAGGTGTAGGCTTTGCGGCCCGCCTTGCTACCCTTGGTAATGAGCGCCAACGGCGTGCGACCCAGGTAGACGCCGGACCGGTCAAAATAGGCCTGATGCTTGCGATAGTTAGCGTAAATCCGTTGCATGTTCCGGTCCATGGCGGGCGACGGCTGGTAAGTTTCAAGCTCGCCAAGTGTGTACGGACCGGCTGCATCCCAAGTCCCGCTAATGCCGATGTGTTTCGCCACGGTTTCATAGGCGCCGATAGCGCGCTCGGCGTCCATGCCGACCGACGCCAGTTCTTTGCGGGTGAACTCCCAACACTGCAGTCCCCACGATATTCCTAGCCCGCCGTAGCCCAGACTCTCAATCGGTGCAAACGTATCTGACCGCAGTGGCGTGTAGGTATCCACGTTGCGCATCATGTGGCCGCGTGACGGCGTTATCTGGGCGCCTTTGGCGGAGTCATGGAGGGCGATCCCTTGCGCGTCTTCGCCGATGAGATATTTATATTGGTCAGGGTCCGTCCGCCGTAACGTCAGAAAATCTTTGTTCGGTATCAGTGATTGGTAAGCCGGATTAGTTTCGCCGACATCCAGCATGACGACTTGCTTGCCAGCATCAACCAGAGCCTGCGCGGCAATGGCACCCGAGCAGCCGGATCCCACTACAACGACGTCAAATGTACGCATCACCGGCCTCCAACCTTCACTAGTATAGTTCCGACGATTAGCCGGTAGACACCGCGTGCGCCGTGCGCCAGTATCATGAGCAGGTACCACAGGGAACGTTTCTGAGGAAGGAAGAGCTCTGTGTGATCCGGCGATGCTTCCAAGATAGCGAACATCAGATACAAGCGCTGCCGCAGCGGTGACGCAGGCCGGAAAAAGGCGTCGTAGGCATCGAGGTAGGGGAGCAGGGAGGGGTGGCGCAGGACGGTAAAATAGGTGCCGCTACTGGCACTGCTCGCCAGTTTTGACACCCCTCGTTCATATAGGGTGGTATGTGCCTGGCTGGGAGCGTGTCCGATCAGGTATTTACTGAACAGCGCTGCTTCTTCATGGAGGGGAATCGGGGCTTTCATTGGCGATGAAACATTATGGTAGCAGGCTTAACAAATACGATCCATACCCGCTTTTTTTCAGCGGCTCGGCAAGTGCGCGGAGCTGGTCGGCGGTTATGAATCCTTCCTGATAGGCTACCTCTTCAATGCAGCCGATTTTGTAGCCGGTACGCTTCTCGATGACCTCTACGAACTGACTGGCTTGGTTCATACTGTCGAATGTTCCGGTATCCAGCCAGGCGCTGCCGCGTCCCATAGTTTGCACTTTTAGTTTGCCGCGCTTCAGGTAAGCGTCCAGCACCGAGGTGATTTCGATTTCCCCGCGAGCGCTCGGCTGACAGTTCTTAGCGATTTCAACCACATCGTTGTCGCAGAAATACAGTCCGGCATTGGCATAATTTGACTTCGGGTGCTCAGGCTTTTCCTCGATAGAAATAACACGTTTATCTTTATCGAATTCATAGACACCGTAGGCGCGCGGGTCTGAAACCTGGTAGGCAAAACCGATCGCACCATCCGGATCGGTGCATCGTTTCAGGCTATTGCCGAATCCGTGTCCGTAGAAAATGTTGTCACCCAGGACCATAGCGACCTTATCGCTCGCGATAAACTCCTCGCCGATAGTGTAAGCCTGTGCTAAACCTCCCGGGTTGGGCTGCACTGCGTATCTAAACTCACAGCCCAGCTGTGAGCCGTCGCCCAGCAGACGTTGAAACGACTCCGAATCTTCCGGCGTGGTAATGATCAAAACCTCGCGAATACCGGCCATCATGAGGGTGCTTAGAGGGTAGTAAACCATAGGTTTGTCATAGATAGGCATGAGTTGCTTCGATATGCCTTTGGTAATGGGATAGAGACGGGTGCCTGACCCGCCGGCGAGTATTATGCCTTTCATTCTGTGACCTCCTTCTTATTTCGGGGTTTATCTTCCAGGTAGTTATGCTTACTTAAGACACTCCTGCCGGTTTCAGTTTCCAGCTGTTTACGGGCAGTGCCGGCAATGGCGCCGCCACGCTGTGCCGCGTCCCGGTTTTCGGGCATCCCCTGCACATCGTCGGTGCGCGCGATCTCGGTGGTTGCGGCCTCGCCCAACTGTGTGAACAGTAGTTCCAGGTCGTTCATGTGATCGCGCAGGTTTTCTCGTCTGATTCCTTTGAGTTTTTTGTACTCACTTGGAGTGATGCCAAATGTCGCTTTGGATATTTCCGCGGTCAGAATAGCAAAATCCCGCTGATCACTCACGCCGCGTTTCTGCCATTCGTCGGTCAGCTCGTCGCGTATGGCCATGCCGCGGACACGCCGCTCAATCCAGTCGTCACTGTAGCCCTTGGCGCGGTAGAGAGCTTTCATGCGCTTCTGGGCGAGTTCCGGGTTCTCAATTTCCTGTACCCGTTCGTAGCCGGTGCGGGCCAGCCAGCGCTTGAAGGGTTCAGCTTTTTTACTGGGGATGGATTGGATGAGACGGAAGATACCCTCGGTGTTCCAGCAAGGCAGTTTCTGCTTGCCACCGGGAGTATCAAAGGGCAGGGAAAGGGGTGTCGAAATTTGCGACGCCCCTTTGTCAGTGCTGGATTCAAACAGTTCTCGAATAGCCGGGTCATTGTGCCGCAAGTCCCGAACGTATCTTGCAGGGTCAGTTGAATCGGTTAGCACCGCTACTACGTCAGTTATCACAAACCACCACTCGCCGTTGTGTAACTGCTTGCGGACTTCCTTGCGTTGGAAGACGGCTATCTTATGCAGTTCACCGCTCATCAGGTCTGTCTCTTCTCAAATAACTTTACGGCTTCGGCGATAAAACCACGTTGTGTGGTTATGATGCTCTCAGGCAGCACATCGGCTGTGTGCCATGACCCCGCCGGAACGGATACCCCGGTCAAATCTATGTAGTGAACCGCTGCAAATTCAGTGCCCCGGGCCTGTTTGTGGAGGATCGTGTCCACGAAAACCGGCTGAATCGAAGGCTTTATGCCTAGCTCTTTGTCATACAGACGCGTGAGGGGTTTCGTAAGACCTTCGCCTATATCTGTCGATAGAATAAATGTACCAGGAGTATGCAATTGACTAGGCCAGATTGGGTCATCGGCTGGCCGCTGGAGTAGGAGAACCTCAGTTTTACCGTTATTCCTGCGCAGAGGGACGAGTTCAAGGATAGGCACGGCGCACAGCCGGGTAACCGCCATGAACAATTCCTGAGGCAGAAAACCTGGTTGTAGGCGGTTCAGCACGGCCGCTGCCTGGGATATTTCCTGTTCCGACGGTGCTCCGTCAGACGGGCTGGTCATGTTGCTTGCTCCTTGGCGATGTAGTCTTTGAGGTCGTCTCGCCAGTCACGGCTAGTGAAGCCGGAGGCGTGCAGTTTATCCAAACTCATGATGCTGTTAAGCGGTCGTGGGGCGATGCCTTCCTTGCCGGCGTAGTATTCGGCTGTGGTGGTGTCGGTAACGATTAGGTCATAACTGCCGAGTCTGAAGATTTCGCGGGTAATGTCTGCCCAGCTGACCGGCTCGCCGTCGTTCGTGGTGTTGTAAGTGCCATATGTTGCTTTAGATGCGAGCAGGTGGTCGATGATACGGACTAGCTCGCTCGTGAATGTCAGTCGTCCGATCTGGTCAGCTACGACAGTCGGGCTGATGCCCTTTTCGCCCAGGCCGAGCATCGTGCGAACGAAGTTCTTGCCCTCGCCGATCACCCAGCTGGCGCGTAATATGTAATGCTTGGGTACTAGGCTGACCAGCATATCGCTGGCGGCTTTCGTCTGTGCATATACACCGAGTGGGCTAAACGGCTCATTTTCAGTGTGGAGTTCCTGAGTGCCGTCGAACACGTAATCGCTCGAAATGTGTACCAGTGTGAGGTTGTGCTTTTGGGCAGCTTCCACCAGGTTGCGTACGCCGTTGACGTTCACTTTCCAGGCGGCCACACGACCCTCGGGCGTTTCCGCACCGTCTACATTGGTGTAGGCGGCAGCATTCAAGATGATTGTAACGCCACTCCAGTCAAAACCTGTTACGGCAGCAGGGTCGGTAATGTCCAGCTTGTCGGCATCGACCGCCTTAGCGCCGGGATACCGTGCTTGTAGTGCGAGGCCGAGTTGGCCGTTTGCACCGATAATCAAAATCTCTGAATCGTTCATTCTAAAACTCCACTGGTGTTATTTGGCTGAGCGGCGGATGCGCGGTGTCTTTGTCTGATACAATAGCCTGCTCTTTCGGGATCGGCCAGGCAATGCCGACTGCCGAATCGAAGGCGTTTACCATGGTGTACTTGGTATCAGGCGACCAATGTGCGTTCACTAGATATGTGTAGACCACGTTTTCATCAAGTGTCTGATAGCCATTAGCTACGCCACGAGGCACAAATACAGCCCGGCCCGGGTTGAGTTCCATGACGTGTGTTTTACCGAAGCTGTCACCTTTGCGCAAATCTATCCAGGCGCAAAAGACCCGGCCGTTGGCGAGCGATATGAACTTTTCCCATGGTTCGGCATGTAGGCCCCGGGTTACGCCCTTTTCGACATTAAACGAAAAGTTATTTTGGACGACTTCGAACTCAGGCAGTCCGAGTGCTTCCATCTTAGCTTTTTGGTAGTTTTCCTTGAACCAGCCGCGGTTGTCTCCACGTACGTCCAGCTCCACTTCGAACAAGCCCGGGATAGGTGATTCTGTTACTTTGAGTTCATTGTAGCTGCTTGGATCAAACATCGTTGCCCCTTTCCTGAGGAAATAATTTTCGTAGTGCCAAGATGCCATTATGAATGTCCGGAGCGGATAATCGGGCAAGGTCCAACTCGTGCAAGTCGTACCAGTTGACAGCCGATACATCGTCCATTGGCTGCAGCTTTACGTTGGGATATAGACGACTCCAGAAACCAATGCAAGCCACTGGTACGACTTCGCCACCGAATGGATACTCCACGTAGCCTTCGGATAGGTACTGTAGTGGCTCGTAATCGTCCGGCGTAATGCCGAGTTCCTCTTTGAGTTCACGATGCGTCGCTTCGATAAACGTCTCATGTTCATCTAAAAATCCGCCAGGCCCTTCGAGCATCCCTTTAAATGGTTCCCGGTCTCGGGTCGTCAATAGTACTCGCTGGTTATCATCGGCTATGAAAAATACCGCCGTAGCCGGAGAGCTATTCAAATAGAGTGTGTGACCTGTACCACAACGGAATACATGCCCGTCAGCTGATTCTAGTGGCTTACCGCAGCGTCGACAAAAGTTCATTTCCATGCTGCGCTACTGACCCTGCTTTGCCCCAGTTTCTACGTCCGCCTGTAAGAACTTTGGTACGTAAAATTTTTGCATGTAAGGTTGCCACCAATCAGAGTTGTTGCGGTACCACTCAACCGTCTTCTGAATGCCTTCTTGGAATGTGACACTCGGTTTATAGCCTAATTCACGGGCAAGCTTCGAGTAGTCAATAGCGTAGCGGCGGTCATGGCCTGGCCGATCAGTAACGAACTTTTTCAAGCTATCCGGTTTACCGGTCATCTCTAGAATAGTGTCGGCAATTTCAATGCCGTTCTTTTCTTCACCACCGCCTACGCAGTAGGTCTCACCGGCCTTACCGTTGTGTAAAATCATGTCAATAGCGCGGCAGTGGTCAAGCACAAACAAATAATCTCGTACACTTTTGCCATCACCATAAATGGTCAGGGGTTTATCATTAAACGCCATAAGTGTAAATACCGGCACGATATTTTCCGGTACCTGGTAGGGGCCATAGTTGTTAGAGCAATTGGAGATAGTAACATCTAGGCCGTACGTATGGAAGTAGGAGCGGACCAAGTGGTCGCTGCCTGCTTTAGTAGCGGAGTAGGGGCTACGGGGATCGTATGGCGTGTTTTCGTTGAAGCGATCGGTACTACCAAGCTCGAGACTGCCAAAGACTTCATCCGTGGAGACATGGTGGAAGCGTTTGACACCGTGGTCACGACTCAGACGAAGCAGAATATTCGTGGCGAGCACGTTACTCTGTACGAAAGCATCAGGGTTTTCGATGGAACGGTCGACGTTCGTCTCGGCCGCAAAGTGTACCACATAATCGAGTCCGGCTTCAAAAATTGGGCGTAATTTATTCTCTTCTATCAGGTCAAACTCGTGAAAGGTGATCGTACCCATAACGCTTTTGAGGTTCTCTTTATTACCCTGCTGATTCAACTTGTCTACAACAACGATTTCGTAGTCTGGGTGGTTTTCGCGGACGTAGTGCACATAATTGCTGCCAATAAAGCCGGCACCACCGGTTACGAGTAGTTTCATGCTTGTTCTCCTTGGATGATCTTGGTTACTTTGGCGACCAGTTGGTCTAGTTCACCTTGCGTTTTGGCTTCGGCATTCAGGCGCATGACCGGCTCGGTGTTACTGGCGCGCACATTGAACCAGCTGCCGTCAGCGAAGTCCACGCTTAAACCGTCGAGATCGGTTTGTTGTCCGTCCTTAAAAGCCTCGCGTAGTCTCGCAAAAGTCGTTGCCTTATCCGCAACGACAAAGTTCGTCTCTGGTCCCATGGCATACAAGCGGTATTCGTCAACCAGTTGGCTCAGTTTCTTGCCACTGTCACTTAAGGCTTGTATGGCCACAAGCACAGCAATGAGTCCGCTGTCGGCGTCATTATTCTCAACAAAATAGAAGTGGCCGGTTTCTTCGCCGCCAAATGGCGCGCTGATTTCGCGCATTTTGGTGCCGACGTTCACGCGTCCCACTGGAGTTACAACGGTCTTGCCGCCCCATTTCTCAACCAGCTCATCAATAGCATGACTCATGCGCGCATCGCGCACTACCGTTGCGCCGGGATATTTTTTAAGATAGTGCTTGGCCATGATAAGCATCAAGCTGCTGCCAGAAACGATACGGCCCGTATCATCAACAAAGCCGGCCCGATCGCCGTCACCGTCGAAGGCGACACCGAAGTCCAGCTTGAGCTCCTTAACCTTTGTGACCAAGTCCTGCATATTCTCTGGCTTCATCGGGTTGGCTTCGTGGTTCGGGAACGTGCCGTCAAGCTCGAAGTACATTTCATGCACGTCCCATGGTACGTACGGCTCCAGTTCGGGGAAGATCTTGCCCGCCATGCCGTTGCCGGCGTCGACGGCAATGCGAAATTCCTTTGTTTTGTCGGCGTCCATGAACGTGAGGGCATGGTTGATCCAGTCTTCGGTAATATCATGCGGTTCGACGGTGCCGGGTGTATCGGCCGGCTTGCCGAGATCGCCCGCCAGGAACTTGTCGCGGATTTCGCTCAGTCCGCTGTCTAGGCCCACGGCAGTGACCTTGTCACGGTAGAGCTTTATACCGTTGTCCTTGCCGGGGTTATGACTGGCAGTAATGACCGCGCCGCCAGCTAGGTCCCAGTTACCGACTGCGAAGTAAATCATGTCGCTGGTGACTTCACCGATGTCCCAGACGTCCACGCCTTGATCAGTCAGGCCTTTAATGAACGCCTGTGCCAGGTCTTTGGAATCTGGCCGCATATCGTGCCCGACCGCCACGGTGCCTTTAATAGGCAGCCAGTTGGCATAGGCACGGGCAATCTGCTCAACGGTTTGCGCGTTAAGCTGCGTACCGACTTCGCCACGAATGTCGTACGCCTTAAAGATGTTGGTGATAGCATCCACGGGGATTACTCCTTTGCTTACGTTTATGCTATGTGCAACCAGTGCCGTAGCACTAGCTTTACCCACAGTACGCGTGGCCGCCGCCTGTGTCAAATGGTGTAAACTCTCAAACTCCTAATGTGTCCAGGTCCGGAATGCCGTGTATACTTGAAGGCAGTTAAAGAGGGTAGACAACTTGAAAATCATTGTGACTGCGGGTGGGCAGGGAACCAAAATGTGGCCGTACAGCCGGCAGGATAAACCTAAGCAATTCCAGCCCATCATCGGCGATGTGTCAACTTACGAGCAAACCATCAAAACACTGCTCAAGGAATTTGCACCGGAAGATATCTACATATCCATCAAGCGCAAATTTATAAAATATGCGTCAGAGCAGTCACCGCAGATTCCGCTTAAAAACTATATTGTTGAGCCAGATGTCGCCAAGGACCGAGGTCCGGCCGAAGGCCTGGCGTTCGTGCGCCTGAGCATCGACCATCCGGACGAACCGTTCTTTATCGTGCAGGCCGATTGTATCCGGGAGCCGGGTGATAAATTTCTGCAGATGATTCACGAAGCCGAGAAGTTGGTTACGAAGCATAAGCAACTTGTCACCGGCGGCATAAAAGCCACGGAGCCGAACATGGGTGTTGATTATCTGAAATTAAGCGACCAGATTTCAGGCTCGCGCGAAGCATTTCGTATAGAAGAATTTTTGTTTCGCCGTAAGACCTTTACAGAGACGCGGAACCTCGTACAGAACTTCCATGTGGTCGCTCATTGTAACCATATGTGCTGGTACCCTGACCTGATACTGGATGCCTACAAGCACTACAGGCCGGACTGGTATGAGGCGCTCATGCGCGTCAAAGACGCTATGGATAAGCCCGGTGAGGGCGAAGCGATAGAGGCTATCTACGCCGGCATGGAGAAAGGGCCGACCGAAGATGTCACGACCAACGTCATGAATAGCGGCGAGGCGATAGTCATCCTGCTGCCGTATAAATGGACCGACGTCGGTACCTGGGGGTCGGTCTATGACTTTTTTGAGGAAGGCAATGATAACTACGAGGATGGCCGAGTTGTTGCCGTGGATACCGGCGGCTCGCTTATCAAGACCGATGGTAAGCATAAGTTGGTGGCTGTAGCCGGTGTGCATGATATGGTGATTGTTGATACGACTGACGTTCTGCTGGTCATTCCTAAGGAGCAGATCGACAAAATAAAGGATATCCAGACGATCCTGGCCGAGCGTGACCAAACCGAATATCTGTAGCGTTGCGCTACTTTCTTTCCGCCAGGACCTTTTTTAGGTACGCTACCATGTTCCGCCGGAATTGTCCGGATGAAAAGCGTTGGGTAAATACGGCGATAGCGGCGTTGCTGTAGCGGGTGGAATCGAAATTCTTGAGTGCTGTAGTCAGCGAGTCGACTGTCGGTTCGCTGAAAAACTTGCCGTTTTTGCCCGGCAAGATGTAATCCAGTGCCCCACCATCCTTATAAGCGATGACGGGTGTACCTGACGCCATCGCTTCAAGCGGAGTTATCCCGAAATCGTCCAGACCAGGGAAGATAAGGGCCTCGGCACTGGCGAATTCTTCCTCGACGACCTCGTCGCTTACCCGACCCAGAAAGGTTATTGTTTTACCGGACAGCGAGCGCAAGCGCTTGTGATCCGGCCCATCGCCGATAACGGTCAGCGGTAAGTCGAGCCTGGTGCAGGCTTCAACTGCCAGGTCAAAGCGTTTGTAAGGTGTTTGCCGTCCCGAAATCACAAAGCCTTTACGCTTGCGTTTGAGATGGCCGGGCTTTTGGAAGCGCTCCAGGGCAACCGGTGGATGGATAACGACGCTGTCACGGTTGTAGTATTTTTTGATTTCGTGCTGGATGTGCATGGAGTTAGCGATCAGGTAGTCGAGTCGCTGGGCCGCTTTGTAATCCCAGCGCCGCATGGGGCGAAGCAGTAGCCGCAAGCCCAGGCGGCCGAGCCAGTTAAGCGGTCCGAGCCCGGGGTTTTTCATGTACTGTTCGTAGCGGCTCCAGTAGTAGTGTGTGGGTGCGTGGCAGTAGTTTACGTGCAAAGTGCCCGGTGGTACCTTTATACCCTTTGCTTCGGCTCCGGAACTGCTGATGATCAGGTCGTAGCCTTCCAGCTTCAGGCGGCCGAACCAGATGATACGTAAGGGGCCGAGAAATTTACGAAGGCGCCCGAATGGCTGTAGCCAGCCGGTACGCACGGTGCCGTCCAGCCGTTTCCGCCATTCAGGCGTGGCGTATGAGGTATAGATTGGAGCATCAGGGAACAGCTTATGCAATTGTTCAACTACCAGCTCAGCACCGCCGCCGACCAGCCAATCGTGGACAATCGCAACTCTGATTTTACGTGTGCCAGTCATTTGCTGCACATCGCTAATACCGCGCGCCTCGCCGCGCCAACCGCTCCAACACAACGCGTACGGTTTTAGCGAGTATTACCATGTCGAGCCAGAAACTCCAGTTCTGCACGTAGTAAATATCCAGCTTACGTCGCTCCTCAAAACTGATGCCTCTGCGGCCGGATACTAGCGCTAGGCCGGTCCAGCCGGACTTGACGCTTAAGATAAGGTTCTTCTTTTCGTAGTGCTCCAGTTCAAACTTATCAAGCGCACGCGGACCGACCAGGCTAAGGTCCCCTCGTACGATATTCCATAGCTGTGGCAGCTCATCAAGACTGGTAACTTTCAGAAAAATGCCGACGTGTCCCGCTCTGGGGTCGTTTGGCAGTTGGTCGCCATTCTCGCGGTAGGCTTTTATAAGCTCCGGCCGTCCCATTTTCTTAAAGCCTTCCTCGGGTGACAAGCCGTTGTAGGCCCCTTTCATGGTGCGGAACTTCAGAATATTGACGCTGGTACCGAAGCGAGTCAGGCGTTCGGGTCTATAAAACACGGGGCTGTGCGGCTCGCTGATTTTAAGCAGGATAATGCATAATAGCCACAGCGGTGAAGTAAGTATAAGCAGCGTGCTTCCTACGATGAGGTCAAACAACCGCTTCACTACCCTTCCCCAGCCGAAAAGCGGTGTCTGCCGTACGGCGATGACCGGAATAGAATTACGGAACAGCTCGACGTCTAAGTTTCCCACGAACAATTCGGTATTGCCCGGGATAAACCGGTAGCTGACATGATGCGTCTGGGCGTATTCCAGCACTTCGCGGTTGCGGGCCTCGTCTTTGTACAGCTCGGTCTGAATAATACCGTGTAAGCTGCGAGCCCGCGTGCTCTCCAGAAACGCTCGGAAGGTATGATATGTCGGCACGCGGTTGTGTTCCTTGCCTGACACAATACCGATTACCTCATAACCGGAATGGCGGCTGTCGGCTAGTGAACCGACCAGCTCGTCGGTTACAGTAGTGCTGCCGACCACCAACACGCGTGTCAGCCCTATGCCAAAGCCGAACAGCTCCGTGCGGATAGCGCGCGCCGCGTTACGGAACAGTACTAGAAAAACGAAACTTAGCAAAAAGCCATAAATCGGTACCAGCTTTGCCGGGAAGATAGGGTTGACACTCAAAAAGTTCCAGAAGACTACGAATAACAGACCAATGAAGGACCCGATAAGCAGTCGACCGAACTCAGCGAACCGCCGCTCATAAATATTAGCGTTGTACAGCCCGAGCAGGGCGAAAACCAGGATCCAAAACGGCAGTAGCGCCACGAACACACCGATGTAGGTGCTGGCGTGGATAGGGTGGGCGACAGGGGTACTGCTATTGGCGCGGATAATGAACGCACCGACGAACGCTGCGACCAGCGCCAGAAAATCTCCTATAACCAGACACAGGTTATATACCAGCGTGGCGTTACTCTTCATTTATAATGATTGTAACACTTATGAAACGTGTGAGTACGCCTGCTAACAGATTTGCCGCTTACCTGATAGTCACGGTGCTGGCTGGCGTGCCCTTCTTTGGGCTCCTGACAGTGTGGGGTAGTACGCTGGTAGGCCACTACGCAGTGCTGCGCCTGTGGGATGATGTGCTGTTACTGGTGCTTTTGGGCATCGTCTGCTGGTGGCTGCTTAAAGACCGCGAGTTGTTGACATGGTTTACCCATAGCCTGCTGGTGCGGCTTATTTTCGCCTACGCTGCGCTGAGTTTGTTACTGGGCTTTATTGCGCTCACGAAAGGCGAAGTAACTGGTAAGGCTCTGGCATATGGCTTACTTGTAAACCTGCGGTTTCTGGTGTGGTTCCTGGCGGTGTTGCTGACAGCCCGGCGTGCCCCGTTTCTGAGACAGTACTGGCCCAGGTTGTTGCTTGTGCCAGCGGCTGTTGTCGTGGTGTTCGCGGTCCTACAGTTCGCGGTGCTACCGCACAATTTCCTGAGTCACTTCGGTTATAACGCGGCGACTACCATCGCGCCCATCGAAACTATTAACCACAACGCGCGCTATATCCGTGTGCAGTCCACTTTGCGTGGGGCTAACCCGCTCGGCGCGTACCTGGTTATTATTTTGTCGGCCCTTGGTGTGTTGTTTCTGTACGGCCGGCGTAAGCTGGTTTGCCTAACTTTCGGCATAGTTGCCCTGGCAGCGCTGTTTGCCAGCGGGTCGCGCAGTGCTTGGATCGGCACGGCGCTATCCTTTTTTACTATAGCCTGGCTACGCTTAGAGACCTTTCGCGGGCGTGTGCTCCTAGGGGCAGTCGGGCTGGCCGTGGTGATTTTGGCTCTGGGCGGTTATCTGCTCCTGAAAAATAATGTGAGCCTGCAGAACGAAATACTCCATACGCAACCGCACTCCGCGGTCACAATCACCTCAAATGGTGCCCATGCCAATGCCACGGAAAATGGTATAAAAGACGTAATCAACCAGCCGCTTGGTGATGGTCCGGGTACGGCGGGACCGGCCAGTATATATAATGGCAAACACCCGGCGCGCATCGCGGAAAATTACTATGTACAAGTTGCGCAAGAAACCGGCTGGATCGGCATGGCACTGTTCCTGAGTATCATCGTGCTGGTTGCTATAGAGCTCTATGAACAAAGCAGCGCATCGCGCCTGGCACTCATCATGTTTGCTGGTTTTATCGGCGTTGCCTTCGTGAACTTGCTGAGTCACGCCTGGGCAGATGACACGTTGGCCTACGTGTGGTGGGGGTTCGCCGCCATTGCGTTGGCTGCATTACCTGAACACAAGGATGCGTCCTAATGTTCGGTCTGTTTTTGCAGCGCGTGTTTGGCCGCCACCCCAGGTGGCACGGACTGGCAGAACAGTTTAGCAAATATCTGGTTGGCGGCAGTTTGTATTTCTGGGTTGGCTACGGTGTGTTCGCATTCTGCTATTCTGTTTTGCACTGGTCATGGCTGTGGTCTAAAATCGTCTGCGACATCATCGGCTGGTCGCTCAACTACTACGTACAGCGCTTCTGGGCGTTTAAAAATCAAGTACATTTGAGCGAAATGGAACACGCCGGCCGCTACATATTCATTGAAAGCATCGGCTTTATAATAGATTACGCGCTGATTGGCGGTCTGGTCTACGTAGGTATTAGTCCGTATATCGGTTTCGTTATCTCTGGCATCTTTTTCACCTTCTGGAGTTTTCTGTGGTACAAATACTGGGTTTTTCCCGAAACTGGTGGCAAAAAATCTGCCAAAGATATGCCGGTGGTTGAGCTGTGATTGGGAGATAGTAGCGATACGAGGTCGTTTTTCTATGCTTGCCCGGGAGTTGGATTGCCTTAGATGTGGTGGTCCCGGTCTCGGAATAAATCTCGGACGTCTGCCAATATTTTATCAATAGTTTTGCCGGTTAATATGCCTGCGGTTCGCTCGATAATCGTGGTATCGGCAGTAAAAAGTTTATCTGGTCGCACATAACTGTCTATCGGCAGGCCTCCGGCTGCAAAGTCGTCGGCTTTAATAACTACCGCCGTCTTGCTTGAGTAGGGCTTTGAGGTAATTTGGCAAAGTATCAAGTCGCCAAATTCAACATTAGCTAATACAAGTGCCGGACGCCGTTTGGTACTGCTGAGATCTGAGAATGGAAATGCAGCGACGACAACGTCGCCGGCTACAAGTTTACCCATGCTTTATCCTCTTCGAGCCTATCCCAGTCTTTTCGCAGCGTTTTCTCACTTAACAGTGCAGTCTCATCCGCGTGTTTTGGGACGGGAGTTTTAATAGGAATAATTTTGAGCATGCCTTTGCTCGCTTTTATCTCTACGTCCTTGCTGATCCCACTTTCCTCAAGCAGGAGTTTGGGTATCCGAATGCCTTTCGAGTTTCCAATCGGCACAAGTGACGTCTTCATTGTAATTACATTATATATACATACTGTCGCCGTTGTCAAGATACTTATTCGCACGTTCCCTCTTAATTCTGTACAAAAAGGACAACAAAAACGCTTCAGGTGATAATAGCAAGGGACTGTGTCGAGTATTTTCGTTGTTTCCAGAGTATGTATCTCGACCGCCAGCTCAGAACTGACGATATCCTGTTGTATCAATTCAAGCCATGGCTCAATATAGCTTTTGGCTTGTAGCTGACGATCTAGATGCCGATGTCGGCCGGTCCTACGCCGGTAGTATCGTGCGCTTGCCCGAGCAGGTGTGCCATACTATAAGCATATGAACGAAAATCAAACATCCACAGTCGGTGAGCCTAAACATAAGCCCGCCAAAAGTCTCGAAACAGAGGCTAAAGAGCTATCGCTCCGGCCGACCAAAAAGCAAAAAGAACTGCTCGATTTTATCGACGCCTTCATAACCGAACACGGCTACAGCCCCAGCTACCGTGAAATCATGAACGGCTTGGAATATACCAGTGTGGCGACTGTGGCGCTGCATGTCGGCAACCTTATCAGCCGCGGTCACCTGCGCAAACGCGACCACAGTGCGCGTTCGCTCGAAGTGGTGAGGCCGGGCGCTGGCAGCAGCGCGTCGACCTTTCAAACCAACGGCGTCAAAGTGGGCGAAGAGAAGTGGCTGGTGGCTAAAGTGGAGCAGTTTTTTAAAACTGCCGAGGCCGAACTGTCCCTACAACAGACACATATCGACAACCTCTACGTACTGCTCGGTGCGCTGCGCGTCCTTGGCATGGAAGCGGCCGCTCAGAGTTTCGCGGCCCGCTTAAAAGCACTCAAGCTCAAACTCGACCAGAACACCACAGCTGGCTAACAGTTACCGCTACCGCTGGAGTAGCGATCGTATACAAAAATACTATATCTAGCGTTTTACTGTCCTGCTACACTACTAACCACATTAATAACACAAGCTGGAAGCAGGTGTAATTCCTGTACTGTGCCGCAACGGTGATAGTCCGATACAGCGCTAAAAGTCTTCCGAGCAGAAGCACCCTCTTTTGGGACTCTGCTGGCGGAAGTAAAGGTTTTTTACATGAGCGCCGCCGCAGCCGAAGCAGCACCAGACATAAACAGTACCGCGTTCCGGCACTGGGAAACAGAGCTGCCGGCCCTAGTGTTGGGGGTGTCGAGGCTAGAAGCCGAAACGGTTGCGCGTGCAAAGGCGGCGCAGCTGATTGGTCGGATTGCAGCCGGCGCCTCGTTTGAAATTACGCACGCTGTGGAGCCTAGCAACCAGTCACTAATGGATGCGACTCGCAAAGCAAGAGAGGGTGATCCGGTTGCTAGAAGCTTAGTTGAAATCAATGTGCGTACTGATGTAGTTGAGCGCACGATCAAAGCCGGCCACATTATTCGGGTGGAGCAGCAGGTGAGCAAAGATGGCGAAGTTATGCAGCATGGCCAATCTGCTGAAAGCATCCAGGAGAACAGCCTGAGGTTTGGTAGCAGGCATCCGCTCATGATCCCGCGAACTCATGCGGAGGCGCGTAACAAATACCGTCTTCAGGAGTTATGCCGCCTCGGACTGCTACAAGACTATTGGTTTGTTGTCTTTTCGCGCGCGGCAGATGGCATGACGGATGACGAGCTTCGCCAAGAGAATTTCTTTGTGCCTACCATGAGCGCCGCTATCCAGGCGACATCTGAAGAGGCTGGCAGTATCATAATTACCGAGAGCGCGTTTGTAGCGGGCAAACGCAACCCTGACGCCCCCCGTCACGATCCCGAAACGCTTGCGCAGCTTGGTGATAGTCTGAGAGTGGATTACCGTGGCAGAACTGATGCCGAAGCTATTGATACGCCTGTTCTAATACATAAAAGCCTCATGCCAAACGGTGTAGTCGACGTTGTGCGTTGGTGGGATGTGGCGGCCGGCGGCACGTTCTTTGGGCAGGACAAACCAGAACAGGACCATGTAGAGTACTTGCGGGAGTGCCAGGAACGCGAGGCCGAACTTGAGCCAACCGTACAAGCTATCGTTGACCAGTTGGTAACCGAATCCGGCACATTTGTAATCGAGACAGATGCAACCGACCGTCTGGCCGAGCTGTCGGCTGAGTTTATGCTAAGACGCGCTGTTACCGACGAAAAAGTTGATGGGCTGGCTTTCGGTGAGGAGGCAGCGTTTTACCTTGAAGGCGCTAGACATGCGCAGGAGCAGGGTGATATACACAGGGTTGAACAGCTCGTACAGCGAGCAGTTGCAGTCGAAACGTCCAATTCATGCCCCGGTTCAGGTGGTAGCAAGACAGGTGATGCTTTGTCAGCTGGCGAAAAGGGTGATGGTGGTGATGAAGCTGACTGCAAATTTACATCCAATGAGTGTCCGCTATGTCACAAGAAAAAGGTCAAAACGTTGGTCAAAAAATTGCCAAGTGGCAAGAAGCATATCTCAGGTGACTGCGGTTGTATAAAGATTGTGTAAAACGACTGCTGCGCTCTGAGTAATTTTTTACAGCCTAAGTGGCAATCGGGACTATAATACTTATGTGAATATCGACGATTACGACCCGTACGCCGAGATGGTTAGAGAGCGCTCGCCGCTGCTCTTTTGTGAAGTTTGCATGCATTACCCTATCCAGCCGGTACATGGCCACTTTTTCTGTCCGGCTTGCCGCAATATAACAAAGTGCTGCGAAGGTATGCCTCTGGAGATGAGTGATGCCTAAAGTAGAGACTCACTACCACTTCCAATCAGGTACTGAGCCGGTGGTGCTCGAGGCAGAAAAACTACCGCGCGTCGGTATTTACAGTGGCAGCTTTGACCCTGTGCACGCCGGCCACATTATTTTTGCACTTAAGAGCCAGAAAATCGCTGGGCTGGAACGCGTCTGCTTTGTGCCGGAACGCCGACCGCTAGCCCAGAGCGAACCAGAGCATTATGTGCACCGTACCGTAATGCTCAAAAACGCGCTTCGGCCCTATAAACAATTTGAGCTGATCGACTTGCCTGACGCCCGGCTGACCAGCCGCAGCCTGGCCCGGGTGATCGAAATGCTGCCACCTGCCGAGCTCAGCCTGCTGACTACTGCCGCTGATTTGCTGTGGTATGAGGGTAAAATGCCGGGTCTGTACCGCAAGCTCCACCTGATTATCGCCGTGACGTCGCATGCTCAAATGGCTGAAGTACTGACGCGACTTGTTGGTCAGGACCAGCTGTTTCCGAACACGACCTTTATAGATATCGGCACGAATCATATCAGTTCGGTGGCTATCCGCAAAAGTATCCGCAGCGGACAGCCCGCCGCTCCCGGCATCCTGCCCAGCGTATGGCGCTATGCCCGCAAGCAGTGGCTCTACTTGCCTCCTATCCATCGCTGAGCTGCACTGATTCGGAGCCGTTCATTTTGTTGTTGACATTAAGCGTAAGCATTTGCTACACTCGGCTTAACTCCAATGCGTGGTGAACTGCGCGTAAAGAGACAAAAACTTAAAAAACAAGTGGCAGACGTCTTTCACGCTCGCGTTGTTAAGTGAGCGGTGTCTGCTTAAGAGGAAACAAAAACATGTCAATAGCAGTTGCGGTTGACGGCGTTGAAACAGCGCCGGCTATAGTTGAGGTCCGGATAGTTCGTCCCCAGTGGCGGCAATTCCTGACATACGCCCACTGAGCCCCGGTTCTAACCGCTCCGGCTACTTGGCCGGCGCAGCTGCGGCGGCGATTTTTTCGACGATGCGTACGAACTGCTGAGTCTCTTCGGGCTCGAGCGGATCAAATAAAAAACCGTTGTCGGTGCTTAAGCGTTCAATGATGGTCCGCTGCAGTTTTTTACCTTTTGTTTCTAGCCGGATGACTTTAATGCGCCGGTCGCTTAGGTCGCTCTGCCGGCTCACCAGGCCCTTCTTTTCCAGGCCGTCCACAATGCCGGTTACGTTGCTGGCATCGCAGTGGAACAGTGTGCAGAAACTTTTCATGGGCCGCGGCTGGTGCTCGTCGATCAGGAGCAGTGTGACCGCTTGGATGCTCGTGAGGTCAAACTCCGCCCCAATCGCCACAATATGCTGCTTGGCGGTCATTAAAAACTCCAGCAGTGCGAGATAAAAATTCTGGTTGGTGCGTTGGTGTAACATAAAAACAGTATGGTTAGTCCGATAAAATAGTTGACATAGTCAACATTCGGGATTTACAATGATTGTGTGATTAATGATAATACAATTGCTGTAAAAATTCAAAGGAGGGGTGTACATGGCAGAGAAGCATAAGCACCATTGGTGGATACTGATAATTCTGGCGTTGGCACAGTTTATGGTGGTGCTCGACACCTCTGTGGTGAATGTGGCGTTGCCGGCGGTGGAAAAGGCGTTTCACATGTCACAGACCAATTTGCAGTGGATCGTGACTGCCTACACGCTGACATTTGGCGGCTTTTTGCTGTTTGGCGGCCGTGCAGCTGACCTGTTCGGCCGGCGCCGGCTGTTCATGATAGGTATAGTGCTTTTCGGTATTGCATCGTTGCTCGACGGTCTTTCGCAGTCAGGCGGTATGCTCATCGCGCTACGAGCAGCTCAAGGGCTGGCTGCCGCGCTGATGTCCCCGGCGGCGTTATCTATCGTGCTGGTGACATACCGGGAAGGGCATGAGCGCAACACCGCGCTGTCAGTCTGGGGTGCGGTGGCTGCCGGCGGTGCTGCTGCCGGTGTGCTGCTTGGTGGTGTCATTACCGAATACTGGGGTTGGCGCTGGAACTTCTTTATTAACGTGCCGGTCTCGCTGGCAGTGCTGTACGCGACCTGGCGCCTGGTACCGGCCCACGAGAGCGAAGAAACGCACAATGACCTCGACCTGCTCGGCGCGGCTTCTATAACCGCGGCTATGATGCTGTTGGTGTACGGCCTGGTGAAAGCACCTGCGCATGGGTGGACGGCGGACTCGACCTTAGGTTATCTGGGTGGCGCTGTGGCGCTCATCATTTTCTTCATCGCCAATGAACTGCGTAGCGAGCATCCCTTAGTACCGTTCGGTATCTTCAAAATCCGTAACCTCACGGGTGCGAACCTGACCATGATGCCAATTATGGCGGGCATGTTCAGTACATTCTTCTTTGCGTCACTGTACGTGCAGACAATGCTTGGCTATTCACCGGTGAAGACGGGCCTCAGCTTCCTGGTCATTCCGATTGCAATCGCCGTTTCAGCTACGCAAATCCCGCGCCTCATTAAAAAAATCGGCTATAAGCCTATCCTGATGGTGGCGCCGCTGGTGGTTGCCTCGGGGCTGTTTTGGCTCGCACACGTGCCGCTACATGGTAGTTATGTGCATGACTTGCTACCCGGTTTTGCCCTGCTGGGACTCGGCATGGGTGCGACGTTTGTGCCGATCACGATTGCTGCGACGAGCGGCGTGAGCGGCCGCGAATCCGGCCTGGCCAGCGGCCTGCTTAACACTTCACAACAGATTGGCGGCGCACTGGGTCTGGCAATTCTGACCGGTGTGTCGGCTTCCAGTGCAGCCCACTATGTGCAGCATCATCTCCAGAGTCTGTCACCTCATGCCAGCCTGGCGGTCTCGAATGAATTCACGCAGCGCGCCACGCTACAGGGTTACCACGCAGCGTTTTATGTAGCTTCCACCTTCATGGTTGGATCCTCCATTATCGCGACAGTTTTGCTCAAGCAGAAGGGTAGTCAGGGAGTTGCGCAGGAGGACGCTGCAGTTGCTCCGGTGCATGTCGGCTAAGTTCCGACAGTTTACTATTAGTAGTACCGCGGGCATTTCCACGGTACTATTTTTATATGCGTAAGGCTTTGCGAAAATTTGAAAAGGCGCGGCCGTTTACCGAATCTGAGGCGTGGCTGCTGTTCCGGATCGCGGCCGTGGCCGAAGCTTGCGGCTGGACACTGCTGATCGTAGGTATTGCTGCCGACCGGTATCTGCCGCACGGCGGATCGTCGGTGCTGATTCTGGCGGGCCGGACGCACGGTATGCTGTTTTTACTGTACTGTCTGGCTTCGCTGGGATTATACCCGAGCCTGGGATGGTCGCGGTGGCGTGGTCTGTTTGCCCTGGCCTTTAGTGTGCCGCCTTACGGTACGTTACTGTTTGAGCAATGGGCTGCTGGCAAACGTCACAATGCCGGGTTTAGAACGTATCGCCACTACATGGTGTACCGTGCGGTCTTATCTGGAGGAAAAGGCGGGCGAGGACTAACGCAGCACACCATGGCCAAACCAGAAATGGTATCATGACACTAGCGCGCTAGCCGAAGGTAACACCTTTGGCTGTGGATTATGAATCAATACAGACGGTAAAAGCTAAGGCAGCAAGACTAGAGCCGGATGTGTCGCCCAGCCCAGAGATGCTGAAGGCATTCCTAATCATTTGCAGGATCATGGGTAAACCGGCGGGTGACTTGCCCTCTATTTTCGGAACAAGGGGTCGGTGGTTCGAATCTGTCCGGGCGTACCAGATGGGGCCTTATAGGCTTGCGTTCAAATCCTATCCGGTTGCCGCGCAAAGATATTAAGGGCAAACATACTTCCTAAAGCACTTCGATTTCGGAAGCATTTTATCGTATTACGAAGGCTATATTCACCCTTACTAATAGCTTTCGGGTTGATCAATAATTAGTATACTGTAGTTGACTAATATTGCTATCAATTAGTATACTGTGGATTACTAATACTGAATGAAGGGGTTGCAATGAATAACCAACTGACACGTTACCTACAGCGCCAAATCCTGCTCGGTGAAGCAATTATGCGTTCGAAGAATAAGAGTTCTCGCGGGAGAACACTGCCAACACGCACCATGATCGTTCTTGTACAGAAATATGTTAGAGACTTTCTATTAAAGAAGCCTGGAACTAAACGATGGGTTATCCTACCGGGCTTGAGAGGGGTGGGAAAGACGACGTTATTAGCACAAAGTTACTTGTGGTTATTAGCTCAGGCGGACGACAAAATAAACATACTCTATGTATCCTTGGATGAAGTCGTAGAGAAGGTCGGCTCTAATTTGTCTGATCTCTTAGACGAGTACGAACGTCTGCTGGGGGCTAGCTTTGAAGAACTCGACAAGCCGACGTTCCTGTTCATAGACGAGGTGCAAGCGGATTCTAAGTGGGCTCGTACTATCAAGTTTCTCTATGATAGAAGTCCTAACATATTCCTAATATGCTCGGGGTCTTCTGCGGTACACCTACAAATGGATGCAGACATCGATGGCCGGCGAGCGGTTACAGAAAAGTTGTTCCCGCTGAGTTTTCCAGAGTACCAAGTCTTAGCAAGAGACGTCTTGCCGGCCAAAGGTCTGAAGAGCGAGCTCATGGACGCACTCTACTATAGTAAAGATGCTCCAGCAGTTTATACAAAACTAAAGAAGCTATCGCTTGCCGTTGATCAGCAATGGACTAAATACAGCCGTAACTCCGTTACCAAATATCTTCAGACAGGGACCATTCCCTTTACACTAGGCGAGACGGACGTACGACAAGTCTACGCGGCAATCGATGCTATGGTCGACAAGATTATCTCAGTAGACCTACAGACGCTTAATCAGTTCAAGCCTGAAACCGTAGGGGCGTTGAAGCGTTTGATCTTCGTGTTAACCGACTGCGACGTAATGACCTACGAGGCGATGGCAAAAGCCGTAGGCGTAAGCAGGCCTCAAATCATAAACATGATCGATGCGTTAGTTAAGGCCGAGCTTATTATTAAGGTACCAGCGCATGGAAATAATATTACGGCTACCACAAATCCTTCCAAATTCCTTTTCATGAGTCCGGCGATTAGGTCGGCATTTCATGATATTGTCGGATTGCCGGATACTGTCGCTGCTCGACAGGGAAAGTTGCTCGAAGATGCCGCAGCACTCCACTTCTACAGAGAATTCGTGACGAAGAAACTTGGTAGCATTACCTATCCTTTTGATAAAGATGGCGGCCAGTGTGACTTCATTCTAAGGGTGAATAATGATCACCAGATTGCGATAGAGTTCGGGATGGGGACAAAAGGCTATAGCCAACCGACCAAAACACTGAAAAAGTTCGGAGGTTCTTACGGGCTGGTATTCTCAGAGAGCCCCCTCAGGATTAATGGGGACTCAGCTGTCGTGTCAGTTCCGCTGGATTACTTCTTTTGCATGTAATCGCTACGATAAGCCGCGATGCCTAGTGTGCCCCAACTCTAGATATGGTGTAGTATCTATTTGTTTTCTTCGAAAGCACACATTAAGTGCTCGAGCCAAGCCATAAGTTGTTCGAAAGAAACTTCACTCGGCACCATCATTTATAGATAGGGTGCAAGTAGAAGAACGACAGTATAGCCTTGTGCAGGATAGGATTACTGATTGAAGACCGCTCTAAATGCCGTGGAACGGATTGTTAGCTGCTCTGGCCGGTAGACTTGAGGGCGGCGTCGATGACCTTGCTGAATTCGGTTATGCTGGGACCGTTGCTATCTACAAGGTCAGAGTTCGCCACGTATTTACCGTTTAGGAAGAAGGTAGGTGTGGCCTCCTCTCGGCCGGTTTTGCTGAAGGCGCTGAGGTCGGCATTGACGCGGTCATTTACCTGGGAACTTGCGAAATCAGATTTGAACTTAGTCACGTTCAGACCGAGTTCCTGGGCGTAAGACCAGAAGTAGGGCTCCGGATTTGATGAGACGCTCCACTCGCTCCAGTTCTGAGAGCTGTAGAGCAGGTCATGCATCTGCCAGAATTTGCCCTGCAGGTCGGCGGCTTCAGCGGCGCGAGCCCCGGCAAAAGCGTTCGGGTGAACTTGGGATAATGGTAGGTTGCGGAACTGGAACTTGATCTGCGCGTTATACTTTTGGGCGACCTGCTGCACGGTGCTGAAGTAGCTCTCGCATACCGGGCATTCGTAGTCACCGTATTCTACGAGCGTGACTTTGCTATTGAGATTGCCTTCGACGTGGTTGGTCGCTTTAGAACTGTTACCGCTTGAAGATGAAGTATTGTTCGAATTGCTGTGGTTGTTGAAAAGTACGATACCCAAAAATACGGCGATGATCACGCCGATAACTGCTAAAAAGCGCTTATCCATAACTGTCTAGCCTACTCCGTTACTTATGCATAATATACCACGGTACTGCTCGGTTGTCGCGCTCCCTTTGCTGATTCCCTCAGCACATCGTAAGATAGTTGTATGCTTTATTTTATACTTGGCGTGCTATGTGCTGCAGGTGCTGTCGCGGCCTGGGTGCTTCTGCAAACTTACCGGCACGTGCCGCGGCGTGAGCTGAAACGTCTGGCACGGCACGACGAAGTGGCGGGACTGTTGTACCGGGCGGTGGCGTATGGCGCCAGTCTGAAAGTACTGCTGGGCTGCACTCTTGTGGGGTTTAGCGTGCTGGCGCTGGCGGCGTTCTCGGCGGCTGTCGATTTCTGGTTGGCTGTAGCCACGGTAGCGGCACTCCTTGCTCTCGGCTGGATGGTGTTCGTACCCGGCGGCGAACTCACTCGCAGCAGTCTGTGGCTGGCGCGCAAGCTGGCACCGGGAATCGCCTGGCTATTGGAGCGTCTGACGCCGGTGCTTGATCCGGGTGTGCGGTTCGTGCGTGGACGGCACGGCGTCCGGACGCACACCGATGTGTACGAAAAATCTGACCTAGCGGAACTGCTGGAGCGGCAAAAAGGCCAGCCGGATAATCGGGTTCCGGAAAGCGAAATCGAACTGCTGCAGCACGCTTTGACATTCGGCGATAAACTGGTTTCGGATACGCTGGTTCCGATGCGGACCGTGAAAATGGTGGCGGCGGACGAGACCATCGGACCCGTGCTGATGGACGAGCTGAACAGTAGTGGCCATAGCCGGTTTCCGGTGTACGAAGGTGATGCGGCGCACATTGTCGGCATATTGTATTTGCACGACTTGGTTAGCGCCAGGCATGGCGGCAGAGTGGCCGACATAATGAGCCGCAAACTCGCCTATGTGCATGAGGATTTTAGGTTGTATCAGGCGCTGCAGGCATTCTTAAAAACCAAACAACATCTGCTTCTGGTTGTGAACGGCTTTGAAGAACTGGTCGGCATTTTGACCATTGAGGACGTGATGGAACAGATGGCCGGTAAGCTCGCCATGGATGACTTCGATAAATACGATGACCTGCACGCCGTAGCCGCCACTACCCAAACCGAGCCTGCCGCGCACGAAGAGCCGGAAGTTGAGCGGCCGGAAGAACCGCTGCCTGAGCTTGCTGAGGAGCTGAACTCTACCTCTGACGCTGAAGAGATGGTAGAATAACACCAATGACGCGGCTGAATGTAAATATGAATTCCCGGGTCGGCGATTAGCAGCCGGCGCTGTTTCTCGTGTAACCGACCCGTTCATCCAGCCCAATCTACTAACTAATCCAAGGGAAATTGTATGAGAACATTAAGTTCCGACCTTTCGAAACATATCGGTGAACAGGTGCACATCGAAGGTTGGCTGCACAAAAAACGCCTGCTGGGTGGGCTGACGTTTATTAACGTGCGCGACCGCCATGGCTTAACACAGGTGGTTCTACAGGACAAAGACGAAGTTGAAAAGTTACGTGGTCTGCAAATCGGCACGGTGCTTGCCGTGGACGGCACGGTCAAGGAAGAGCCACGTGCTCCCGGTGGGGCAGAGCTGCATGATGTCAAAATTGAGGTGTTAGTGCCGGTTACTGATGAACCGCCCATTGAAATCGATAAGCCGATTCAGCATAAAGCTGAAAACCTCGATACCCTATTCGAGTACCGCGTGCTGAACGTTCGCAATCTGCAGGAACAAAAAATCTTTAAGATCCGCTCCAGTCTGCTGCGCTACTTGCGTGAATTCTTAACCGACCGTGAGTTTGTGGAAATTAACACGCCGAAAATACTCGGTGCGGCAACCGAAGGCGGCGCCGAGGTCTTCAAGCTCGACTACTTTGGCAAAGAGGCGACATTAGCGCAGAGCCCGCAACTGTACAAGCAAATTATGGTCGGCGCTTTCGAGCGGGTGTTTGAGATCGCACCGGCATTCCGTGCCGAGCCGAGTGCTACGGCGCGGCACATGAGCGAGGTCTATATGTTAGACATCGAGATGGGCTTTGTGAACGGGCACGAGGAAGTGCTCGACACCGTGGGGGACATGACGCAGTACGCGCTGCAGCAGGTATACGAAAAGCATGCCGAAGACCTGAAAAGTCTCAATGCGCCCGAGCTCAAACTACCGGCTGACGGCAAAGTGCCGCGCTTGCCTGTGGCTCAGATCCACGAGTTGTATACCAAAGCGACCGGTACCGACACTACGGCTGAAAAGGATTTGGTGCCGGATGAGGAGCGCTGGATCTGTGAGTACGCTCGCAAAGAGTTGGGCAGCGATCTGGTATTCGCGACCGAATTTCCGGTAGAAGCCGCCAAGTTCTATCACAAAGTTGATGCCGAAAAGGGTGTAGTGATGTGGGGTGATTTGCTGTTTCGTGGCATAGAAATCGCCACAGCGCCCTTACGTGAAAACAACTACGAAACGATGATCGCGCAGATGAAAAAGGCGGGGCTGGACGTTGACCATCCCGGTTACAAGTACTATCTGCAGGCGTTCAAATACGGTCTGCCTATGCACGGTGGCTGTGGTTACGGGGTTGACCGCCTGGTAGAAAAAACTATCGGCCTGGCGAACGTCAAAGAAGCCACGCTCTTCCCGCGCGACATCAACCGTCTGACACCCTAGGCTACTTCCTGTTACTTGTGGTAGCGGAGCAAAAACCACAACTCCAGTGCCACAATAGAGACAACGACTACCAGGCTGATAACACGCTGCCAGCCTGGTTCGGGTATGTGGGTGGTGAAGCGCTTCGGGGGAGTATTACCTTTGGCGGAAGTTGGCAGAGAACTGTTTGGGGTGACCTCGAGGTTTACCAGGCCGCGGCTTGCCTGTGCGGTTGGCGTGGACTTCGCTTGCCTGGTCATTTTTTGGCCTTGGGCTGAATCCTGACGGCGGTGCCGTACGCGGCAACTTCGTTCATGGCGCTGCCCATATCACAGGTGTCGAATCGCATTGCCAACACGGCATTGGCGCCGCGCTCGGCAGCCGCTTGCCGTAATCGCTCCACTGCTTCAATACGGCTGTTGCTTAGCAGCTTCGTGTAACCGCCGATTTCACCGCCGACTATCGACTTCAGCCCGGCACCGATATTGCTGACCAGGTTACGGCTCCTCACGAGTACGCCAAAAACTTCACCATATGTCTCAACTACCTCGTAGCCGGGGATATCGTTGGTGGTTACTATAATGACGTCTTCCATTGCGCACCGTTCCTTTGTCCTTACTAGATAAGTCAATAATAGCACGCCGGGCCATATGCCATACTTGGCTACGGTGTGCTCTTATTTGCTACAATGGCGGCATGGATATTCCTGTAAAAACATTGAAGTCGGGGTTTGCGCTGCCTGTTTACGGGCTTGGTACGTGGGAGATGGGTGGTCGTGGCGAAGCGAGCAGTGTAAACGATGAAAAGGAAATTGCGGCCATTAAAGCAGCAATCGATTACGGCATTACACATATCGATACAGCTGAAAGCTATGGTGCTGGACACTCGGAGGAGCTGGTCGGCGCGGCTATAAAAGGTTACGATCGTTCCAAGCTACTCATAACTACCAAAGTATCCGGGCACAACCAGACGTATGAAGGTGTGTTACGAAGCTGCAAGGCTAGTCTCGAGCGTTTGGGGACTGACTACGTTGATCTCTATCTGTTGCATCGTTTTCCTGCCCCAGGTATATCTATAGCGGATACGATGTGTGCCATGGATCGCCTGGTCGACGAGGGGCTAGTGAAACATGTTGGCGTCTCTAACTTTACCGTTTCCCGCTTTGAAGAGGCGCAAAAGTGTACAGCAAACAAGATTGTGTGTAATCAGCTGGAATACAGCCTACGGTTCCGTGAAGCGGAAAAGCGCGGCATTATTACATACTGCCAGGAAAATGACGTGTTTGTAGTGGCATGGGGCCCGTTACAAAAAGGTGCCTTGGAACAAGCAGGTGTTTTGCATGAAATGGCGGAGAAATACGACAAAACACCGTACCAGGTGGCGCTCAATTGGCTCATTTCCCAAACGAGCGTAGTTACTATTCCCAAAACGACGAAGGTAACACACCTCGAAGAGAACTTGGGTGCGTTCGGCTGGGAGCTTTCGCCTGAAGATATGGAGCGGCTTCGTATTGAATATCCTGATCAGCAATTAACGTCCGAACGCGTTCCGTTGGATTACGCGGCAGACGTGCCGGCCTAGTTTGCCTATGCGAGATAAAAATGAGGCGTTCAAACAGCATGTCCGGGAGGCTTCGGCCAACCCAGAGTTTGTGCACCACAAATGGTTCGTAAAGTGGCACCTGGAAATCGTGGAGCGAATCGCGCTCGAGCTGTGCGATCATTACCCCGAGGCAGACCGCGACCTAGTAGAGGTGATGGCGTGGTTGCACGACTACGGCAAAATCTTGGACTATGATCACCAATACGAAACAACACTTACGAAAGGACTAGAAACACTTATCAGCTTTGGTTTTTCGGATGATTTTGCACAGCGGGCCACCGACTACGTAGAAATACTCGACAAGAAACTGGAGCTGGATTTGCACGAGGCGCCCATTGAAGTACAAGTCGTAGCTTCAGCGGATGGCTGCTCACATATGGCCGGGCCGTTTTTGAACATCTTCTGGCATGAAGCCACTGATAAAACATTTACCGATAGGACATTTGAAGAGCTGATGGATCTAAATCGGCGCAAGGTAGAGAAGGACTGGAAATACAAAATTGTGCTACCCGAAGCTCGCAAGGCTTTCGAAGGACGCTATAAGTTTATTCGAGAGCAGGCGGGTGATCTGCCAACCTCATTTTTGTAGCTCGTCTGCTACAATGACCGGATGAGTGAAACACTGCTCGCCGGTTTTGGGATTGCTTCGGGCGTAATAAATACTGCTGGGCTGGTACCGTATATCCGCGATATCTTCCGCGGTAAAACCAAGCCCGAACGGGCAACCTGGTGGGTGTTTTTGTCGTTGTCATCATTTGCGCTTATCGGGCAGATTCAAGCGGGGACACGTTGGGCGCTGTTAATGACCGCTGCCGATGCAATGGCGGCTGGAACGATAGCAGTGTGTTCACTACGTTTCGGCTACGGTAGGCTACATAGGCGCGACTGGATTTCGCTAGGTATTGCTGCGCTCGGTATCGGAGTGTCGCAAGTTGTCAGTAGCCCTCTGCTGGCGCTGCTGGTGGTAATAGGGGTTGATGCTACCGGTTTCTGGCTGACGGTTTACAAAACCTGGCAGGCACCGCATAGCGAAACGCTCATCAGTTGGGTGCTTGCAACAGTTGCCGGCGCCTGCGGTATTGTGGCGATTGGCAAGCTTGATCCGACGCAGCTCTTGTATCCTATCTACATTTTTGGATCAAATGGTTTGCTGGCGGGGATAATCATCGCTCGGCGACCTCATGTCTCGCCTGACACTATGGGTGTTTCGATGTCGAGAACCAAAGCCGGCAAACTCAAAACGAGCAAAGCGCCAAACGCCATTTGAAAGGTAAGTTGGGACTGCAGCAAAAAACCGTGAGTCAGGTTCAAATAGTGCGCTGCAGCAATGCCACTGGCTAGCTCAACGAGTAGTAGTCCAATACTCCACCAAATGTAGCGCAGTTTCCATGCGACCCAACAACTCAAGAGCAGCTGCAAAGAAAACAGCGCCGTGCCACAGACGATATGCAGGTAGTTCAGCCATGTGCTGACGGTGTAGGGTGTAATAACCAGGCCGACGATAAGCAAGGCATAGGTTTTGAGCGCCAGGCGCAGTATTTTTTCATCTGGCGGCAATGCGTCGATAGCCCGTAATGCAAAATACGCTGCACCGAGCAGCGCCGCGGCGTAGGGGAGGAGTGTCTCGCGGTAAAGCCCGTAGTAGCTGATGCCGGCGTTGACCGCCAGCCCCATAGGCTTGATCAAGACACATACTAGAACCCATCTCAAAATTCCCGCTACAATAAGGAGGGCGTCAGCCCCCTTATTTCGTAAGCAAGGAAAACAAACATGCAAAGACTGGTGGATGAGCAGTGGCACCTGTTGGCTCCGTTGCTCAAAAGGAGTCAGGCAAAAACAACAAAGCGCGGCCGGCCTCGGCTGCCTGACCGTCCAGTGCTGGATGGCATCCTCTGGATACTGAAAACTGGCGCTCAGTGGAACGAGTTGCCCGATAAGTACCCGCCATACCAAACATGCCACCGCAGGTTTCAGGAGTGGGTTCGTTCCGGCGTATTTGCCGAGCTGCTTCGTGTGCTCGCACAGGACATGGATGCTCGTGGCTGCATATCCCTGGAAGAATGTTTCATTGACGGTACGTTCAGTAGCGCTAAAAAAGGGGAGCTGGTGTTGGCAAGACGAAACGTGGCAAAGGCACCAAGCTCATGGTCATCTGCGACCGAGAGTCTCTTCCGGTCTCCGTCTACGTGGGCTCTGCTTCTCCGCATGAAGTCACCCTGGTGGAACGAACGCTTGCCGGCAGACTTACCAAAGCGGCTCCAGTACATCTGGTAGCTGACCGGGCGTATGACTCTGATCCGCACGACAGACTGGTGAAAGAACGATTCGGCAGCGAACTCATTTTCGCCACACCGCAAAGGTCGGGTGAAAGCAAAAACCCAGGATGGACGCAAACTACGAAGGTACCGACGGCGTTGGAAGATTGAACGGCTCAATGCCTGGTTACAGAATTACCGGAGAGTAGCTACAAGATACGAACATGCACTCGCCAACTTCGTTGGCTTCGTGCATCTGGCTTGTATCCTTATTCTGTTGAGGCATTTTTGAGATGGGTTCTAGAAGCCCGGCGTATAAAAACAGTTGCCCTACTAAAATACTGCGTGCTGCTTCTCGCATCCTCCCAGTATTATTTCTTGCATTACTCGAAGCCGCTACGAGAATAGTTACAGCTCCGTTTGGGTGGTTGGCGCTATACTTTAATAGACAGTGACTGGAGGAAGCACATGAAAACACGCAAACTTGGCGATCTGGAAGTCTCAAGCATCGGTCTCGGCTGCATGGGGATGAGTGCCTTTTACGGCGGACGTGATGAAGCTAAAGCGCTCGAAACTATTGCGTACGCGCTCGGCCACGGCGTGAATTTTTTGGATACGGCCGATATGTATGGCCCGTTCTCCAATGAAAAGCTGGTTGGCAAGGCGATCAAAGGGCGGCGGAATGAGATTATACTGGCGACAAAGTTCGGCAACGAGATCGATGATAATGGTCAGCGCACGGGCAAGGTAAACGGTCGCCCGGAATACGTGCGAAAAAGTATTGAGCGCAGCTTGAAAAATCTGAATGTTGATCATGTGGATCTGTACTACCAGCACCGCGTTGACCCGAACGTACCTATCGAGGACACAATTGGGGCTATGGCCGACTTGGTGAAAGAAGGAAAGATACGTTACATCGGTATGAGCGAGGCGGCACCGGAAACCATCCGTCGTGCTGCCAAGGTGCACCCCATAACTGCGTTGCAAACGGAATACAGCCTGTGGTCGCGTGACCCGGAGGACGAAATCCTGGCGACGGTGCGGGAACTTGGTATTGGCTTTGTGGCCTATAGCCCGCTTGGCCGCGGTTTCTTGACCGGCCAGATCAAGTCTCCTGATGATTTTGAGCCGGATGATACCCGCCGCAGCTGGCCGCGTTTCCAGGGCGAGAATTTCCAAAAGAACCTCGAGCTGGTCGAAAAGGTCAAGGAACTTGCTGATGAAAAGAGCTGCACGCCCGGTCAGCTGGCACTTGCCTGGGTGCTCGCACAAGGAGATGACATTGTACCTATCCCCGGCACTAAACACGTCGAATACCTACAGGAAAATATTGCCGCAGTTGACGTAATGCTGACTAAGGATGATCTGGAGCGCTTGGACGCGATTGTTCCCAGGGGCATAGCCGCTGGTGACCGCTACCCGGATATGTCTACCGTCAATAGATAAAAGATAAAGGGGATACTAACGCTCGATGGTTCGTTTGCCCGACTTCTTGGGGCGGAAAGTGGCTTTGACTTTCTCGATTGACTTCATAAGCGCGCTCATCTCGCGGTCGTTGCGTTCGTTGATCTCGCGCAATCGCTGTTTCAATCGGCGCTTGCGGGCGGCCGGTGAATCGTTGGGGTCATTCTGGAGCGGTGGGTTATGCTTCATGCGTAATGTCTGCGACCCGGGTGGGATGCTGACCGTAATCCTTACTTTGCGACTCTTCAGGCAATCACTACATTTAGTATATCAGCCATAAGCAAGTTTGGGGTGCTTTCTTGGGGTAAAGCTGTAGTACGACCGAGGTGTGTCAGTATGGCGAGGTTGCTAAAAACCACTAAATATATTAAAGTCATCGATGTTTCTGATATATTATCATCGATAGGCGAGGGGTGCTCAAGGCGAATGGTTTTCATTTGTGATCTCATCACACATCGTATAATGCACATCGATTTAAAGAATATTACGATAATCGGAATAAAAGAGTTAATCACATGTCGGTACTAGCATCAGAGCTGTCGCTAGCCCCAGTCCCCAACTTAGCGGAGTGGGCGCCGCAGTCAGAGGAGTCGGCTTTGTTGGCTCGGGCATCAACATTATCAAAGCTATCTGAGACAGCCATAGGTCTTGTTGAGCGTATAAAAAATGCACCGAGAAGGCTCGCAGCCGCCTGTTTGATGGGTAGTGTCGCGGTGCTGGGCAGCGGCTGTACGGCGGTCAGCCAGACACCAAGCGGTGCCTACTACTGGGTTGGTGGTGAGGAGTCAGCGCTTAACGAAGGGGCGTCAGTTGCCATAACTCAGGCGGATCCAAAAGTGGGGCCTGGCGGAGTACACTCGCTTGCTGAGCTTGGCGTTGCACTCGATGGAAACTTGCAGTCAAGCATTGAGATAGGCTGGACCGTTGACAAGGACGCACATGCCGATGATACCAATCCACGACTGTTTGTCTTAGGACGGGTTGGTGGGCGAGGTTGCTACAACGGCTGCGGTTTTGTCCCGACTTCGAGTACGATACGCCCAGGCGAGACGCTGCAACCGGGTGTGACCGGCGTATTCGGAATTCACTATTTGTCTAAGCACGGCGGCGCGTGGTGGGTGTCATATAATGGTCAGGATTTTGGTTATTTTCCTGAATCAAAATGGGACGGGACCTTCAAGAATTCTACATTTGTGGAGGCAATCGGTGAGGTAGCGGAGCATACGGTAGGTTCTTGCACCCCGATGGGCAATGGCGTGCGAGGTACGGACTCCGGAGCGGTTGCGATAGGTGATTTTCACCTCGTGCATGGTAATCTCCCTTCGGCTTTACAGCCGTATTCGCAGGATGGTCTGGTACCCAATAGCGACGTCCAGGGTCCGGGTCCATATAACCCTGTTCCAGGAGTGGTCCTATTTGGCTCAAAAGCCCCGTACAACTACCTTCAAGACGGGGGCACGATCTATTTTGGTGGTCCGGGTGTTTGCACGCAGCAGTCAGCTACACCGGTTGGCCAGTAAGATTGCATGGTATCTCACTCAGCTCCGTTGCGCTTTGATAATTACCACGAATAAGATCAAAGCAATCAATAAACAAGCTAGCATGAAGATGATCGACTGCATACTGCCTGGTGTGTACGTGGGAATGATAGACGCGCCTTTATAAATATTATATCCGCCTTTAACTTTTAGAGCTCCAAATCGCCTGCCATACTCCAGAGTAGCCTCGTTCCCAATTTCATCTGCTCGTTTGCCAGACATGCGCCCCAGATGACGGATTTCTATAATTGCATCAAGTGTTTTGCCTCGATTAATTCTTGCGCTGCTACGTGTACATCAAGTGCACTATGATTCCTAGCGATTTTTAAAAGCGGCAATTAGCTTCACTATCAAACCTGAAGTTCCTAGATTTTGCCACAAGTCGTTCCTCCATTAAGTGAACAGTATCAGATCACCAAAGGAAAACAAGCCGAAGCATGATGAAAAACTCAATCTTTATGTTATAATATGTAAAGGTATGCCATCCAGGTATGCTAGTTTCTTAACAATCCCCCCTCGGAAAGGAATGACTCGTGTCAGCTTGGCAGCGAGTACAGTACTACGCGCTATCGTTCCTTGTGGCGGTGTGCGCAGTGTTCTACCTTAC
>CAZMWE010000008.1:0-40523 GCA_964570005.1 uncultured Candidatus Saccharibacteria bacterium | reverse complement strand
GGCTGGGCGTGGGGTTCGCGCTGGGAACCCCTTTTGAGCGACGCGCTGTTGCTAAGCAGAAAGCTAGAGTGTCTTGGCTTCACATGTTATAACGGCAAAGTATTTACTGTTGAGCCAAGACTCGATCTTTAAATTTCAGCCGGGCTGATATTTTCCACTGTTTTCTTCGTTTTTCTGTAATATAAGATCGCAAGCCACAAAGCACCGTCACAAATAAAACCGCCAAATACGGGACGTACATATAGTATGTAATCATGGCTGCCAACGAGCGATAAGCACGAAAAAATATAGGCAACGATTGCAAGAATCCACGGCAACGGTTCTTCTGAATCAGGTGCGGCCCTTACCTTTAAAATCATCATAGTGGTGGCCGCAAAATCAATTAAGACCGTAAGCCAAATGGCGGTAACGTTACTTCTAGTAAGGAACCAGAGCCCAATAGTAGCCAAGGCAAAACCGAAAAGCAATTTGTCCCACTTGGATGTGTCACGAGTACCGTATTTGATTGACAGTAGTAATACTATGAAGCTACCGATGAAGAATGTTAAAGCGATTAAGATGGATTGGCGGCCACCCTCAAAATACTGCGAAAAGAAAACGATGCCGTTCATAATCACAAATACTAGCCAGCTCAACTGGTGTGGTTTGGTTTTACCTTTCAGAATCGCGACGATATAAGGAAGTGTGCAATAAATGGCGATGACCGTCGAGATGAACGCGGCAATATTCGTAAGTTTCACTAGCTAATCATAGCAAGGATTACAAGATGAATAGTAATTGGTCAGAAGCAAAAACGCCAAACATAAGTTTGACGTATTGTACAAAAAATGGCTGGGGATGAGCCCGCTGCTAGGCACACTTTGTTAAGCGAATATCTAATCTTGGCCAAAAGACTAGAGGGCCTTGGTTTTAGCTATCGCAACGGAAAGGTTATCGTTCCTGGTATGTGATGAGAAAGCTAGCAACAGGAGAGTATATAATATATTAAGAAACAAATCACCAATATTGACAATATATCATTGCATTTGCTATAATATATGTATCACCATGACCGGATAGGCCTAAGGTTTCGACCGACCGCCGATGCCGGTCTTTTGATATTTTAGAGACGGCTTAAGCTGACTCAGCTCCACTATGTACTTTGAGTATGGTCGTAGTAACTTGGAATACTTACCATTGGGCGTAAAGACGTGGAGTAACTTATTATTATCTTCAAGATACTGGATTAAACACGCAAAATCCCCGTCGCCACTTACAATAATCGCCTTATCATAGTTACCGTATTCAATTGCGGCTGCATGTAACACTAGCTCGGCATCGACATTGCCCTTGACAGTTTCTTTTCCATTTTCAAAGTACCGAACGGTAGGTTTGAAGATCAAAATGAATCCCGCTGCTTGCAGCTGCGTATAGAGTTTCTGATTGTTGGCAACAAGGCCAATGAACATGAAAGCGCGGTTGACGCCATACTTATTTTTCAGGTAAAGCCGGAATTTTTTATAGTCAACTTGCCATCCCATGCTGCGGACTCCCAAATTGAGATTTTGGCTATCGATAAACGCATAATTAGTCATGGGCTACTCCTCCGTAAGTGATTCTATCAAAGCGTTAAAGTAGCGGGTAATCTTTTCACTGTCTCGTTTACTAAGAGTGGTTGGAAGAGTAAGGGTCACTTGAGTCCCATCGCCTAACGGATAGGGGAAGTCCATTATGCCGCGAGAGCTAACGGGGGGGTGTAAATATGTAAATACATTGACGTTGTCGGCTTTAGAGTCAGGAGATAGGGGGTTAAGATCGCCAGGACCTTCTTTGGCAAACTTGATAGATTCAGTGTAACGATGAGTTATTGCTCCTACATTTTTGTTGGTGACTTCCGGGTATTTCCTGATAAGTCGACCACTCACCTCCAAGGGTAAGTTGCCGTCTGGGTATTCGGATGCGAGAAACGCGAACAGAACTGGGTTGGTCGCCAGTCTCATAGCTAGCTCTTTCCATTTCTCGCGGTTGTTCTCTACAGCAAGAAGATCCTTTGCTTCATCGGTGATTTGATAATACGTTCGACCACTCAGGATTACGCGGTGAACTAGGCTATAGTGTGCAAGAGACCCTACAACATTGTCCCCATTACTGTTTCCCTCTTTAATCCCGAGCCCTTGAACGATTAGGACTTTACGCTCGAGTCTATCTTGACCGGGGATGTTATTTTTGACCTTCTTGAGATAATCATACGCGCGTTTAAGGTCAATAGACGGAAACGGGTTCCTTAGTTTTGGCGCTGGGGCTAGAGTTGACATAAAACTTTCTCCTATCGCTTTCTCTTTAAGGTGAACAAGGTCGTCAGAACTTGGCACTGCCGAGTAATAAAGGTGCGGCTGTGGGGGATAAAAATGCCCAGGATAGTCAAGATGAATATACAGATCACTGCAGCTAGTAGGAGTACTAAAACTAGGGTACTGATATTGTCTGCGCCTCTAGTCATCCACTCTAACATGTTTTCAGTCTAGCGTACGTCTCGTAACTCGTCAACAATAACACGAGAACTCGAGTTGTGCGAGATGTCTACGAGTCTACTTGTAGGATATTGTGCGGGTGCGAACCCGAAGGTGACTTGCGCCGTCATTCTATAATGCCGACAGGGATGAGGGATTCGAACTCCCGATTAACGGGGGTAGAGCATGAAAAAAGTTCCAGAAACTGGAGCATCTGGAACTTTTTTCATCTGTTTACTACTCTGGCTGGGGATGAGGGATTCGAACCCCCGATCACGGGACCAGAACCCGTTGCCTTACCACTTGGCCAATCCCCAATAATCGACTGGAGAGATTATAGCCTAACAGATAGCATTTGGCTAGAGCTCATAGTACGAGATATACTAGCAAGCATATGCGTTTCTTACGGACCGAGCGCGCAGTCTTTTTCAGTGTAGCCGCCTTAACCATTTTATCCGCAGCATTATACTGCAGCTGGCCGCTGGGATTCTGGCTTAATCCGGAGGCTATGCAGGACGGCCTGGCAAGCGAGCTCGGCGCCTTTGGCCAGCCATATGACTGGGTATTCATATGGGGGGATATTGTGAGTGGCGTCTTGCTAGTGATAGTGGTAACCATGTTGGTGCGGCTTTACAAGCAAACAAGTTGGGCACGGCTGGCACTGATTTTTCTGGCAATTTACGGCCTATGCGGCGCACTCGATGCAGCACTACCGCTACATTGTCTGCCGTCTGAAGAGGTGTGTGGCCCGGTGCTCCACGACCCAATGCTTATCGTACACGGTAGCTTTGACCTTATCGGATCGACGGCGCTGATAGGTACGCTGGTGGCTGCAGGGGGATTCGTACACAAGCAAAACCGTGAATGGTGGCCCTGGATCTGCCTCGTCGGTATCGGTGGTACGTTATTTGCCATAGCATCCGGCGTATTTTATATATGGGGTGGTCCGGGTTATTGGGCGCAGCGCTACTACATAACGCTCAGCTGCGTATGGGTGGCAAGCATGCCGTTTGTGCTTCGGCCAAAACGCGGCGCATCATCTCGCTCAGTAAGTGGCTAGCATCCGGCGTCTATTCCGGGGTGATGTCGCGGCGGGCAAAGGCCCGGATCCCCACCCAAGAAAGCATGACGGCCAGTACCATAAACCAGCTGAATGTCTTCCAGTCCGGCCACTGGTTCAAACTAAAGTTTGTGTAGTAAAACACTGAGCTGTGTAATAGCCATTTACTAAGCTGTGCTGCCGAGGCCAGTAAGGTAATCAAGAAAGACCAGAAAATAATGGCGTACATGGCAATCGATGCCAATCGGGGCAACAGTCCATATAACAGTGTGCCCACCCCCAGTAGAAATGCTACGCTGCCTGTCAGGCAGATACTGGTTGCAATTACTCGAGCGAAGTTGAGTGAGATGTGCTGCATTGAAGCGATAGTCAGTAATAACAGGCCGCCCAGGATTGATATAGTCAACACCACGCCAAGCCCGAGTAATAGTCGCTGGATGAGCCAGGTTGTGCGTTTTTGCGGCGCAACCAGGATATTATCCAAGTATTGCTTAGCTTCGTCCGAGCGGATCTGAGCGATGAGAGCGGTGCTCATCACCAACAGGATCATTACCATGAACAGCACCCCTGCGCTCATGAACGCGACTTCCAGGTTATTCGCGCCGCCGAGTTTATTGACGGCTTTCGAAAGGCTGCCGGACGCCTCCAGTGCACCCTCCGCAGTATGGGCAAGGCTTGCGATCAGGCCGATTACCAGAAGCGCACCAAGCGTCCAGCCGAGCAGTATCCAGAAGTTTTGACGCAGTGCGGCAGCCCAGGCATTTTTAAGCAAGTAGAAGCGCGAGCGGACCGTAGTTGAGGCATGTATGATACTTTCGCCGTAATCGCGCTGCGCGAGCATGATGCCTATAGCGCCCATTACAACTGCCAGTATGGCCAGTACAAGCACCCACACTCGATCAGTATTGTATACCGGGCTAATTAGCTGCGCCCAACCAAACGGTGTCCAGCTGAGGAGCCAATGCAAGTCGTGGCTGGTGTTTGCCGTACCGCGTATCAGGAACAATATAGCTAGCGGGATTATGCCGTAGAGTATCGCCCGGCCGCGCGTCAGCCCCAGCTGGCTGGTAAGTATACCGACGCCACCGAATAGTAGGCCGGGTAAGAATATGGCCAGGTTGAGCATCCACATGGCTGTGCTTGTCGTAGCTATATTGCCTGATTTTATGGCCAGCTCCGTCAGGGCAAAACTGATGAGCAGTGCAACCCACCAGGCTCCGGCAAATCCGGCCACAAGCAGGGTAGTTGCTCGGCGCGGTGTGAGAGTGCCTACGCGGATGAGCTCAAAGCGTCCATCTTCCTCGGCGCCACGGAGCATTTTGGTCATGGTCATGAGCGCCCACACGGCCGTCACAACGCCCATGAACCCGAGTACCCGGTATACCATGTAACCCTGTGTGCCATATTGTAAGTTGTGTGAGTCGCCATAGATAAAGCCGAGCCCGGGAGCATTCGCGAGGCTTTTCGCCAGCGCGGCTGCCTTTGGTGCCGAACTGTAGGCCTTCTGGTATGCGATACCTTGTACTAACAGCTGGACCCCAGAGACGAGGCCGACAATGGCAGCGCCTTTCAGCGTTTGTCGGAAGCCGAACCGAAACAAGGTCCAACGGGTGGACTTAGAAGTGTTCATGGCTGGTAACCTTGGTCTTTGGCTTGGAATCGTAGAGTGCCAAAAATAGCTCTTCGAGCGTGGGTTTGCGGCTCAAGAACGTGAGGGGTTTAGCTTTGGCGACCGTTGCCAACAGCTCGTCAATCGAGCCATTCACATGGCAGCGCAGGAAATGCCCATGGACTTCCACGCTTCCAATGCCTTTTATGTGCCTAATATCGGGCGGGTTGCCGTGGAAGGTCGCTTCGACAGTCATGGCACTGAGATGTTGCAATTGTTCTAGCGTGCCTTGTTCGACGAGTTTGCCGGCATTCAGAATAGCAACGCGGTCACAAAGTTCTTCGACCTCTTCGAGCATATGACTGCTTAGGAATATCGTCTGGCCGTTCACTTTGGCCGCGCGGGTCTCGTCGCGGAAGACTTTTGCCATGACAGGGTCAAGGCCGCTGGTCGGCTCATCGAAGATCAGGAGGTCGGCGTGGGTGCTTAGCGCTGCGATCAGGGCGATCTTCTGGCGGTTACCTTTGCTGTAGGTACGGACTTTTTTATTGGGGTCGAACTCAAATTTTTGTATAAGTTCCCGTTGATACGTCTCGTCGGTGCCGCCGTGCAGGTTTGCTAAAAACTTGAGTGTCTCCGCGCCGGTCAGCCCCGGCCAGTAGTTCGTTTCGCCGGGCACATAGGCGATCTGCCTGTGTAGCTCTGCGGCGTCGTGGGTAGCGTCCTTGCTAAAGATAGTCGCGCTGCCGCTGGTAGGCTGGATCAGACCGAGCAGTAGTCGAATAGTGGTGGTCTTACCAGCGCCGTTGGGACCGAGGTAGCCCAGAATGTCTCCTTTATCGAGGGTTAGGTCGAGCGGTGCTAGTACCGTGGCCTTGCCGTAAGTCTTGCTTAAGCCATGTGTCTGCAGCACCGTGTTCATTCTGAGCCTCACTTATGTATATATAAATAATCTCAAATGCAAGCCTGAAGCACAAGCAGCTTACGCCGGTAGCTGGTGTAGTCGCTAGATTAGTCAGGTTATTGCAAACGAGCAAATTTTATTAAAATATAGATATACCATGGCTGAAGCGGCAGGTTCGCAATCGTATAAGGTCCCCGAAGAGGCTCCTGATGGCCTTGCGGCTGCCGCAGAAATACATACTATGCGCCACGATACGTTCGGGGTGCCGCCGTATGTCCGGCATAACATCGGTGTGCGGGCGGGCAATATTGCTACGGCTGTGGCAGCTACCTATAGTACCGGCTTAAACCATCTGAGTATAGATGCCATACCAACCGGTATTGCGTACGCTGTGACCAGCAACCTGCTCATCGGTAGCGCGATCTACGGTGCTGTGCGGGCTGGGGGAAATCGCAGAATGCGTCAGGCCGGAGAGCTGCAGTCGGAAGTTCGAGATGCGCTTAATGAGCCGGTAGATGTTCTAAAACCAGACCGGAAGACGACGGTGTTACGTTGGTACGGGTGTGATGAAGCTTTTCATGTGCGCATGGATGATGCTGTAGCGCAATCGGACGATGACCAAGGTAAGAAACCTAAAGAGTTTGACGTACGAATCGCTTCATTTGGCTTGAGCGCGGTCGTAGAGTTTGCTAAGGAAGCTGGTCTAACGCACATAGCCGTCAGTACAAAATTGCTCGACACATTTCCTAAAGACAGCCAAGACCCGGCTGCGTACGGCAAAGTCGTTAGTAATGATAGCCTCATTAGGCGTAGACGTGTTGCCGCTACCGACTTGAGTACTGATAAAACAGTGCTGCTCTGTGATATGAAGGGTGCCGAGGAACTTGCCAAGCATGCCCAAGCGGTACCGATGAGAGTGGTCATGGAGCTCTTGAAACAAACGAGTCGTGACCATCCGTTCCTACCTTGGGCACAGCAGCTGCTCAACGATGGCTACGGGCCGGTTACAGTTGAGCGTGGACGCCAGGTGTTGCGCGACCGTGTGAACGCGGGAGATGATCTCGAGCTTCGTGCTGTCAAATTCCATGATATGGATGGGGACTTCGCTGGTTTTGCGCGGACTGAGGTATTTTCCGTGCTGCGTGGCAAAGAGCGTGTAAGCATGGGTATAGGACCTCAACCGGACGGCTCACACGAGTCGTATTACAGGGGTAGAGTTAACTTATTACGGGCCGCTGGCTTTGAAACACTCAAAGCGCTCATAACGGATACCTACAAGGACCGCAAAAGCTTGCAGACGCAGGTTGTCCGGGAACGTGCTGAATTGGCGGCCTGGCTGCTCCTGCATGAGGATGAGCGCAAAGGTCTGACAATCCCGGGTGGTGGAGGGATTGCCGGTTCGGAGGACTTGGGAGAAACGTTCTTAGAGCGGGTAATGACCGAAAAACCACGTAGCGTCCTTTGGCATCTGCGTGCAACCGGGCGCCATCGTGGGGGTGAGCCAACTATTAAATATCACAAGCGAGGTATTCCCGTTATCCGGCGGGCGATGGCTACGCTCGCTATGTTCGGAACGTTCATGGTAACTGGTGCGGCCGCCGGGTATGTCCTGAGTAAGGGGAATGATGCGAACTATAAAACTCTGGAGCAATCCTACGCGCTGAGTCACGGTGATAAAAATGGACAGCCATCGGATACGCAGTCACAGGATTTTCTAGACAACTATCTGAGCAGAGCATCTGGTCTTCACGGCTTGCTTAACCGGGCGTATTTCGCAGCGAGTGACTTCGACACGGCGATCACGGATGCATTCTCACCTTACGTGCCACCGTCGCTGGCGCACGAGCTGGCACCATACGCTGACCCGAACTGGGAATTCCAGAAGGAGTCCGCGCTGCAAGGACTGGACAATGTCTATGATCAGGGTGGTAATAGTGCGAGTATCGGTGATGTGTACACCAACTTGACCGATGTCGCCTGGCAGCTTACCCCCTCGTCAGGGAGTGTGTCTACCAAAGGCTATTGGGCGCAGAGCATGCAGGATTACCTAGACGCCAGCGACGGCCTGTCGAACTATCCGTCCTGGACACCGCCATACCAGAACTTTGGTATGGATTTTGAATCCGACGACAATTTTGGGACAGAGGCTCTTACGGAGTATCCCGTGCGCACCGTGGATCTCCAAAATCCTGCGTTACTACGGGGACAGGGGCTTATACAAGTAGAGGGCAAGCGGTATTTCACGAGCAGTGAGATGGCGCTGATACATCTTCCCGATCCACTTGGCCCGCAATACGATACCAATCTTGCCCAGGGCTATGCGCTGCCGGTGCTACTGGGCGCAGACGTGGTTGCGGCGCAGGCCCGTGTATACAGTCTGGACGGCAAATACCTCGGGGCAAATAACATACGTGTCATACAACTGCGGGACGGTACCTTTTACATGATTATGGACACATCAACACTGAATACTTCCACCCCTTCCTACGTCGACATTTCGTACTTGGTTAAGCCGGATGCAAAAACTGCTCTCCCGGTTCAGGCCAAGCAGCCCATGCTTCTTGGTCAGTCTACAACTTTTAACCAGAGTTCGCTCCTCACGAAGGGATTGCGTGAAGCCGATGCCTTGAAGGTTTGGCGGGTGCTCAGTGGCGACCCACATGCGACTACACTGCCTTCGGCGGAGGAGGCCGATGTGTTTATCCGAGCACGTAAAGGCTATTCGTTTACCCCGTACGCGGACAGCGGGATCCAGCTGACGCTCAGCAAACCGGCAACCGTCAGTACTGGCTTGGGAGTCATTGGTGCGACAGCTGCTGCCATGCCGGTAGAAAACTGTAACGTTACTGAAACTATCGCAGTCATAGCCTCTGAGGGTCGTACTAATGACGGTGGATTTGTAGATAATATGACCGGCTATGTCAGTGATGGTGGCGACGCACTTTTGACTGGTGATGCTCATGATTGGCTGATGACCAACAAAGGCCAGGTGGTAGATGGGGTCCCATCTGGTGCAAGCCTGCCTAAGACACAAACCCAGCCGTTCAACCCGGCAGCGAGCCCAGCCAACGAAGTATTGGGTGTGGCAGAAAAAGGCCTGGAGACGGTCTTGCTGCTCGGCCTAGCGTATGGTGGAGTCAGGGTAGCTCGTCGTTATGGCCCGGCGGTGGCCCGTGATGCCGCGGTAGTCGGAAAGGCTGTTTGGTTGGCCCCGGCTGTGAGGAGCTTGCAGATACCCAAACCACCCAATGAACGGGAAGGTGACCATCCTACCGCAGATTTGCGTGTTGCTCAGCAGCCAGAGCGAGTATCTCAGCCGAAAAGTGTCGCATCGGGCAAATACGCACAGCGATTACGGCAGATCGCCGAGCGGCGAGCCCGCTTGCAGCGCCTGGCAAGTATCGTTATGTGGATGGATGGGGCTGGGTCGTTTGAGGGTACGGCTCTGAATGAAAGCGTAGTGCCAGCATACTTTGAACGGCTTGAAGCCGGGGGTGACTTACCTCGTCGCTACAACGGTCTTGCCGTAAGAAGCGGTCGCCAGATGCGCAATCAGGTTGATAGGCTAGTGAACGAGGGTAAGCTTACCCTGCGGCCCGGAACCAAGCGAGAGCTTATCCAGTTCGCGCGTTCGCATAGACGGGCACAGCCGGTGCTCAGACCTAAGCAATTGTCGGTTGAGCAGATAAGGACTCACAACGAATCTCCGATTGTCAGTTTCGAACGGTGGGCTTAGCGCCAGTACGACTTTTTAGGTGCAGCATGCAACCCAAGGCGTCCGGGCTAATCGAGTAGGTGTAAGTTCTTTAGTGTGGCTGGCAAAAAGCCACTTTTGGCTTGGAAATTGGCTTGCCATTTGTAGCCTTTGTTGTAGCCGAGGTCTTTCATGAGCTTGGTCGGGGCGTTGCGGAGGGGGAGGGGTACGGGCAGGTCAGGATACTGGCGGGCGGCCGCCAGGGCACCAGCCATGGCGTCGGCTACACTGCGGTCCTTTTTGGATTTAGCCAGTACGGCGGCGCAGTGGAACAGGTTGTACTGGCACTCCGGCATGCCGATGCGCTCCACGGCCAGGAATGTGCTAACCGCCAGGTTAAGTGCCGCCGGCGCGGCTAGGCCAATGTCTTCAGAGGCAAAAATCACCATGCGTCGCGCGATAAACTTTGGATCTTCGCCGGCCTGCAGCATGCGCGCTAAATAATACAGGGTAGCATTCGGGTCGCTGCCGCGCATTGATTTTATAAAGGCACTGATGACGTTGTAGTGGTTCTCGCCCTTTTTGTCGTAGCCGGGCAGCTTGGTCTGGGCGGCGGTTTCGACCACTTGCGGCGTGATTGGCTTGTCTCCGCTCAGTTGCAGAGCAAGCTCCAAATTACCAAGCGCTACGCGAGCGTCACCGCCGCTAAGTTCCGCCAGCAGGTCAATTGATTTAGCGGGCAACTTTTTGGTAGCCAGCTTGAGCTCTTTGGCGGCGGCCTTGATGATGGTGGTAATAGAGGCCTTATCAAGTGGTTCCAGTACTAGTACGCGCGAGCGGGAGAGCAGGGGGTTGATAACCTCGAAACTCGGGTTCTCAGTGGTGGCGCCAATGAGCACGATAGTCCCATCTTCGACGTGTGGCAGAAACGCATCTTGCTGGGCTTTATTAAAGCGGTGAATTTCGTCTACAAACAGCACGGTGCGCTGGGCGAGACGCTGGTTGACTTGGGCATCCTCGATCACTCTGGTCACGTCTGCCTTGCCGGCAGTAACGGCGCTAAGTTCGATGAACGCTGCACCGGTTTCACGGGCGATAATGCGTGCCAAGGTAGTTTTGCCACTGCCGGGCGGACCCCAGAGTATCAGGCTGGTTGGTTGTTTCTTCTCGATGATCTCGTGGATGATCTTGCCGGTCGCAGTCAACTGTTCCTGCCCGACAACCTTGCTCAGCGTTTCCGGCCGCATGCGTTCGGCTAAAGGTCTCACGTCCATAGGCCCAGTATAGCAGCTACTAGGTTGAATAATCAGGTAAATAGTGTAAAATATGTGCGTCTTCAGCCAGGAGTAAGACACAACAGTGTGTAGAAAGGTCTGTCACGTGAGACCACGATTGCGTTTTACCCTACGAAACACCGCACTATAAATCGGTGCGCTCGCGATGGGGGCGCTGGTAGCTTGCGGCCCATCGGCGGGCACGACAAGCGCGGCCAGCCCGTCCCCAACAACGCACTCAGCGAGCGCGGCCGGCCCGTCCGGACCGCAAGCGACAGGTAAGGCCAGCCCGTCCCCATCCGCATCCCCGTCACACAAGAGATGCACCACCCAACCACCGCCTACCGTCCCGCCAGGCGCCACCCTGCGGGTTGACATGATTAGCGGTTGCCAAACCGTGGTGTACCCCATGCAAGTCCAGTCCGGTGGCGCTGAGGTATACGCGTCCGCTGCAACGGACTCCAGGGTGCTCCAAACGCTAGGCACCAACGCCACGGTGGACGTTGAGTGTCGCGTGGGATCAGACGGCTACTTCGCGAGGCTATTCAATGCCTTGGGGCGTTACGCCTACGTCCTATGGTCGCACCTGATTCTAGGTCTAAGTCCACCTCCTCCCTGCTAGCTAGCTCTAGCTAGTCACCCTCCTGGCTGAAGATGTGCAGTCGCCCATAAGGCATCACGCTGTGCGTGGACGGGCTTCGGCAAGCAACGGACGAGCGCTACCGCGCCCCAATGCCCCGAAGTCCGCCCACAGTCACAATTTTATAAAAGGCACCCATACTTACTTATCAGCCGGGCGCACCAGGCGTATTATTAAACTATGACACCCAAACAACTCTATCTATATGCGCTTGGCGTCGCAACCGACACAGTCAAGCAGGTTGAGCCGGAGCACATGCAGCTACCAACACCCGACACGGACTGGGAGGTGCACGATCTGCTCCGGCACATCACATACGAAATGGCCTGGACTGCGGATATCGTGCAGGGCAAAACCATTGCCGAAGTGGGTGATAAATACGACGGTGGGCTGCTCGGTGGCAATCCGGTTGAGACCTGGCAAGACTATGAAGCGATCACGCGAGCGGCGGTTGAAGCATGTGACGAAAACAGCGTGGCGCATTTAAGTTACGCCGACAAGACCGTCGGCGAATATCTGGTGGAGGCGGCTAATGACCAGTTGGTGCATGCCTGGGATCTGGGCCAGGCCATCGGCGTGCCTGTGCGATTCGACGAGGCGGTCGCCCAAAAATTGTACGATGAAGCACGAATCCGCAAAGATGAACTCGCAGAAAGCGGCCTGTTTGCCCGGCCGGTCGAGGTGCCAGAAACCGCCGCCCCACAGATCAAGCTCCTGGCGCTCTTAGGTCGGCCGGAAAGCTGGAAAGCTTAAAGCTTCCGGGCCTGGACGTCAGTCTCGTCTTCGATTTCCTGACCGACGATTTCTTCGATGAGATCTTCAACCGTGACGACTCCGATGACCTTATCATCCCTCTCGATAGCCGCGAGATGGGTGTGGGCGCCGAAGAATTTGCGCAGCATGGTATCGAGCGCAGTCATACTGCCTACAAGCTGAACCCGGTGGAGAGGTAGCTCGTCCACTCGCGGCGGGTTGTCATCAAAGTCGATATCGACTAGTTGCTTGACGAGCAGCACACCAAAGCAGACAGTCTTTTCCTTATTTAGAACTGGTATACGGCTAAAGCCGGTCGCTTTTATCTCATCAATGCGCGCCGCATCAATGACAGCATGCGGCAGCAGGGAATACACCTTGCCAATCGGCGTCATGATGTCACGAACCCGCTTTTCGCTGAGCTGCAGGGCGCCGCGCATAATGCCGACTTCGTCTTCGTCCAGCTCGCTCTCGGAGGTCCCGAGGTGTTCGCTGAGCATTAGTCCTAGCTCATGCCGGCTCTGTAGATGGTGGCTTTCGTCTTTGAACAGCTCGTCGAGCAGCAGCTGAAGCGGGCGAGATAGTGGCCAGCTTATTATAATAATCGCGCGTAAAAACGGTGCTAGGAGGGCTGACGCTTTGAGGGCGTTGCGTAAGAAAAGCGCCTGCGGGAATATTTCACCGAAAATTACTGTCAGCAGCGTGGCGAGTATGCCCGCTACTACACCGTAAAAAACACTGCTCAACACTAACGACGTGGCAGATACGGCGGCGATGTTGGTAAGTAGTATCGCGCTGAGCGACAGATGTGTGGAACGGCGTAATGGCAACACGCGGGCGGCGGACCGGTCACCTAATTTGGCCTTGCGCTGCAGGTCGCTGGGGTCAAGCGCCATAAGGGCGATGTTCAAGCCGGAACATAGGGCTGACACACCTATTAGTGCGATGACAACTACGAATGTAAGCGGTGTACTCACCGGAGAACTTTACTTCTCATTAACGAAGCTATTATACGGCATGGTACCTCTGTAATGCAAAGCGCTTTTGGAAATCTAAGTCCTGCCGGCGAGCGTCATTGACAGTGGCAATCCGGCTGTAGTGATCTGTAAGTTGCCTACGATGAGCATTTAGGTACGCTGTAAAGTTCTTAACCTTATAACTGTGACCGTTCTCAATGACGACAACCTAAGGGTCGACTACCATATTATTACACCTTACAGACGGTAACCTAATCGCAACGGAAGGGGGCGTAGCGATGAGAACGACACTTGAATTTATGGCCGCCATGCTACTCATGGCAGTCCTGTTCATTGCACAGCTTGATCCGGCCAACCCGCTGTTCTGGCTCGCTTCTTTATCGATAGCTATGATGGCGGTGCGAATCGCATTGCTCGGTATCCTGCTCTGGTTTATTATTGCGATTCCCGAAAATCGGAGGCCCCGGATGTTCGTCGGTTTAGCAACGCTGACCCTATGTGGCTGGGTAATAGGAGCAACGATTGGCGGAACGCTGGATTTTATCGACACCGTAATTCTGGTACCTGCCATTATGGCAATTCTTGGAGCTCTTCTGGAAACCAAGCCCGAAGAGGAGCCGCTCGAGTCACTGGAATTTGCCACCGCGGCGTGGCGCTGGCTACTTGGCGTGCCAAAGGTTCTAGCCCTGCAGGGAGTGCAGTTTGGCTGGCTTGTCGTGATGGACGTGGGATTGGCTATCGACGACCTCAGGAACCCGAACGCTCCCGCCGCCCGCCTGGCACAGCCGTACGGGCAGCTGGAGGACTCTGCAACACTGAGGGTCAGACATGTGTGATAAATAACCTCTTGAGGGTCGCGTGTAGGGAGCTAGTAAATTACACGATTAGCTGGACAGGTGCTCTTATCGGGGCACCCACCTGCCAGTCACCACTCGGCGTATCACTGCGTCCTTCAGTCAAATTGCCCAGAAATTGTTTACCGCTAGAGTTTTTTGTGATATAATTTGAAATAAGGTTTTTTAGCGCCGATGCAGGGCGCTTTTTAAGTGAAGAATTGAACCCATACGGTAATAAATAATGGCAACGAACCAGCAAGATCCCACTAAAATCCGCAACATCGCGATCATCGCGCATGTAGACCACGGCAAGACGACGCTCGTGGACGGCCTGCTTAAGCAGTCGCAGACTTTCCGCGACAACCAGGCGGAAATGTCCCAAACGCTTATCATGGACAGCGGTGACCAGGAGCGCGAGCGTGGTATTACTATTACAGCCAAAGTCACGGCCGTGCAGCACGGTGACTACCGCATCAACATCATCGATACGCCCGGACACGCTGACTTTAGTGGTGAAGTGGAGCGGACCCTCAACATGGCCGACGGCTGTCTGTTGATCGTCGATGCTCAAGAAGGGCCGATGCCGCAGACTAAGTTCGTGCTGGAAAAGGCTCTGGAAGCCAACTTACGTCCGATAGTTATCATCAATAAGATCGACAAACCGGGTTCACGTATTGCTGAAGTGGAAGATGAACTGGCCGATCTGTTCTTAGAGCTGGCGGTACATGAGGACCAGCTGCACTATCCGGTGCACTACGCCATAGGTCGTGACGGCAAGGCCTGGAACGAAGTGCCGGCTGACCCGAGTGTGGACGCTAACCTTGACCCGATTTTCGACGCCATTATCGCTAAGGTCCCGGCACCGCAGATCGAGCTGGACAAGCCATTCCAGATGCTGGTGACAGCACTCGGCTGGGATAACTTTAAGGGTAAATACGCCATTGGCCGCATTACGCGTGGTGCTGTCAAGCCGGGCGATCCGGTGGTGTTGTGCAAGAAAGACGGCAGCCAAGCCAAGGCTAAGGTGGAGCTTGTGTTTATGAGTCACGGCGTCAGCAAGTTTGAAGTGCCGGGCGGTGTCGCCGGTGACATTGTGCAGCTGACCGGCGTCGGTGACGCCCAGATCGGTGAGACCATTGCTGACGCGGTGAGTCCCGAAGCGCTGCCGACCATCGAGGTTGAGGCGCCGACGCTGCGCATTTACCTAGGCCCGAATACCAGCCCATTCAAGGGGCAGGAGGGTGAGTTCAATACCAGTCGTCAGATCGGCGAGCGCCTGCAGAAAGAGCTAGAGACTAATGTTGGCTTGCAGGTGGAAGAAAATGGCATCGGTTTTACCGTAGCCGGCCGCGGCGAACTGCATCTGGGCGTTTTGATCGAGACTATGCGCCGCGAGGGCTTCGAGTTTGAGGTCGGCCGCCCGCAAGTCGTGACCAAGTTAGAAGACGGCGTTGAAAAAGAGCCGGTCGAAGAAGTTATCATAGAAATTCCGGCCGAACACGTCGGCACCGTTCAGATGGAGCTTGGCACAAGGCGTGCTACTCTGAAAGAGCAATTCGCTCAGGCTAGCAAGGGCGTAACCAAATTGGTGTACGAGATGCCAACCCGCGCGCTACTCGGCATGCGCAACATCCTGATGACCAACACCAAAGGTACCATTGTTATGAATAGCCTGGTTGTTGGCTACCAACCGGTGGGAACGCCGTTACAACAGCTGCGCAACGGTGTGTTGATCAGCTTTGAAACCGGGACCACGATGCCTTACAGTTTGGAAACAGCCGAAGCCCGCGGTACGTTGTTCGTTGGCCCGGCCGAAAAAGTGTATGCCGGCCAGATCATCGGTCTGAACAACCGCCGTGAGGACATGGAAGTTAACGTCTGCAAAGCGAAACATTTAACAAATATGCGCAGCAAGAGCAGTGACGGCGTCGTGCAACTGACCCCGCCGACTGTCTTTAGCCTGGAACAGTGTCTGGACTTTATCGAGAACGACGAACTGCTGGAAGTAACGCCCAAACACCTGCGCCTGCGCAAACGCGAACTTGACCCGACGAAGCGCAAACGCGCAAAATAAGGCCATGTACGAACTGTGCGAGGGTGAACCGGAATTTGATCCGGTCACTGAGCGCTTGAACGCGATTTTCATGATTGAGGAAACGCTTAACCATCAACTGAAGCTTGGCGAGGCGGCTATTCAGATAACTGATCTGGAAGACAAGACCGACCTTGGGTGGGGTGCTACCTGGCAATCCAGGATCGTGCTGCTCGGGACGAGAGGTATTAATCAGAACGGCCTGTTCGCCGAAAAGAGAGTAGGGCTCACGGTTTATGCGAGGTTCGATAATGGGTAGCGACGTGCACACTTCCTTGTGGCTGGCGCAGGTGAGCCGGATGGGTATGTGCTCGCGGCGCCCGACCCAAAGGTGGCGTTATTAGGTGTAAACTCGCGCACGGCACTCCACGATAGGAGGGTATTTGATTTGCTGCGTAGCGCGGTTTTTTATCGGGGTAGAGCGGAGATTGCTGTGCAGAAGGCGAGTGCTAAAGAGCCGATGCTGCACAGAATGCCACCCTGGCCTAGAGGTGACGCCTAAGTGGCAGCTTTCACATCATGCTGTCACTTGATAAGTATATGCGAGGTTCTAGTGATAAAACGTGGACTTACATGGACGGTGGCTTCGAATTTGGTTCGCTGAAGGCGAACAGTAACAAATGAGGCCGCCCTCTATACGTGCATCACGTACTTACTCACCAGACCGACGTATTGTGGACGCGAGTCGGGGATGTGCCGAGTAGCTAACCTAGTTATTATACCAGGTGACACTGAAGCTCTGGTTGGTTGGGTCAAACGTGGACGGTGTCGATACCATGCCTGCCGGGTTTTGCATCACGATATTCTGAAGGCTGCTGAAACTGCCCATAGGCTGCCCGTTGACCAGGCTGCCGGCGTAATTTACAGTGCCATAATTGGCGAGCGGTAGTACGCCGTTGCTGTATGGTGCCTCGGTAATGACCTCTGCTGATGAGCGGGCATATGTCTGGTGCGGCTGCAAGGGTATGCTAAATTTTCCGCCTGAAGTGACATTAGTGAGGCTTAACACATAGGTGGCGGGTTTTGTAGTTATCACCCTATGCCCCACTGTCATAGTGATCGCTGGCGTATACGTGACGCTTGCCGACATGTGGTCACCGGCATGGATGGAGAGCCGGACCGAGACCTCATATGGGTTACTCGGGTACATTTCGTACCAGGCGCCGTATGTTGCGATACCGTGGGAGCAATTGGCTTCGGTGCCGATTTGCTCAACGGTTTGGTTACTGAATCCGTCAAGTCCCACCCAGTATGACGAGTATGAAGGTTTAGAAATACTGGCGCAGGTAAGCGCGGACTGTACCCATGCTGAACTGACTGAGTTATACGTGCCGTTGGTCCCCGTTACCGCGTAGCCCGACCAGTTCTGGGTCGTGACTGCCGATGAGTTCGTGAGCGGATTGTGTTCGTGGCCGCCAAGCATAAAACCGGGATGGCTACTGGGTCGTAACGGCTGTGAATCTGGTGTGGCTGCCAGAGCCGGTGTGCTTAAGATAATAGGGAAGAGCAGAGAGACGCAAACCGCTACGATCCGCCGTTTCATTTCTATTTCCTCATGATTTATAAACATAAACACTATAGCATAACCAGGCAATTCCGGGCGGCGTACCTCGAGTAACAACTGCTGGCGATAACCGGGCAGTAGCGCTATGGAGAGCTCCGGTTGTATTTTTAGCTCTATTGTGCTATTATTAAATCATTGTTCGTGGGATTACACCCACTTGAATCCGGAGTTTGTACGTGGTTGTTAAGCGAAATACTCATGGATTCCTTGAACAATCCTAAGTATTAAGCTAACTACAAACCAAAGGATTTTCTTAAAAACATGCCTATAAATACAAGCCGCGGCTACGCGTATAAAAGCAGCCGTACCCCCTATTCGCGTAAACCGCGAGAACGTTCCCGGAGCACCGGCAATAAGCACGGCCAGTACATCGACCCGACCCGGTTCGTCAAAGTGGCAGAGCCGACTAAACTCGAGGAATACGTGTCTAAGCATAAGTTTGCCGACTTTGCAGTCGACAAGCGCCTGATGGATAACATTCAATTTAAGGGCTATGACACGCCGACGCCTATTCAGGACCAGACTATTGCGTTGGGGCTGGAAGGTAAGGATGTTATCGGTATTGCTAACACCGGCACCGGCAAGACTGCCGCATTTCTGGTGCCAATACTGAACCGGCTTGCCACCGACCGGAACGCCAAGGCACTCATCGTAGCTCCCACACGCGAACTGGCACAACAAATTGAGACCGAACGTCGCAGTATGAGCAAAGGGCTCGGTGCGTACGGTGCACTGCTTATCGGTGGCAGCTCGTATGGGCCACAGCTAAGTGACCTGCGCAAGAACCCGAACATCGTAGTCGGGACACCCGGTCGTATCAAGGACCACATCGAACAGCGTTCATTGGACCTGACCCGTTTTAACCTTGTGGTACTTGACGAAGTTGACCGTATGCTCGATATGGGCTTCGTAAATGACGTACGCCTTTTGCTGGGCAAGCTGTCACCGCAGCGCCAGAGCTTCTATTTTTCCGCCACCATGGACAACCGGGTGAGCGGCCTCATAACCGGCTTTAGTCCCGACGCGGTTACTGTGAGTGTCCGCCAGGGCGATACGAGCGGCAACGTCCACCAGGACGTCATCCCCTACACCGATAAAACCAACAAACTTGAGGCGCTGCACACGCTGCTTATCGAGCCGCTGGTTACTAAAGTGATCGTCTTTGAAAGCACGCAGCGCGGTGTGGAACGGCTCGAGCGCGAACTTAAAGAGCGTGGTTTTGACGTAGCGGCTATGCACGGCGGCAAGACCCAGGGTCAGCGCAAGCGTGCACTGGATGCGTTCAAAGCCAGCCACGTCAAGATTATGATCGCTACCGACGTCGCGGCCCGCGGCATCGATGTTGCAGATATCAGCCATGTGGTGAACTACGGTATGCCACAGACCTACGACGATTACACGCACCGTATCGGCCGTGCCGGCCGAGCAGGCAAAACCGGCTACGCGCTGACGTTCGTTGAACAATAAGCGTTACGAGTCAAATAGACTATACTAGACATACAGTGTATGTCTGAGCAGTCACAAGATAGCCCGAGCCAGTCGCAACCGATAATACCACCCCCGCCTGACGATGTGCCGGTAGAAGATCGGCTGTTAACCTCGCCTGAAGTACCCAAAACGAAAGAGCAATGGAAAGCACTTCTGAAAGAAGACGTACTTGCCGAAGGCGGCTTTGCCGATCAGATGTATCCGCCTTATCCAAAACCCGCTGGCGAATTAACTATGGACGCTGCTGCGCAGTACAGTAAACGTGTCAGGCAGCGGAAACGCGAGAAGCAAGACGACCAGGAGGGAATACTAGAGCGGGAAGAAGCCTGGTTTGATAAGGTGTATGCGGTGGGTATGAAGATGGCCGATGGTAACGAAGACCCGGTTGAGTTTTTCTTCGATGTCGATGAAACTATATCTGATTTTGATGCCGATGATAACCGGGTCATGCGGCCGGCCTTCCGACGGGTGGTTGACGTACTGCATGCAGAACTGGGAGACCGGCTGCGAGTAGGTGTATTGACGACGATGGACGCGCAGTGGGTGCTCGAGCATTGCCTGCGGGACATTGATCCGGAGGTAATCAGCCCAGAAGATATATTGGATGTCCGGACATACGCCAGGCAGGCGAGGCCAGCGGGTGCGGATGAAGAAGAGAGCCGAAATGAACTTCGGGAGGTGTCGATAGAGCGACTGGTTGACATCCTGAACCCTGAGCTTTACGAAGCGATTGCAAACGGTATCTTGGATCCGGAAACGGTTTATTCCGAAGGTAAGCTTGAAACGATCAGCGAGCTGTACAAGTATGCATTACTCAGGCGGGCACTCGGGTATCGTACGGACAGAGCCCGAATCATGTTCGTCGATAATATGCCATATTCGGCTATGCTTAGTCAGACGAACCCGTATGTCATGGGCGTGAACGTCGGTGCTGAAATACAGGGTTCGCTTGGTCGTAAAATGTATGCGGCCCAATGTACAACCCTTGAAAAGAAACTGGCGAACCGCGGCCTGTCTTCTATAAAGCTGGCACTCTGACAACCTGTTGATGCTTGGCCTCGACCCTCTTACGTTACAATAGGCATCATGACCACTATGTACTACAGCCGGGCGCGTGAACGTGCGTTGCAGATTATCCATGAACCGCGGACGGGCATGTGGGTGGTAAGTTCGGCACCGGCAACGTCAGAACTCGACAGCCTGGCGAGCGATTATCAGCTCGACCGCGACCGTCTGGAAGACGCCATTGATATTTACGAAGCACCCCGCGTGGAAGTGGAGGACGGCGCCGTGTATATCTACACCCGCTACTGCTACCCGGAAGGCAAAGAAATTGCCACCGAGCCGTTGCTCATCGTGTATACCGGCGATCATCTGTTCACTATCGTGCGGAGCGAGACCAGCATCCTGCACCGTCTGATCCACGACCAAGTAGAGTTCGTGACCACGCAAAAGACCAAACTGCTGCTGCAGATTTTGAACGAAGTCAACCGCTCTTACGAGGGGCAGCTTAACAAAGTCGCCAAGCAAATTCTGCGTACTCGCGCGCAGATGCGGCAAGCGCGTTTAAGCACGCGTGAATTCCTGAATCTCATCGAGCTCGAAGAAGACCTAAACGAATTCCTAAGTGCCTTGCAGCCGCAGGCGTTACTTTTTAGCACGCTCCTCAGCGGCCGGTATCTGCGACTATATGAAGACGATCGGGATATCATAGAAGACATTGAGCGTAGTACGAGCGAGCTTATCGAGCAACTGCGAAACCGGTTGCGTACCCTGAGCAGTATGCGGGAAGCGTATGATGCTATTGCGACCAACAGTCTGAACACGATCTTCAAACGTCTGACATCCATCTCCATCTTCCTGGCCGTACCGACTGTCGTGGCCGGGCTGTGGGGTATTAACGATGCGGTGCCGTTCGAGCATACCCGTTACGGATTCATATACGTAGCCGTTATTATCCTGACGCTTACGGCCACGGTGGTCTGGTATTTCCGACGTAAAGATTGGCTGTGACCCCAGTAAATAGCTTGACTCATAAGTCAATATATATTAAAATATAGAGCAGTTAACGGGTGGTTCTCGTGTTTCTAAGTAAATTACGGAAATAGCCTGTTGGCAGAAGTGACAGGCCTTTATTGGCTGTGGCCGCCCTTTTGGGGTGGTCTGCACTTTGATAAGAGAAGATTGAGTGATTACGGTATTTGCTGACCCCCACTCCATCTATTGTGATCGGGTTCATCTGTTTGAGTCGACGCGTACATGTCGGTTTTCTCAAATGAGAGAACCTGATCACAACAATGGAGTTGAGATTTAAGGAAAAAAGAATAGGTCTAGCACAGACTAGATCCCCAGCAAAGAAAGTGGCATAAATGGCACAGCGCATCACCACCCTGTTCATTGACGACATCGACGGCGACGAAGCGGTCGGCACCGTTCGGTTCGCTCTCGACGGCACCGACTACGAGATCGACCTCAACTCGCAGAACTCGGATGACCTTCGGAACATACTGCGCAAGTATGCTGCGCTAGGCCGCAAGGTCGGCGGAGCCGCTCGTCGCACGGGTCGCTCGGGTCGCGGAAGCCGTTCGACATTGAGCTCGGCCGAGGTCCGGAACTGGGCTCGCATGCACAACGTCGAGGTCAAGGACCGCGGTCGCGTTCCCGCCGACATCGTCGAGCAGTACCAGGCCGCCACCGGCAAGTAACAGCACCCGCCGGAGCAGTGGACGATGGATGACAATGACGTCACCCTTCGAGGAAGCCATTACGGTTCCGTTCCACTCGCTCCGGCGGTGCTGCTGGACTTGCGATCATTAAGTGCGTAGTGTTGTCTCGACAATACCCATCCCTACTGCCGCTATGCCCGACGCTCAATCTTCTCTAAACCCTATGTTTTTATCACTAGACCCTCCAGGACGCAGTAAGCGTATCCCACCTATTCCGTATAGCGCCGACTTGTGTACAATAAAGACAAATGAAGAGTATTTGGCGCATTATCCGGTTTACCCGGGATTTGCGGCGGTATTACATCGGTATTTCCGTGTTTACTATTCTGCTGGCGGGCATGAGCCAGCTGCAGCCGTTATTTACCAAAGGTGCGATTGACGAGATTACCAAGCTGTCCAATCATGGCCATGCAGATATTTCACGCGTGGCCGTATTTGCTGTCCTTATTTTCGTGACCGATGTGCTGACGACATTCATGAGCAACATTGGTGGCTACCTGGGCGACATAATGGCCGCTAAGCTGCAACAGGAGCTTAGCCAGCGGTATTACGAGCACCTGGTCAGCCTGCCACAACGGTATTTTGACACCGAGCTGTCGGGCAAAATCATCAACCGCATGAACCGCGGTATTTCGCAGATTGCTAACTTTATGCAGGTGGTAAGTAATAACTTCCTGCAGTTCCTGTTTAGCACGGTCTTTTCACTGGTCATCGTCGCACATTACAGCTGGCAAGTGGCGCTGATGCTGTTGATGTTATATCCGGTGTTTATCTGGCTGACGACGCGCACCAGTGGCAAATGGCAGCAGTACCAGCAGCAAATTAACAGTGAGCAGGATGTTGCTAGCGGGCGGTTCGCCGAAGCCATCGGGCAAGTACGGGTGGTAAAAAGTTTCTTGCAGGAAATGCGTGAGCTCACTTTCTTTCGTAGTCGGTATGATATGGTTGTTACTACTACCCGGCCGCAGAGCCGGCTCTGGCATCGGCAGGATGTGGTACGTCGTATGGCGTTGAATATGATCTTCCTGGGAGTATTCGTCTATATATTCATTGAAGCGGCGCGCGGAGCGTGGGGCGCAGACTCGATCGGTACTATGGTGCTGCTGGTTCAGTATGCTATGCTAATCCGCATCCCGATTTTTACGATTAGCTTTCTGGTCGACCAGACACAGCGGGCTGTCGCTAATACTAAAGATTATTTCGAGGTTATGGACATTGAACCGGAGATTGCCGACCAACCCCATGCCAAGCGGCTAAAGGTTACGGCCGGTGCAATCGCATTTGACCATGTGCGCTTTGGTTACAGCCATGACGCGCCGGTGCTGCACGACATTGATTTTACTATCCAGGCTGACAGCAAGGTGGCGCTGGTCGGTGAAAGTGGGGAGGGCAAGACTACACTCACCAATCTACTACTGCGTCTCTACGAAGTAAACGACGGGCAGATCACGATCGATGGCCAGGACATCAACGGCGTGACACAATCCAGTTTACGAGGGGCTATCGGGGTGGTGTTCCAGGAACCCGCTTTGTTCAGCGGTACTATCTGGGAAAATATTTCGTACGCCCGCCCGGAAGCGGATGAAGCCGACATTGTCGCCGCGGCCAAGGCGGCCAACGCTCATGAGTTCATAGCCAAGTTCGAAAAAGGCTATGATACCGAAATTGGCGAACGGGGGCTCAAGCTCAGCGGCGGCCAGAAGCAGCGCATTGCCATTGCCCGAGCCCTGCTCAAAGACGCGCCCATCCTGATCCTTGACGAAGCCACATCGAGCCTGGACAGTAAAAGTGAGCATATGGTGCAGCAGGCTCTGGAGCATCTCATGAAGGGCCGTACTACGCTGATCATCGCTCACCGTTTAAGCACTATCCAGACGGTTGACCAGATCGTAACGCTTAAAGACGGCGTCGTCGATGAAATCGGCCGACCGGTAGACCTTGCCAAGACCGGCGGTATTTATGCGCAACTGCTCAAGCTTCAGCAAGGTCACACCAGCGCCACGAAAGCGAAATTGAAGGCGTATGAGATCGCCGGCTAACCTGCTACCTGTAGTGTGCCCAGTCAAACGGACCGCCGTGCGCTCTCAGAGGTAAAAGTACGCTACGAAAGATCGCCTTCGCTCCGATGCCGGCTGCAATGTCAGCTAGTACGCGCTCCGAGGATGGTCCATGGCCATTAATAAGACTGCTCGCTTTGGCACGTGTCCCGGGCGGGATCGCTCGGTAAGTATCGACGATTGCCCTCAGGGCATCAACTGCTATCAGACGATGCAGGATTGGACCCTCGAGTACCCAGGGCCTATCATTTGCTACCGCGCGTAAATCCGTAGTTTGTTCGGGTAGGAGATTACCACCTTCATCGGTCAAAGGAACGTTGTCAGCGGTCTGCGTCAAGAAGGGGTCTGGCGGAATCTGATCTTGCAAGCTTAGGCCTGGTTCTGTCTCGATCGGTGGAAGCGTTGCACGCGCTGTATTAAAGTTATTCATCTTTCCTCCATTCCCTATACTTCTATATGTGCACAACTAGTACGACAGTAAGAATATTATTAGGATACGGATTCTATAAACTTGTTGTACAAAAAATGTACAACTTGTTATCATGGCCCCGTGATGAACAGCCTCGAACATCTGCGATCCTATTTGACGCACGCCGGGCTCAATCCGAAAATCGCGGAGATTTACCACACACTCCAGTATTACGGGCCCCAGACCATGTCTGAGCTAGCTCGAAGCTCTGGTATTGAGCGCATACAAATCTACCGTATGCTCGATGAGCTCAAGAGCTCGGGCTTAGTCGAGGTTGAGACTCAGTACAAGCGGAGTATCCTCCACGCCGCGCCTGTAACGACCCTGCAACTGCTTCTTGTGAAACGGGAGCAGGAACTGAAAGACCTACAGCAGGAATACGCCGCTCTGGAAGCCGAGCATCAATTCCATGCTCAGAGCATGGAACGAGCCACCACGCGGGTGCAGTTCTACGAGGGTTTGGACGGCATCAAACAGATGCTCTGGAATGAGACAAGAGCAAAGGGTGAAAACTTGGCTATTTTGCGTGACAACATGCAAAATAAAACAAATCTCGCCTTTTTCAAACGATGGGTGCGCAAGTGCAATGAACGGGGACTACACTTTAGAGGTATCATTGGCGACGATTTTATCCGTACGCAGCAGGATTGGTATATAAAGCACCGTAATGAGCGTTTAGACCACTGGAAGTCCCGGTACGTTACGCAGAGTGTGTTCCCGATCCCGTACTCCATAGTCGTGTATGACGATGTGATCGCACACTACAACTGGAATAACAAGCGGATGTTTGGCATTGAGATACATGATGCGGCTGTAGCAGCAGTACAGCGACAATTCTTCGAGTTGCTATGGGACAACGCTACAGAAGCCGACGACCTGGCCGGCCAAGTAGCAGCACCGTCTCCACGTAGCTTATAGATAGTAATCTGAGCCGAAGAGGAAGAACTACCCACCGGAGATTGTTGTGTTTGAGAGATGCGATCACCTTGATGCTGTCTTTACTGATGCTGGCGGCAAAGCATGCAACAGTACTAAAACCACGAGCATTTTCGGCATAGTCGTAGAGATAGACCGTGTTGCCACCTGTCCGTTAGCCAAGTTATCTCAACTCTACCACGCTTACTGATTGCCGCTCCAGGACGTAGAATCTCGCCTCACTGCAATTTGCCGGTTACCTTTGCCAGTGTAGTGGCCACTGGGTCGTTCGTGTAATGTGTCGCGAATCGTTATAGCGAGCAGTCCCATGTCTTACTATCGCTCCGTGGAATTCAACCTGTGTGCAGCTAACGCGCCAATGCTTGCATATGTCAGTTGCGTTAGAGTGTAGTAGACGCCGGCAGAGAAAGGGAAAACGTAAATCGAGTGGATCCTCTATCTTACCGCCGAGCCTCTAACGCAAGGGCGGCTCTAATGCTTCCAAGTAAATCGGCCACTGTAGGCTGATACTCAATCGACTCCAACAGATAGTGAGGATTCGATGTTAGTATGGGCGGATCATTGTCAGCAAGGTCAACCGAGGATAGACCGAGTATGGCAAGCTTGCACATCACGAGAGACTCTGTTTTTGCGCCAGTTGCACCATCAATTTTAATTTCTTCCCTAACATGTAACGCGCTGCCGATAGTGTTCCATCTGCGCATATCGACCGGCCTGGTCCTTATATGAAGGCGTAAAGGGATCTCCGAAAACCTGCGTGCGAGTTGGCCGGAAGCTGCGCCGTGTTGGCTGGCTTTAAAGGTCAGCCGGCAAAGCACGAAAGCGAACTTTTCGCGCAGGGTGGCTGGGCGCCAGTTAATCTCATCCTCGCTCCTGGTGTCAGGCAGTTCGAGCAAAGCCCGGGCGGCAGCTATGAGGTCAAGCTGCTCAGAAGAAAGTACGGTTTCCTGCCTGACCGGCCACGGCTGCGTATACATGCCAACTAGTCTGTCATTGCCGTTGCCGGCCGCCTGTCAGGTAGCTTACAAAAATAAGCGCAATGAGCCTGACAGTAGATAATCCGGTGCCGGTATAAGACAGGGTATACTATAGAGACGAATACGGAGCCTACGACATGAATACAATCGCCTGCCCGCACTGCGGCAAAGCTGTCGAAGTGGATAAAGCCCTGGAGGGTCAGATTGAAGCCCGCGTGCTGGCTGCGGCGCGTCACAAACACGCGGGTGAATTAGCCCAGCTGAAGGCCGAGCAGGAACTGGCTCTAGCAGAAGCTGCTAAAGTGGCCGCGCAGCTGGCCAAAAAACAGCTGGCCGGCGAAAAGGAACTGCTGCATAAGCAGGTCGCTGCTGATCTCGAACTGGAAAAGCGGCGTCTTGCCCAGGATCTCGCTAATGAGCAGCGCAAACAGAATGCTGAGAAAGCCGATGAGCTGGCGCAGCTGAAAGCCGACAATGAGGCCGCTAAAGAAGAAAGCAGAAGGCTCCGCGAAGACCTGGCCAAGATCATGACCGACCTCCGTGCAGAGCGCATGGCCAAAGAAAATGCCGAGCTGGAAGCTCAGAAAAAGCTGGCTGCCGAAGAGGCCAAGATTCGCGAAGACGCACTGAAGTCCGCCGATGAAAAGCACCATTTGCGTCAGCTGGAAATGGAAAAGAAGCTGGCTGATACTCAAAAGGCTCTCGAAGACGCCCAGCGCAAGGCGACACAGGGCTCGCAGCAGAACCAGGGTGAGGTCTTAGAGCTCGATCTGGAGGCGCGATTGCGCGAAGAATTCCCATTCGACGAAATCGGCGAAGTCAAAAAGGGCCAGCGCGGTGCCGACATTGTGCAGACAGTCAAAAACCGGAGCTTCGCCGCCTGCGGTCTGCTGCTGTGGGAAACCAAGAACGGCAAATGGCAGCCGGCTTGGGTGGCGAAGTTCAAACAAGACATCCGTGAGGCCAATGCGAATATCGGGGTGATCGTATCACAGGAGATGCCGTCCGAATACGGTGACATGAAACACCTGGAAGCGAACGTTTGGGCGGTCAAGCCGCTGCTGGCACCGGTACTGGCTTCGGCGTTGCGCGGCACTATTCTGCAAGTGGATGCCGCGAACCGCAATAACGAGGGCAAGGATGCTAAAATGGAAGCGCTTTACCAGTTCCTGGTCGGCCCGGAATTCCGTCACCGTGTCGAGGCCATCGTGGAAAATTACGGCCTGCTGCAGGGCGAGATTGAGAAGGAGAAGCGGGCAGCGGCGCTCCGCTGGGCGCACCAGGAAAAGGCTATCCGCTCTGTCGTCGACAATACTATCGGCATGTACGGTGATCTGCAAGGTATAACTCAAAAGGCGTTGCCGGCCATCCAGGCGCTCGAGCTGGACGGCGGCGTTGATAGTGAGACCGAAAGTGAGCAGGCTAGTTTGTTATAAGGCAATGACCTGCGACTATTTTCTAGTCAAACACAGCGGTAAGTAGCTTGCCCGTATCAACTGAGCAGAGAGCGTAATACAACTCTACCTAGTGGACTGCGTATTTTAGAAGCTCCGCGCTCCGCTTTTAACGTGACTAGGGAGTTGTCGCCTATCGAGAGCTCCTGAATGATGGCGCCAAAGCCGCGCCTAGAAATCTTTGGGTCGGCACCCCGCACGGCTGCATACAGCGAATCCATATTTATATCGCCTCCTACACCGCTGGAGACAATAAGTGGGCCCAGAATCGCCGACCATTCATCAAGCGGCATACTATTCACTACCACTGAGTTTCGCCGTGCCTTATTCATGAGTCGATTTACCAGCTGTGGGTCATTGACAATATGGTAAGCTGCCTCTCGCATCTCCTTGATGGGACAAAAAAAGATCTGGCAGCTCGGCTTGCACACGACAGAGCACTTGCTCGGTTACAGAAAGTAATACTTTTACATACGGTAGATGCATCGGGTCACGAGCAACATGTTATTGCAGTAGACATGCGTCGGGAAGAAAAAGAAATACCCTTGCGCTCGGCTAGGGGTGACTACCGTACCGCACAGCGGCAAATTGATAATGAGCTAGGAGACCAACAAATAGCAGACAACACGGCTTTTAATTTTGCCACATCCGACGTCATAGAGTCGGATGAGGCTGTCGCGCTCGGTGACCTGCTACGCGATCCAGAAACAACAGGCCTTTACGGGCCCCAAAGAGAAGATGCAATGAGAGAACTAAACACGTTGGGGCCGATCGTTACCGCACTCGAAGCAGATCTTACGCAACCCAATAGGTCTTTATAGAGAAACGGAAAAATAAAGCCGCGGTGTGTGTCTAACGTATCAACGCAGGAAGTCTCCCATTGCTAGGAGCTTGGCTCAGAAAGTTATCAATGGCGAGCTTCAGCATGTTGCTTTCTGATTCTTTCGTAAGACTGGCTATATGTGGCGTGATCAAAATGTTATCCTCTTGTAATAAGGCTGGCGCAACTTCAGGTTCATTTTCAACCGTATCTGCAATGTACGTAAGGCCACGGCTTCGCACGGCTTCAACGACATCCTCTTCTTTGACAATGCCCCCTCGAGATGCGTTAAGCAAGATGGCTTGTTCCGGGAGTAACTCAAGCTCACGTCTACTAATGAGGTGGCGCGTTTGAGGCGTAAGAGGTAGGTGCAGGGTAACGATATCGCTATGTGCGAACACATCACCTACGGACGACATACTCGTGACATTGTTAGGCAGTCTATCTTCTTGCATAAACGGGTCATAGATAAAGAAGCCTTTGCACGCAAAGCCTTGTAGCTTGTCGTGTACTTGTCTGCCGATATTGCCAAACCCGATGATCCCGATGGACTGATTGGACATGCTGCGTCCGGTGAATTTGAATCGATTCCAGGTTGCTACATCATGTGGAGTAAGCGTAGTAATTTTTCTGAGAGCCACAAGCATCATGCATACAATGTAGTCACTAACCGCATCTGCATTTGCACCTGGCGCGGTATAGACATGTACATTCTCGCGATCGCAGAAAGCCATATCGATGCTATCCACACCAGTTCCAATGCGGATTATACTTTTTAGGTTGGAAAAAACATCTTTAACTGAAGGGTTTATAACCGTTGCACTTCTGATCAATAAGGTGGTGCATGTTTCGGGGATGACGCCGTCAAATGATGTATTGCCTGAAACTAGTTCATATTTTGCGGGGATTAACCTACGCGCTTCACGCAAATTGATCGCACTCGGTTCGGTAACATATACGACTTCTCTCAACGATAGCTCCTCATTGCAACAGGCTGTTAGTATACGCTCGTGAAACGCTGTCACCTAGGACTTTCAATCTTGGTCAAGCTTGTGGGGTGCGAACCACACGTATCGTTCCCCCGAAACGGCTTAGGTATGGCTTACGCTGAGGCTGTACAGAGTCGTCTGCCCATACTCCGTTGGGCTGTCACCGTAGCTGGGGTTTGATTGGGTGTAGCAACCGGCCTTAAAATAGTCTCCTGAGCCACTGTTAGCCTCATCGACCTTTTGCACGCCATTATACGAAACGAGAATGTGCCCGTTACTCGCCGTAATTTGGAGGTCGAAGATACTCCCCAACTGATATTTTGCGTCGAGGTCCCCGATATTCTTGCCTTTATCACCTTCCACGAATAAGTCGGAGCCATTGAGCCGGATGAGGATCACGTACGCCGAGGGCCCGTGGATTTGTGCCGCGACTAGCTGCGGTCTAGCCGATGGGAGATGGTCCACCGCTTCACGCACCTGCAGGGTACTCGTCCCACTTGTCGTCGACCAGCTTGCTTCCTTCTGACCATTGTCGGTCATTTCTCGCAACTCCGATCGAGGAAAGTTTGAACCTGATGTCGTTACTCCGCCAACCGGGGCTACGAACTGAACGCCATCTTTTGCCACATTAGGTTGGAAGTAGGGTGGTAGTGAGTAGCCGGCAAGTTGTGGCTGAACAATTTCATCAGGGTCATTCGACTTGCCGATGGGAAGTGTCAGCTTCCAGTCCGTAAGATTCAGAATGGTTGAGGGGTACACAGGCGGTTGGTTTGTGACAACTGCTGACCCAGGGGCAGATGAGGGGTTATTTGTCGATGTCGTCGAACTTTTCGTAGTCGTAGGCATACTGACATTTTTCAGTTTGCCTGCTTCACCGGTCTTCTGTTGGCTCGTCGCCTGCGAACCCGCCGGGCGAGCCGTAAACAGAGAGGCGTATGCCAGAGTGATCCCTCCAATGAGCGTGAGACAGACCAGAGTAAGAGCGCCGATTTGGACTGACCGTGGTTGTCGCTTTAGAAGAACGGCCACTTTATAAGCCGTATACTTATAAAGGGCTGGCAAAATCCTCGAATCTCCTCGAAAATACTTTATCACTATTCTAGTTTAACGAATGGACTGGTGTTCGCCCAAACAGTACTACATGTTCCCCTGTTTTTACGGAAAAATAAAAGAACCTAATTGCAATAGCCGCAACGATGCATTACCATATGACGATAAAGCGTACCTGTAAGTATATACAGTAATATTAGCCAAAGTCAGTGCGTCCCGGGAGGTTCTGTGAAAATTGCAATTGTTGGTTCTGGATTTGTAGGTGAGGCAACCGGTCGTGGAATGTCAAAACACGGTAACGAGGTCACGTTCGTCGATGTAGACCCTGAAAAAGTAGTGAAATTACAGGAAGAGGGCTTCAATGCCGTACTTGCAAGTAATTACGATAAGATTACGACCGATGTGACGATGTTTAGCGTGCCTACGCCAACGCACGCTAAACATATTCAACTTCATATCTTAGCGGGAGCTTGCAGAGACTTTGCTGAGAGACTGAAACACCATGACGGCTACCATGTCATGGTCATCCGCTCTACTGTACCGCCTGAAACGACCCGTAAGCGGATTATCCCGCTCGTAGAGAAAGTCTCTGGGAAGCAGGCAGGCAAAGATTTTGGTGTTGTCATGCAGCCTGAGTATCTACGGGAAGAGAAAGCAAATCAAGATTTTGAGCGCCCTTGGTTCGTACTGATCGGTGAGCTGGATGAACGTTCTGGTAAAGTCATCGAAAAACTGTACCGCTCCTTCAATGCGCCCATTGAGCACGTCTCACTGGAAGAGGCGGAAATCCAGAAGTATGTACATAACGTCTACAACGCCGTTAAAATTGCATTTTTCAATGAGATGCGGATCGCCGTGAAGCGAAAGGGGTGGGACGCCGACAAAGTGTTTCGAGCTACTGCCGAAAGTTGTGAAGCAATCTGGAACCCCGTATACGGCATACGTGACTACGGTCCCTTCGATGGCTCATGCCTGCCGAAAGATACACGCGCCCTGTTAGAGTGGGGTGATATGAATGGCTTTGACTTCGGAATCCTCAGAAGTGTCGTCGATGAAAATCTTAAGCATGAGAAAGTTTTGGGCAAAAACCAGAAGGTTCGTAAAAACCACCTTGCTGTTGTAGAAGCCTAAGAATTTACGCTCCGTGCTCCAGAACATCCTGCTATATATACCACTGTCTATCATCGGCTTATGGCGGTGGTCTTACTGGCTTATTCGTGTTATTGGAGCGGCGATATATCGCCAGGAAGCTAAAAAGGTTGAGACGTCCGACCTTGTCGGTAAACAGCTCAGTATTAGTGTTGTAACGCCCGTCTACAACGAAGATGACGAGTTATTCAAAGAAGCACTGGCTTCGTGGATTGCAAACGGCGTCGACGAAATTGTGGCTGTCATCGATAAGAGCAACACGCATCACATCCTCAATTTTGAACGGAATTATGTGCCTAGGAAAGATGTGAAGTGCCGGCTGATCGTCACGCCCAAGCCTGGGAAGCGAGCAGCCCTCTGTGATGGCATCGAAGAATGCTCCGGAGATCTCATAGCTGTCGTGGACTCTGATACGGTTTGGAGTGATAGCGTACGGGCAAGCGCACTACCCTATTTCAAAAATCCAAGAATGGGCGGCGTTACCATTACTCAGCGTATCAGCAATCCGGACACCATCAGTAACGTGCTCTTTGACATGTTGCTCTGGAATCGCTATCACGAAGAAGTGCCATTTCTGCTGGGACTTGGCAAAGCGTATAACACACTGTCTGGACGAACTGCCATCTACCGCCGCGAAGCACTTATCAACCCCAAGCATGATAACGTGCATGACTTGATGCATGAATTCTTCGGGGGAGCCCGCGCTGTATCAGGAGACGATAAACGGCTCTCGCACTTAATACTCGAGCAGGGGTGGCGCGTTGCATTTGCTAAAGACGCCGTAGTGTATACCCAAGGCCTTGGTAAGGCTCGTATATTCCTCAAGCAGCGCCTTCGTTGGACGCGAAACTCTTGGCGTGCCGACCTGAGGGCTATTCGAAGAGGCTGGGTATTTAAGTATCCGGTGCTCGCCTATTTCATGCTTGACCGTTTCGTGCAACCGTTCTTCATGCTCCTCGGCCCGACGGCCGCCGTAATCGGAGCCATCCAGCACCGTTGGTTGTTTGTCGGCGTATTGGTTGCTTGGTGGTTCGTAAGCCGGACCGTCCGGCTGTTCAGCTATTTCAGACACTACCCGAAGCGACTCATTTATCTGCCGACCTGGATTGTATACTCCTACGTTACTGCGATAATAAAGGTTTACGCACTGGCGACTATCCTTGAGAATTCCTGGGCGACGCGTTGGCACAAGAGCCGTATGCGCCGTCGGCTTATACGGCGTTGGGCGACCATGGCGCTTGGATTCGTCGGCATCGCTATCGTATTCTTTTTCACCGTTCGCTTCATAACACAAACTAATAAACAATCTGCGGCGCTCATCTCGCAGCCGGCACCGGTAGGTACTGACGAGTTTGCTGTCCCAAGCAACCTTACGACGGACATCCCATCCAAGCCTCGGATACTACCCGGTACGATTTTTCCCACTGACGTCAAGACATATGTCGTACAGCCCGGGGACTCATACTTGATGCTAGCGAGCCGCTGGCATATGAGTGAAGGGGCTCTGAAAAGCCTGAATAATATCCCGGCTCACAGTGTTCTGCGTCCCGGCCAGCAACTGATTTACTTTGGACAAGCGACGGGAGGTTCTAAGTCATGAAGCGGAGCAAAAAGCACACAGCCCAAAAACGATCACGGCGCACACCTATCGTTGCCTCGATAGTGATTCTGCCGTTCGCAATCGCCTTAGTTACTTTTTACTATATCTTCGGGCCTGGTCTTATGTCGGCACTCGCCACGAGGGGTGACAACCGGCTCGTAACCGCCGGTTGGCAGTCGGCTCAAACGTCCATGGCAGCCGTCCAGCCGACGTACGGTCCAAAATATTCATACTACAAACTCGCGCAAGGTCAGACTTTACAGTGGGCGGCGCAACATTTTGGAGTTGACCTCGCGACACTGCAACGTTTAAACCCGGGTCAGCCTGTCTGGGGTACTACCATCAAAGTAGTGCCGGTTGAGCGTCCGCTTCCTGCCTTTCCGGCTAACAAGCTGACCACGACCGGCCTAGCCGTTACAGTCTCCAATACCGGGGTCTTGACCGTTCGGAACAGCTTCACTGGCCCGACCACTTACGAAACCATACCGCAGCTGATGCAAATATTGAAGCCTTACGGCGGCATCACCCAGCTTGGACCAAAATCGTTCCTGATTAACAAGCCGATTTACATCCAGGATAATATCCGGGTTGATATAACAAGCGCCACTGTCCAAAACCTGTACCTCCTCAGTAATCCGAACTACAATGTCACGACGCTGACGTTCCAGAACTCTGAAGCGCTCCTTGAGGGAGTCAACGTCACAAGCTATGATTCAGCCACTAAGGGTCGTGACACAGACTATAAGGACGGTCGAAGCTTCCTACGCGCCTACGGTAGCGCCCGCATGGACATATTGGACTCCACGATATCGTATCTTGGCATGACAAAGGACCAGGAAAAAAATGCCGCCCTTCAATCCAAGTTGAGTTTCATATCCCAGGGGGGTGTGTATGGGGTATCATGGCGTATCCATAGCGGCCAATTTGGCGCAGACGATACGACGGGTTGGGTACAGAATAGCACGTTCGAGCACAACTATATCGGTGCTTTTACGTTCGGTGCACAGGGTATGATGTGGCAAAACAACCTTTTTACCACGAACACTATTTACGGCCTTGACCCCCACGACGATAGCAATAATGCAACGATCGAGTACAACCGTTTCATCGCGAACGGTCACCATGGGTTCATCGTTTCGAAGCGCTGTGACTATAACACTATCAAGGACAATATTTCTATCGACAACAAGCTGCACGGCTTCATGCTTCATGACAACTCGGATTACAATATCTTTGAAAATAACATCTCAATCGGCAACTTCGACAATTTTGCGCTCTATGGCTCAAGCTTCAATATGGTGAAAAACAACAAGGGATACAATGCGCATGGTAGCCAGGTTCGTATCAATGAAGCGTCGATTCAAAACTATGTGACAGGTAACTACTTCTACGGCGGCCAGCGCGGTGTTTACCTCTACGGCAATGACAATGGTGTTGATATTTCAGATAATACGTTCGTCAATGTCAACTACCAGCTCGATACTGATGATGCGACTCGAGTATTATTTACGGGGAATACCAGCAACAACCTTGGCTATAAGCTTAAGAAGACTGATCGTGTCGTATTCGGCATTAACACGATCAACAAGCGTGCAGCTATTGATATGCAACCTTTGCTGACCATTCAGCAAGGACAGAATCGGGGTGGTTCTCTCGAACGTCTTGCATCCACTGCGCGGGACCAATAAGACGACTCACTGCGCTTCCGGCAATCGACATTAGAGTCGCGCCGAGCTTCTCAATGCCACCTCGTGCTTTCTTCAACTCCTCAGTACGCTTTATGCGGGCGTTGTAGTGCAGATCCGAAGCGGTGCTAAACAGATTGGCTGGACTCCACTGCATCCAGACGATAATAACGTATACGCCTTCAACCTCGAGGGAGGACCACCGATACGTAAATTTTCCAGGTACGCTCCAGTTGAACCTTTTCCTGACGGGCTGGAATGGAGAGTGCATCGTCTGAGTCAAACGGGTCCGGAGGGCACCCAGCGTCTGACCTGTTATTTTGTCGGTAGGAAGAAAGTCGTACTTTTGGGCTGGCAGAAACCTCACATCACGAAGTACCCCCCGTGGTGGCTGTAATAGTCTCAAAGCCAGACTGACGTTAGAACGCATTAACAGAGAAATCGTTGAACAGCGTAAACTAGGACTGACCGTGCCAAATACCGCTGAGAGAACGGAATTTGATAATGCCATTCGGAGCCTGATAGCCAACATTACCGACGAACACGGAATAGCCGAAATCAAACGAGCGGTTGTCTGGGGCATAAAAACCAAGGTCGTTAGTCATCCGGTCCACCGACGGCGCTCTAGAGAAGTCCTCAATCTTATGGACGTCGATTTTATCAAGCCGATCTCCCGGGTTTGGCTCCCGACCTCTATCTCCAAGCCATGCTGGACGATAGGACCTAGAGAGTTATAATTAAGTCATGAACATCATCGTTTCGATTGTCCCGCTGATTGCCCTTGGATTTTGGGCATATGTATTCATGGATTGGTATCAACACTGCGTCAACAGACGTGATTATTGGTTCGTAATCTTACTCTGTACAAACATAATTGGTTACTACTTTTTCCTTAATTCTAACGATCGACAGTAGCAGCTGCATCAAAGGTATTCGTAATTACAGTTACGCTGAGTCGCCGCTTCAGCTGGTTGGAATCTCTACGACACCACCCGAATACTAAATCAAGATAACCCTTAAGGCTCCATAGGAACTAACAACTTCGCGGCAGCTTTTGCGTATACGTGCCCAAGCGCATGCTTGCCCGTAAAGGTATGAACCGATACGTCGCGCAGACGGGCAAGGGTGCGGACATTAGCGCCGACAACCACGGTGTCAAGCGTGCCGTACATGATCTCGATAGGCGCGCGGATACCACGGATATCCTCAAGAACCGTCTGTTGCTCAATGCAGCGTTGCAGCGAGCGCTTGAACGGTAGCCAGGTGTCTGGACTTGTGACCACGCTGCGCGGAATAGCTCCCAACCGGCTGAGCCGCTGGACGTTCGCGGGTGTCATGCGCGGATGCTCACGTATCGTGCGGTATAGGCGCATCAGCAGGTCGGTGCGGCGCAGCGCCAGCTTACCCTCGATAGTATCAAGCGGCGGGTACACCGGCGGGCTGAGCAACACGAGCCGCCCAATACCGGCCGGATAACGCCGGACGTAGCGGGTGGCCAGTAGACTGCCGAGTGAGTGTCCCACCAAAATGTACGGCTTGGGAATATGCAATGACCGGAGGGTGCAGCGGACAGCACGCAGGTGCTGCGCCATGTCGTACTCAGCCCACTGTGGTTTCGGCGACCGGCCGAAGCCGAGCAGGTCAATAGTGATACAGCGGTAGTAGGGGGTCAGCAGGGGAATCAGTGCGCGCCAGTCTTCGCCGCTGGCGGCTATACCGTGCAGCAGCACGATCACCGGTTTACCTTCCTCACCGTAATATGCAATATGTAACCGGTACGGCCGCCGGAGCTTGCCATGCCAAAACTGCTCAATAGTCATACTCCTATGCTAGCCTCTCCGGCTGGAAGTGTAAAACTAACTGTGGTAGCACGGTGTATCATAAACGTATGAGTGATTTTATCCCCTTTATCCCCAAAGTCGCCCTCATGGTGGGCGCACATGCCGATGACATCGATTTCGGTGCCTCCGGCACGGCTGCCAAGTGGGCCAAGCAAGGCACCGAGGTGCACTACTTAGTCATAACCGACGGCAGCAAAGGCTCGAACGACCCGAATGTAACCGGTAAACAGCTGGTGCAGGTCCGCGAGCAGGAGCAGCAAGATGCTGCCTCGACGCTCGGTGTTAAAGCAGTCCATTTTCTGCATTACGAAGACGCCATGTTGGAAATTACGCTACCACTCAAAAAAGACATCGTACGCGTCATCCGGCAGGTGAAGCCCGATACTGTCGTAGTGATGGACCCGACTATGGTCTATGCCATGCAAAACGGCTGGGGCTTTATAAACCATCCCGACCACCGCGCCGCCGGTCAGGCCACTCTTGATGCCGTCTTTCCGCTAGCGCGCGACCGGCTGACTTTTCCCGACTTGCTGACTGATGAGCGTCTGGAAACGCACAAGGTCGAGCATGTGCTGCTGATCAACCTGCGCGGGGAACAGACGTATTATGTCGATATAACCGACGTTTTCGAAACCAAGCTGCAGGCCTTGTCCAAACACGTCAGCCAGGTGCCCGATTTGTCAGCGGCTCGCGCTATGCTTGAACAGTGGGCTTCAACTGCGGGTGCCAAAATCGGTGCCAAATACGCCGAAGGTTTTATCCGAATTGATGTCCAGTAACTGAGATGTCCGCCAAGCCGGCGGACGTCTCAGGCGATCAGAAATACGGTTATTTCTTGCCTGATTTGGCAGAGATCGTGATTTTCTTCGGTTCCGGCAGTGGTGTCAGCGGGACCGTTACCTTGAGTACGCCATCATCCAGGTGTGCTTCAATCTTGTCGGTATCGGCGCGTTTGGGCAGGAGAATGCGGCGGTACAGGCTGCTTGCACTCTCGCGTACGACGAACTTCTTGTCTTTGTCTTCCTCGCGTTCGTGCTTTTGGGCCTGAATGACCAGCACGCCATTTTCGACATGCACATCGACGTCCTTTTCATCAAAATTGGCCAGGTGTGCTTCCACAACCAGTTGGTTGTCCTTTTCGTAGACATCAGTGGTTGGCATAGTTACGCTGTGTAGCGACACCGGCCAATCGTTGCCGAAAAACTGCTTGTGTAAGGTGTCGAAATCGAAGTCCGCGAACGGGTCAAAACGCATGAGTGAATTTGTCATAGGTAGCCTCCTCTTTATGATTAACAGGGGTGATTATGCTCACCAGTTCCACTATAGTCCCGTTAGCACTCCCATGTCAAGAGTGCTAATCACACGAGCAATTAACCTATTAGGTGGCTAGTAAAACGTATTACTGTCTGTGCTCCGCAGCCGAGCTATTATTCCTTATGGAAAACAAGTTTTTCCAAGGAAAAGGTCCGAATCGTCCGGGCCTTTTTAAGTGGTTTTAGTACCCCGGGAAGGAGAGTGTATGAGCCAGATAGAACAGGTATATGAAATCAAGGCGCCAATAGCTAAGGTATGGCAAGCGTTGACCGATGCAAACCTGGCTGAACAGTGGGGTGCCGGCCCAGCTAAGGTAGACGTACGAGAGGGTGGTGAATTTAGCTATTGGGACGGCGATATTCATGGCACATTCACCGGACTGATTCCCGAAAAACTCATTGAACAGGATTGGTATGGCCATGATAATCCTACCTGGAAATACACCGTGCGCATCACCCTGGAAGATCATGGAGAACGTACGACAGTGCATTTTGCATACTCCGGCGACGTCGTGGACGAGCAACGGGATATTGCGCACTGGCGCGACTACTACTTTGACCCCATCAAGAGGCTATTGGAGGGTGCGAAATAAAGCTACAACAGCCGAAATTGCAGCGCTCTGACACGCTTAGGCCCGTAGGGATACGTGAAATTGTGTATGAAACCTCGTTTTCGCGAGCCCACGTAAGCGATTTGGATTTGAATAACCTTGAGGTTAGGAATCTCAGCTTCGACGAGTCACTGCTCGAAAAAGTTAGCTTTGGTGAGGCCCGACTCGAAAAGTTAGGCCTAACCGATACAGCGCTTGTGCGCTGTGACTTCGCGGCAGCTCGGTGCAGCGGCAGTTCGCTTATTCGGGTGTCTATTACTGGTGGGCGTCTGGCAGGTGTCGATTTCAGTCGCTCGGTGCTTAAAGACACGGTGTTTCAGGATTGCAAACTAGATATGGCCAACTTCCGTTTTGCTAAACTGATTCGCGTACAGTTTTTGAACTGTACCTTACGCGAAACCGACTTCCAGCTGGCCGAACTGACCGATGTTGAGTTCCAGACATGTCAGCTCGAGAAAACTGCCTTTCACCGCTGCAAACTCAAGGCTGTCGACGTTCGCGGTTCGCGGCTGTTGGATATTTACGGTTGGCAATCGCTGCGCGGCCTGACCATTGACCCGGTCCAGCTTGCTGCCGTCGCTCCTGAACTTGCTGCCGAATTGGGATTGATCAACAAAGACTAGCCGAAATGCGGATGGGGTCAATAAGCACATCATCTGAAAGGAGCGAATCGTCAAATTAAGCAAGTCCGTCTGCCGGAGATTCCATGATGGCCCGTGATTCTTTCAAAAATGGCTCTCTTGTCCACGTCGCGCTGCTTGAATAGGTTAATCGCTAGGTGGTGGACGTAGTTGTCGGGTGCGTGTGGTCTTCCATGAAAATTGCCACGAAGAATGTGATCCACCAAAAGAAGAGACTCAGCAGAAACCAACCGAAGAAACCACGGCCTTTGTTCTTGGCGATCGTGGCGGGCAGAAAAGCGATCGCTATCCAGATGAATACTATAAAAAACGCCCAAATGATACTTAGTGTGTAGCCAAAAATTGTCATTGCGAACATACACAGCCTCCTATTTACCTAATCCCTCCACGATACAAGCAGCGGTTCCCCGTGTCTGTGAAGCGCCTCACGGTATTTCGGTGTGGTGACCGCTGGGTCAAATCAAGACTAAGCTTTCTCTCTGGGCTACATCGGACTTGCTAACTGAAGATAGTTGCCTTCTGGGTCCGCAACGGTTGCCTGCCAAAAATCCTTACTGTCTGGGTCTGGATTGTACGGCTTGGCTATTTCTCTTGCTCCGGCTGCAATAAGTTTGTCGTAAGCGCCTTGAACATCTTGGTCATCGAAAGCAATCATCACTCTCTGTGGCTCAGATGCCATACCTTTTACTTCGCTATGTGGACCAAAAAACAAGTGACCAGAGCCAATATCCCAGCCATACCAATCGCCTGGCATTGTCCACTTCGGTTCACCAAACGCTTTCGTGTAAAACTCCGCTAACTTTTTAGCATCACTTGCACCGAGTT
>CAZMWE010000007.1:0-40930 GCA_964570005.1 uncultured Candidatus Saccharibacteria bacterium | reverse complement strand
AGCGGGATACGTAAAACAAACATAACAAGCTCATTGCGAGCCACTCTAAAAGGTGGGAGCTTTATGTGTAGAAAGAGCCGGTTGCTACCCCGGCTCTTTTTTGTTGCGCGCTACAAGAGATAGTATAATTCGACCCATATGTTACAAAAGAGTGATCTGGATTCGCGCCTGGCATGGGCGGAGCAGCTGGCGCGCGAGGCCGGCAAGATGATGCTTGAGTTCGCTCATTCGGGCACCATGGGTGTCAGGCTTAAGCTCGACAAAACGCAAGTTACCGATGCAGATGAGGCAATCAATGCCATGGTTATTACCAAAGTTGGTGAACAATTCCCTGAGGATGGTGTGCTGGGTGAGGAGACGTCGGCACATGCTGACCGGGAACGCTTGTGGGTGTGTGACCCGATAGACGGAACCGATCTATATATCCTGGGCTTGACCGGCGCCATGTTCTCGCTGGCGTTAGTTGAAGACGGACAACCGGTCGTGGCCGTCATGTATGAGCCGCTGCTGGATAAGCTGTTTACTGCTGTAAAGGGCGGCGGTGCCTTTGAAAACGGCCGGTCAATCCGTGTTTCCGGCCAGGCTTCTTTAGATGGAGCGCGAGTAGCGTTCTCGCCAACGTATAAGCGGATTCTCCCGAACCAGCCACTCTATGACCCGCTGGTAGAGGCGGGTGTAAAGCTCGTGCCTATTAATGGTGAGGCCTATCGTGGCAGCTTGACAGCCAGCAGCGTGGTTGATGCCCATGCTTTTCCGGGTCGGAGCACTCATGATGTTGCCGCAGTCAAGCTGATAGTCGAAGAAGCTGGTGGCAGGGTTACCGACCTGAACGGCCAAGACCAGCGCTACGACCGTAAAATCTACGGAGCCATTGTCAGTAACGGCCATATTCATGACCAGCTACTGGAGCGCATTGCCAAGTTCGGCCCCGAAAACTATACAGGTTACTAATGAAAATCCAAGTCATTACTCTATTCCCGGAAATGTTTGAAGGTGTGCTTGGCAGCAGCATGCTGTGGAAGGCGAGCGATCGGGGTATCGTGCAGTACGAGTTTATAAACCTGCGCGAATTTGGCCTAGGCCCGCGCAAAACCGTCGATGACACGCCGTACGGTGGTGGTGATGGCATGCTCCTCAAGCCCGAACCGGTCGTGGCGGCGATAGAGGTCGCGAAGCAAAATGACCCAGACGCACTTGTGCTGTTGCCAACGCCGCGCGGCAGAACCTACAAACAATCTGATGCAAAAGAGTTGGCGGCCGCGGGCGAAGCGGGCCGCGGGCTCATTATCGTCTGTCCGCGCTATGAAGGGTATGATGAGCGTATCACGCAGTGGGTGGACTGCCAGTATTCCATCGGCAACTATATATTGACGGGTGGCGAGCTGCCGGCTATGGTTATTATCGACAGCGTGGTGCGCCTGTTGCCCGGTGTTCTGGGCGGCGAGAGTTCCGCCGAGATCGAATCTTTTCAGCAAGATGACGAAAATATCGAATTCCCCCAGTACACCCGCCCCGAAGATTTCCGTGGCTTAAAAGTGCCGGAAGTGCTCCTGACTGGCCACCACGGTGAAATCGCCAAGTGGCGTCAGCAAAGTACGCACAAAGCATAGCGTTCCTAAAAGTTATCTGGCATGCTACGATGAACTGATGCAAAAAGTCATTGTTTCACTAGCCGGTCATCCTGGTAGCGGTAAGACATCCGCTGCGCACTATCTACAGGAAAAGTACGGCTTTACACCGTTTTCGTTTGGTGTCGTTATTCGTGACTATGCGGCTAAAAACGGCATAAAGCTTGAAAAGCGTGCCGACTACGCAAACACGCACACCCGCATGCTCAAAGAACATGGCTGGGACTATACAATGCGACTTGCGCTCAGTCTTGAAACTGAGCGTCTGTGTGTCGACGACTTACGCGTGGTAAGTTGTGCCAAAATGCTTCGTGAGGCAGGTGGCGTCGAAATCGCCTTTGATTGTCCGCCGGACGTTCGCTTTGCGCATACCCAAGGTCATCCAGATAAGGCAAGATATCCGAGCGATTTTGCAACATTCATGAAGAATGAGCATGAGGACAATGCTGTCGTTATTGCGCCTGGGATGGAGTTTGAGACAGATAAAGTCATGGAAGGCGCGCAGTATCATCTGGATGCCAGCGATACGCTTGAGCACACATTTGAGCAGCTCGACAAGATCATCGGGCAGATCGTAAGCCGCTAGATTTCATTGTGGAGAGGCTCGGTGTGGGTGTAGACTGTATCTGTAAGTAAAGAGGAGGGTATAGCTATGAAGCTGCCGTTTATTAAACCCGTGTATGCCCACTGTGATTTGCCGTGCGGTGTATATGACCCGGCCCAGGCGCGCGTTGAGGCACAGAGTGTCAAGGCTATTCAGGAAAAAATGCAGAACTTTGAGGGTGATGACCGCGTGCGTGCGCTGCTGATCAAGGAAGAACGTGCCGAGCTCGTAAAGCACCACCTGATGGTTCTCTGGGCTGATTATTTTAAGCCGGAGCACCTCGAAAAGTACCCCGACTTGCACGACCGGTTCTGGAAAGCTGTCAAGCAGGCCAGCGAATGCAAGCATCACAATGACCCGGCCGAGGGCCAGAAACTATTGGATATGATTGATGAGATCGCTGAAATCTTCTGGGAGACCAAAAAGGCCTAAGCACTTCGTTGTCCGTCGAGTGGAGGGTGATAGCATGGCACCCACCCTCTTGGCAGGCCAGCTGGTTGTCGGGCGGTATACGAGTGCGTTGTGTCCCGGAGATGTGGTTATTGTGAGCCACAACGGTCTGGAAAAGGTAAAGCGCATCGAGAGGCAGCAGGGCGATTTGCTCTATTTACTTGGTGACAACCCAGCCGGAAGTACCGATAGCCGCAATTTTGGCTGGGTACAGGGGGACAGTATAGTCGCCAAGGTCATCTGGCCGAAACTATCATAAGATTCTCCGGTCGACGCCAATGGTGGCCACTTAGTTAGCCTTGACCTGATGCTAGCAGTTAAATTTCTTACTTATTTACAGCAATTATTCTAACTGAAACTTGCAATACTATGTGACTTGTGTATAACTCTAAACACACATTAAATCGCCTAAATGGAGGGAACACCAAATGGCCGGCGAAACCGCACCCACCCTAAACCTTGACCATGAATTTGAGGGGATTATCCAAGCAAACTACGGTACAGGGGGAAATACTGGAGCTGATGTGGTGGCGCCAAGACCGTTTGGACTCTTCACTGAAAACGAGCTGGGTCTAGCGGGCCTGGTTGAAGACTGTAAGCGGGCTATGACCACGGGCACTGGTTATACAGGTAACAATGGCGAAGAGTCCTGCTAAACGTTAGCCAAAGTCATTATGAGCAATACCCGAGGGGTGGGTAGCGTTCTGATAATTACCTTAACTGGTGACGTACATGTGCAGTTTGTGACGAGACATCTCAAGCGGGATTATGTACTGGTAGACCCAGCGGTTTTCGTAGATGGCGATGAGCTCTCGTATGTATTTAACGGACATATGCTCACGTCAATATATCGAGGCGAACCACTCGAGAATATCGCTAGTGTGTGGTACCGGCGGCCCTACATACCCGAGCCTGAAGATTTGGAGGTGGATACCGACTATAAGGACTATGCTCATAGTTCAATTCGACGCCATATCCTGAACCTGTACGGTTTGTTTCAAGGTGCCTACTGGCTCTCTGACTACTACACTCTTTTAAGAGCTGAAGCAAAACCTCGACAGCTTGAGCTGGCGGCTCAGCTTGGATTCAATGTCCCTAAAACGTTATTTACCTCAGATAGCAAAGCGGCAGCCCGGTTTATCGCAGAGCATGGCACAGTCGTCGCGAAGTCAATGGCAAGTACGCTCCCAGTAGTGGACGGCAAAGTGCAGTATTTTTATACGACCAAGATATCGTCTAAGGATCATATAGATTTAGGTAATCTCAATACAGGGCCGGCGATATTTCAGAAAGCTATTGACGTTGCGCAAGGCTTGAGGATCACCGTGGTTGGAGACCAGGTCTTTACGGCTGCCGTGTGCGATCAGTCTCATCGGGATTATCCGGATATCATCGACTGGCGCCGCGCCTATACTGGCGGCAAAACCCGCTTTGTGGCGTATGATCTTCCAAAGAAGCTTCAGGACCAATGCGTCGCGCTGACAAAAGCGTTTGATTTATCATTCGGAGCGATTGATATCATGCTCGACACCAAGGGCGACTATTGGTTTCTCGAGATTAATCCCAATGGACAGTGGGCCTTCGTAGAAGAAGATACGGATCTACCTATCGGTAAAGCAATTGCTCGCTTGCTCGAGACTGATGCACTAAATGGTTAGCATGTAGCCCACACCTCAATATGGCGGAATCGATACGCGCCAAGGTAGTCAGCACTACGACGGATAAACTTGGTATGACAGTGTTTAGCTCACTGTCAGAAGAAGATATAATTTGCGGCATGGTTCATAGTAAAGTTGCCTTTGTTGGTACGTTTGACCCGCTTCACGGTGCGCACATCGGGCAGCTATTGCGCGCATATACGTATGAGCCTTTTATGGAGGCAGTAATCCTATTGGATAAGTGTCCCATACACAAGCCAAACGCTACGCATTGGGAACATCGCTTGCTAATTGGTCAGCTAACGTTAGGCGCAGCTCAGTTGCCATTCAAATTTCGCCTGATTCCAGTTGAAAGTTCTGCGGCTACTGAAATCACCGAGAGCATTGACCGTAGAATAACAGGGATCGACTCCTTAGTGGATAATCTGCGAATCCCGGAGCGTTGGCAATGGGTTCAGCGTTGGCCCATGATCGTTCTCTCTATACCAGGCGTGAAGAAGTCGATCATCGTGGAAGCGCTGAACCAACTGCCGGAAGATGAACGGGCGAAAATCAGCTATAAGTATGTAAGCGAAGCTGCCGTCCCGATAATGAGCTAGGATTTTGATACACGGCAATTCGCACCTCAACGAGTACATAGCACAAGTATACGCGCCGGTTCGCTACAAGCTTTCTTGCCAGCAGAAGCGCGCACATATATGCAAGAGCACAATCTTTACACCAGCTAGCGTTCGACCTTGAAGTGACTTATGCCTCAATATGTCGGAACCGGTAGGCCCCGAATGTAGTCAACACTACGACGGATAAACTCAGCACGATGAGGTCTTTCGTCAGGCCAAAGTGCGTCTGGCCGATGAGCACGTCACGCATGGCATCGACGGCGTAGCTCATGGGGTTGCATTCAGCCACAATTCGCAGCCAATCCGGCACGCGTTCCAATGGGTATAATGCCCCGCTCAAGAAGTACAAAGGGAGCACCAGGAACTGGTTAATGGCCTGGAAGCCTTGCATATCCTGCACGAAGCTGCCGATGCCGGAACTGAAGCTGGCGATAGCGACCGCCAGCATGCCGAGAATTATGACTGCCACTGGTACGAGTGCCCAGTGTTGTGGCCGGAAGCCGAGCAGCAGTGATATGCAGAATACCAGCGTGCCTTGCAGGGTGGCGGTTGTGGCGCCACCCAGCGTACCGCCGAACATGATTTTGAACCGTGAAACTGGCGCGACCAGCGTCTCCTTTAAGAACCCGAACTGTTTATCAAACATAATCATGGCGCCGTAGAACATCGCCGCAAACAATACGGTCTGTGCCATGATGCCTGGTACCAGGAACTCGACGTAGTCGCCCTGGCCGGCCTTAGAGTAAACGGAGCCGATGCCGTAACCGAGTGCTACCAGAAACAGTAGCGGCTGCAGAATCGCACCGATAATCCTCGATTTGGCTCTAAAGAAGCGCTTGATTTGCCGGAGCCACAAAATATAGACCACTCTCATCGCATTATCCTTGCCCGGTGGCGAGTGCGCCACTCGTCGTTTCCATTTGTTTCTTCGTCGCGCACGGTTTTGCCAGTCAGCTCCAGATAGGCTTGCTCCAGCGTTTTGGTGTCGGTCTGTTTGGTGAGTTCTTTGGACGTGCCGAGTGCAATCAGCTGGCCGTGGTCGATAATAGCGATCCGGTCGGCCACGGCTTCGGCTTCTTCCAGGTAGTGCGTGGTAAAGAATACGGTCATGCCCTCATCGTGACTTAGTCGTTTTACGTACTCCCACAGAAGGTTGCGTGTCTGCGTGTCCAATCCGAGCGTCGGCTCATCCAGAAACAGTACCTGCGGATGGTGTAGCAGCCCGCGGGCAATTTCCAGGCGGCGCTTCATACCACCCGAGTAGTTTTTGACTAGTGTGTCTTTGCGGCCCCACAGCTCCACTAGTTCAAACAGGTTTTTGATTCGTGCCCGGGTTTCTTTCCCATGCACACCGTATAACGCTGCATGTAACTCCATATTTTCGTAGGCGGTCATCTCAGCGTCCAGAGATGGATCCTGAAACACGATGCCGAAACTTTTACGGGCCGCATGCTGTGCCTTGGTCACGTCGTGCCCCGCCAGCGTAAGTGTGCCGCCGCTGGGTTTGAGCAAGGTGGTGAGCATTTTGATGATGGTGCTTTTGCCGGCGCCGTTGGGCCCCAGCAGGGCAAACAGCTCGCCCCGTTTGACGTTGAAGCTTATGTCATCTACGGCTGTAAATTTACCGAAGTGTTTCGTAAGGCTTTTGACAGTAATGGCGTACCTGGACGTGCCTATGTCCTTAGATGTCATGCGATGCCTCCAGCCCCTCCCCAGCAGCCTCTTCTTTAGCGGATTCTTGCAGTGGTGTCTCTTTAAGAAACAAGGAGACGGCGAAGGCTATAACCGCGAACGGCAAACCGAACAGGAACACATCGTGGAAAGAAGTCGCAAACGCCGTCAGGATCTTGTGTACGATCTCAGGCGGTAAGTTCTGCAGACTCGACGTGCTGGTACTCAGGCCTTTAGCGGCGCTCACACCTGCTCCGCCCGGTAGGATCTGGCTCAAATGCGCAGTTAAACGGTTTAAGAGTATAGCACCGAAAACTGCTGCCCCCAGGGCGCTGCCAATGGTTCGAAAAAAGACTACCGATGAAGTGGCGGTACCTAAGTCTTTGCGCTCGACTGCATTCTGGACGGCTAGCGTCAACACAGGCATAACCATGCCGATACCTACCCCGAGTGCGACCATCCACAGGCCGATTTGCACACGGCTGGTGTTGACGGCGATGTGGCTGAACAGCCAGAACGATGTGGCGACAACAGCGGTTCCGGCGATAGGGAAGGGGCGGTAGTGGCCGAACTTCGATATCAGCCGGCCGGAAGTTACTGAAGCGGCCATCAGCCCGGCAACGAGTGGCAGCAGCATCAGTCCGGATTTCGTGGCCGAATCACCACGGACAATCTGCTGATACTCCGGCAAGAAAATAAGCGCACCGAACATAACTACGCCGATAATGAAACTCAGCAAAGTGGTCACACTAAAAATACTGTTGCGGAAAAGACGCAGCGGAATGATTGGTTCTTGGGCAAAGTGCTCACGCCATATAAATAGCAATGCACTTACGCCGGCTGTAGCAAACAGGCCGATAATTTGTGTCGAGCCCCACGGGTAACTCACGCCGCCCCACACGGTAGCTAGCAGCAGCGTAACGATGCTGATGGCGAGCAGCAGAGAGCCGGCGTAATCAACCTTGTGCGGCGAACGTTTGACGGGCAAGTGCAACCGGGCAGCGATAGCTGACAACGCCAAGATGCCCACGGGTAGGTTGATGTAAAATATCCAGCGCCACCCAGTTATACCCAGGATGGCCCCAGCATCCGCGAAGAAACCTCCCAGTAGTGGACCGACAACACTGGAGACGGCAAAGACAGCACCGAAGTACCCCTGATAGCGGCCTCGTTGCCGTGGCGGCACGATGTCACCGACGATGGCGAAAACCAGGGTCATCAGGCCGCCGGCGCCGACACCCTGCAGCCCGCGGAAGAAGATCAGCTGGTTCATGCTGTGGGCAGCTCCACATAGGGCTGAGCCGACCAGGAAAAGGATAATCGCGAACTGGAAGATTTTTTTGCGGCCGAACATATCACTGATCTTGCCGTATAGTGGTGTCGAAACGGCACTTGTCAGGAGATAAGCCGTCGCTACCCATGAATATTTGCTGAGCCCGTGGAGGTCACTAGCGATCCGCGGCAGGGCAGTACTGACAATCGTCTGGTCGAGTGCGGCCAACAGCATGGCCAGCATCAGCGCGACGATAATCACCATGATTTCGGCGTGCGAGCGTTCGGCCGGTTCCTGTACGAATGGAGTAGCGGTTGCTTCGGCTGCAGCTACACGGACTGATTTATGGGCGACCAGGCCCGTGACACGTTCGCTACGCTTACGTTTGAATAGCGTAAATTTCATCAAATCTCCTCTTAATCTTTGGTTTTTTTGTGCGGTTTGCCTAAAGCTTCAAAATGCCGCAGCATTTTTTCTTGGACGCGTAACATTATAGCTAATTCCTCGTCGGTCAGGGTGTCCATAATCTGCCTGAGCGTACTTTTACGTTGCTCCCACAGCGACTTCAGCTTCTCCGCACCAGTAGGGGTAAGGCTAACGAAAGTCACGCGGCGGTCGTACTCCGCTGGCTCGCGTCCTACATAGTTCTTCACGGCCAGGTGCTCCAGCATCTGTGTTATGGCCCCCGGCGTCAGGCGAATGGCGGCGGCCAGGTCTTTGACGCTGACCGGCTGACGGTGCTTGATAATCACCAGTAGCTCCAGTTGTGTCAGCGATATATCCTGTATGTCCATAAGCGTGTGCAAACGGGTGGTGGACGTACGGTGCAGTTGCTGCATGGTACCGAAGATGGATTCGATGAGCTGTTCACGCTTCATACTAATTAGTTTAGCTACTAAACTAATTTTCGTCAACTGTTTACACTACGCAAAGTGGCTTGTAAGATTTCTCATAGTTAAGTGCGGCTGGCGTAGGTATAGTCGCAGTATGATTAAAAAACATCACGGTAACTAATTATGGTAACATCAAAAACTGTCGGCAAAGGCTGGCACGGCGATTCTGAAGGGCACGCGCGGGCCGGTCGCAAGGGCGGCAAGGCTAGCTCAGGCAACTTCAAAAACGATCCGCAGCGAGCGGCTGAGGCCGGCCGCCTGGGCGGAAGTGTCAGTCCCGGCAACTTCAAAAACGATCCTGAACGCGCCCGGATAGCCGGTCGCAAAGGCGGCCTGCGGTAAGCTATACTTAAAGGGGAACATTATGTAACCCTTTAAGGAGCTTTCCTATGGATTCAGGCGACCAGCGTTATACCTATAATGAACTCAGCAATGATGATAAGGCGTTGCTACTCAGCCATGGCTACCGGCCCGGTGAGCTTTCTCCCGAAGAAGCCCGGGATATCCTGGCTGATTTGCATGCACAAACTGATGACGACGCAGATAGCGATCGTCCTAGTTCGGCAGTGCCCGGCGATGAGCGCGACGGCACTGAGTAAACAAACCGCGCCATTTTCGTCTCAGGTGTTAGCTTTTTCACAGCAAAGCGGGGCTTTTACGTCCATACTATCCTGGTGAAAGGGGGTACGAGATGGACCGACGGATACAAGAGCAGCTTAACCTGTACTCTCGGAGTGATGAAGAATTACGGGGGGCAATAACCAGTTTTGAGCGAAAGTGGCAGACCAAGGCGCGGCACCAGCTGCTTAGTCACCGTGCGTCGTAAGCTTAGAACATAGCGGCTGCCAGAGTTACAGCAAAGAGCCCCAGTCTACCGGGGCTCTTTTGGTGTGTAAAACAGACGTCACTGAAATAGTTAGAGTAGCCCTTCTGTCTTTTTCTTCTCCTCGATCTCTTTCTGGTGCTTGCGTTCCTGTTCTTTTTGTTTGGCAGCATCCTCGGCTGCTTTCTGGGCTGCATGGGCAGAGTGCAGCTCCCCGCCAAGTTTGTTAGCTGCTCCGAATATGCCCCCGGATTGGTCGTTATTATCTGTCATAGCTATCTCCTTTACCCCACATTATTTATGTATGTTAGCGGAAAGCAGCAAAAAAGTATGTAAGAAAACATACGGAGATGATAGGTAAAACTGGGCTGACAAGCTAGCAGGCGCGTTTTTGTACGCGGACCCGCAGCTTTTATTGTGCTTGCTCCGTTACTATGGGACAATAACCGTAAGGTTTTAATCTCATGGGACAGTACGGACTCACTAAAAAAGCACTGATACCACTGATATGTCTGGTGTTGATTGTGGGCTACAATGTGGGCTACCACTCGGTACACACCATAGCTCAGCATGTCGAGCACAGCCTGACAGCGGCGAAACAGGATGCCGCGGCAGCAGCCAAGGCTAAGAAGGCGGCGGCGCTAAAAAGCCACCTGACCGCTGCCTGGCAACAAGTTTTGACCACCACGCCGCCCGACGGCAATGTGGACGTGGCCGTTTACGATAACACTACCGGCGCGATCGCCGAATACACGAAGGCGGCGAGCGGTAATTCATTTATTACGGCAAGCATCATTAAATTACCTATTCTGGAGACGCTGCTGCTGCAGAACCAGAAGAATGGTATATCTGGTCTGACAGCCAGCCAGCTGGCTCAGGCCACGCCCATGATAGAGGAGAGTGACAACGACGCAGCCAGCGGCCTATGGATGGCTGTGGGCGGCCATACGGCAATAAACAACTTGTTCCAGCGGGTCGGCGCTACACACAGCAACGCCAGTTCGGAGCACTGGGGCTGGTCAATCACGACGGCGCTTGACCAGCTCAAGGTCGTTAACGAGGTAGCACACCCTACGCTACTGAATGCTGCTTCAGTTACGGTGGCTAATAATCTGCTGAGTGATGTTGAAGCTGGCCAGCATTGGGGTATAACTGGCGGGGTACCGGCGGGCGTGAACGTACAGCTTAAAAATGGCTGGCTTGACCCTGGCGAAACCAATGGCTCGGGCTGGGTCGTGAACAGCGTGGGCTATGTGCAGGGTGGCGGCGTGGATTACACCATCGCGGTGCTTACGAACCAAAATACTACGGAACAGGACGGGATTAATATTATTCAGGCGCTGTCGGCGGCGGCGTGGAATACGGTTAGTGCTGCGAGTAAGAGCTAGGCTGGCAGCCTCCGTTAATCTGGCGTAGAGCCAAGGGCCTAGCCCTGGCGCTGAAGCTCCGCGTCTGCTGCTCGTATCTCGTCCCCTGTTGGCATAGAGTCGTGTGTAGGAAGCTTTTCCCCTGTTCTGGATGTGTAGACATTGTAAGCGCAGTCTCCCTTTGCGTTAGGTACGGCAGTGATGCTAGTTGCGAAGACTGCGTAAGGCACGCCATTAACATATACCTGTTGGCCATCTTCCCTTTGGTCCGCAGGCTCTTGTCCTATGGGATTTAACCCGCCCCAGGAATGATTAATACCTGTTCCCTGAAACTCCGCATTCAGTGCCATAGCGCCAAAAGCCTTTGCACAGGTCTGCCCTCGTATTCCAGACGATTTCTCTGCGGACGCAGTACCATTGCTGCTGCTACCCCCTCCTACAATGGCAATTACTACTCCTCCGACTAGTCCAGCGGCAAGTACTCCAGTCAGCAATGTTGGTCTGTTAGGGTTTCTAGGCGACATAGCAGGCATCCTTCTCTTTATAGTCTCGCTTGCAGAGAATCCTACTCCATTGCATAAAATAAATCAAGTAAATACGACCTCTGGTATAATAGCCGCATGACTATGACAGCGCAGGAGATTCGTAACAAATATCTGGAGTTTTTTGAGAATCGCGGGCATAAAGTGATTCCGCGTGCCCTTTTGGTACCACAGAACGACCCGACCACCTTGTTTACCGGTAGTGGCATGCAGCCGATGATCCCGTATCTGTTGGGCGAGACCCACCCTGAAGGTGTACGGATTGTAGATAGTCAAACCTGTCTCCGCGCGCAGGATATTGAAGAAGTCGGTGATAACCGGCACACCACTCTCTTTGAGATGATTGGGAACTGGTCGCTCGGTGATTATTTTAAAGCCGAGCAGGTGCCGTGGATGTGGGAGTTTTTGACCGAAACGGTTGGTCTTGACCCGAGCAAGCTCTACATCACGTGCTTTATCGGGGCGCCCGAGTACAACATTCCAAAGGATACCGAGGCCGCCGAATTGTGGCAGAAGCTGTTTGAAGGTAAGGGCTTAAGTAGCGGTATCGCTGACGTCGGTTCTGAAGCAGATGGCTACAAGCGCGGCATCAGAGATGGTGAGCGCATTTTCTACTATGATGGAAGCAAAAACTGGTGGAGCCGCAACGGTGACCCGGAACACACTCCAGTTGGCGACCCCTGCGGTCCGGACAGTGAGATGTTTTATGACTTTGGTACGCCGCACAACCCTGAGTACGGCGAACAGTGCCACCCCAACTGCGACTGCGGCCGGTTTATGGAAATCGGCAACAACGTCTTTATGGCGTACCGTAAAGAGGCCGAAGGCAAGTTTGTACCACTCGAAAAGCCCAATATTGATCATGGTTCTGGCCTGGAGCGGATTGCTGCCGCCGCGCTCAATGATCCTGATGTGTTTAAGATCTCCGTCATGTGGCCGATTATCCAAGAGTTGGAGCGCATTAGCGGCAAGAAATACGACAGTCATAACGAAAGCATGCGGGTGATTGCGGACCACCTGCGTGCTGCGACGTTCCTGGCGGTGGACGGTGTGACGCCGAGCAACAAGGAGCAGGGTTATGTGATGCGCCGCTTACTGCGCCGTGCCATTCGCTTTGCATTCGAGCTTGGTATTGAGCAGAACTTTTTGGAGAAAGTCGTGCCGGTGATCGCTGATCTGTATGTGGATGACTATCCGGAAGTCGAAGAAAACCGCGAGCATGTTATTGAAGTGCTAGTGAAGGAAGAAAAGGCGTTCCGCCAGACGCTCCGCAATGGTATCAAACTAATTGATAAGCTGGTAGAAGTCGATGGCGCGCAGCATATGATATCGGGCGCTAACTTGTTTACACTTTATGACACGCATGGTTTTCCTGTTGAGCTCGCAGTCGAAGAGGTTTTAACTCGCGGCGGAGATAACGTTACACTTTCCGCTACATGGCGAGAAGAATTTGATGCACAGATGGCCGAGCAACGGGCTCGTTCCCAAACTGCTGCCAAGGGTACGTTCAAAGGCGGCCTGGGTGGTCAGACCCTGCAGCACAAGAAATACCACACGGCCACGCATTTGTTGCAGAGTGCATTACGCCAGCTGTTTGGGTCGGAATTGCGCCAGCACGGCAGTAATATTACTGAGGAACGTCTGCGGTTCGACTTTAATCACGACGAAAAACTGACGCCGGAGCAGATCAAGCAGCTCGAAGACCTGGTAAACGGCTGGATTGTCGAAGACGTACCAGTCAAATTCACCGAATACCCGACGCAGCAGGCGCTGGATATGGGTGCTATCGGGCCGTTCGGTGAACGCTATGCCGACACCGTTAAGGTGTACCAAATGGGTCCGGACGACCATATTGTGAGCCTGGAGATCTGCGGCGGCCCGCATGTCGACCACACCGGCCAGCTGGCCGAAGATGGTAAAAAGTTCAAAATTACCAAAGAGGAATCCTCCTCGGCTGGTATCCGCCGCATTAAAGCCGTGCTCAAATAAGTCAGACCTGTTCCTCGTCTTCTAGATCGAATACAAACGTCGACTCCTCTCGGGATACCCCACCGGGCGGTATGTAAACTGCTGCGACCGGCATGCGGTACATCATTCGTTGTCTTTGACCGCTTGCCTTGGTGATTTGTCTGTTGGTGATTCGTGTTATGAGTTGTGATGGAATGGCCATTATGGTTACCCTCTCGGAGAGGCTCCTTATCAAGGTGCTGCCAAACCCGCCTATTCGTTCAGCAGGCAAACCCTGTTCCTGTGGTGTTTCCGCATACGCGTGGCACAGTTTTTCGTAACTTTCAGTCGTTGCCCAACTGTAGGTATGCCTGGTGATGAGGATGCCGCCTGCTTTATTACGCCAGACGGTGATTATGCGCGCGTTTTTATCTGCCGGTAACTTCTTACGAGACTCATCTTCAGTAATGTCAGATGCTTTGTCAACCAGATTGCCGGTCCTAAGCTCCTCCATGGCTTGACGGTCCCTGCTTCCTTTTCGTTCCTTTCGTACATGTTTGCGGTCATCACCAACCCATTCGCCAATGATGAGCTTTACATCCTCGAGGATGTCTTTGGGAATACCCGGGTGCTCATCAAGATACCGACGCAGATCCTCAGAATGAAGCCCGTTCTTCTCTGGGTCATGCCCTAATACGATATAGCCCAGCAAATCCGGAAGGTCTTCGTCTGTTGCTGGTACTTCCGGAAGTGTAGGTAGTGCTACCGTGGAAGGAACGATGTTCCGAAGAAAAGTCTCGGGATTAGATGAGCTATTAGCAATGAGCCTTAGAATCAGTAGGTCACCCAGTGTATCAAGTAACCTTACGGTTTCATGCGATTCTCCTGTTGCCTCAGCAGTCTGCCCAGGAAAGGAGGGCTCGCCATCTCCGCTCCCATCGATCTCACTTACCTTAGTTGGAGAAGTCCCGATGACAGTAATTTCGGCAGCGTCCGGAAGAGGGTCTATGGCGACCTCACCCGTATCGGGTGCCATGGCCCCTGTCAAGGCGACCCTGCCAGAAGCCATACCGGCTTGCAGCACCAGTTCAGGCGCGGTGGCGTGGTTTCCAGGTTCTCCTGTTTTGCGAGTGAGTGTTTCATTCATAGGCACTAAATATAGAACCCGGCTTAGGTTGCCGGTAACCCCCTTTATTTAACTGCTACTGAAACTAAAAAAGCGCGGTTTAGGCGCTTCGGACGCCGCTTATTTTAGCACACCGTTTTTGTATTGCAATAAAGTAGTTCACGGTTTAGAACGTGTGTTGATAGCTTCAATTTGCTGAGTATAGCTGCAAGTTGCCCTGTGCTAATCAATGATGCGCTTATGTAGCCGATATTAGACTGGCCTGGTAGGTTGTACCGATTTCGGAAGGGCTAGATATGTTGTACGCAGCTCCTGTAGTCGTATCAAATGATTGGCCTGCTGCAGATGAGGTGCTGGAAGAGCGTATCTCACGGACCGTATAAGACTCTTGTAGTATCGAGTTGGCGTAAGCTGCTCCAAGATACAGGCGACCGCCTGCATAATAATCCTCAAGGGCCTCTTTTCTTGGTCGGTCAAGAACTACTTGTGCTGAGCCGCCGTGCTTATAGTAGAGCGCACAAAGGTAGCGGCCCGCTTCAGGAACTTCAACATTGATATCATATCTTTTGGCTAGCCACGCTTCCTTCTGTCTCTGAGTAGGATTTTTCTCAGGTATCAGAGTTAACCAGGTTGTATCTGTCATCTGCTCCGCACCTACTGCATCTGCCGAAGATACGGCACTGTCGTCAAAGCTGGACTCTTGCAGTATTTGAGCGGTGATGATCGCAACCGTTATTGCGGGACAATATTTTGCCGCCTGCTCGATAGGTGCAATATAGCGTGTAGGGGTGCTGTAGGTTTGACCCTTGTACTGGTAGGTTATCCCTGTTACTGTGCCGCATCCGCTTGTCAGCAATACGCAGCCAGCGGTTGCTACGCTACCGAGTAGAATTTTTGTGGAGCACCGGTTGAATCGAGATTCAGATTGCGGAACTTGAGGAGTAGTCTCTATCGTGGTGGTCGGCCTGGATCGCATTAGGTACAAACTTACAAAAGAATTAAAATGCAATTCTAGCTATTTTATTGCAGATTATCAAGCGTGAAGGACCTAACATATCGCAGTCCGCTCGAGAGTAGGCCGCGAGAGAGGGCAGAGTGTCACCGTAGTTATGCTCGATGAGACGGTTTCAGCTACGCTGCCTTACCCGATGATTACGGGGCTAATTATTTGTGTACAGACATACCTATTTTGGTGGTCTTGGTTTGCTTGCGGACTGAGTCGGTCAAGCGGCGATGGGCTAACTCTTCACATTCCTGCTTAGCGTCAGCATACATCATCTGTTCGGGCGGGGTTTTTTGAGTCCAGGCGCTCGGGCCGCGCAAGGCACCAACTACGCCCAGTTCACGTGCGACCTGAAGGTACCGGATGGCATCGATAACAACGCCGGCGCTGTTTTCACTGTCCTGCACGCTCAGCTTCGCGTCGATGGTTACCGGCGCGTCGCCAAAACCGTGCAGCCGCAGGTTAAAATATGCGACCTTATTGTCTTTGAGATAGGGTAGGTAGGTGCTGGGACCGGCAAACAGACTATGCTCGGGTACGGGAATGCCCCGGATGTCATTTTGCGCACGGATAACGTTTTCTTTACTTTTCTTTTTACTGGCCAGGCGGGATTGCACCATCATGTTATTGAAGTCAGTATTGCCGCCGATGTTGAGCTGCTGGTGAAAATCGACTTGCATACCACGGTCAAAAGCTAGCTCCTGTAGCACCTGGCTAACTACGCTCGCACCAAGTTGTGAGCGCATGTCGTCGCCGATCAGTGGCAGTCCGGCATTGATAAACTTCCGCTCCCACTCGGGGTTGCTGGCGATGAAGACCGGAATGCAATTTAAGAACGCGATACCGGCATCAATCGCGGCCTGCGCGTAAAATTCGGTGGCTTGCTGCGAACCGACTGGCAGATAATTTATGAGTATGTCCGCACCGCTTTTTTTGAGCGATTCAGTTACGTCTACTGGCTTCGCCTTGGACACACGAAAACCCAGCGCTTCCGGTTGCTCCAGCATATAGTCGGAGACGCCGTCGAGCACATGTCCCATTTGCACGACTGGTCCGGCGGGCACATCAGGCTGGAACACGCGTGCGCAGTTCGGTGCCGCGAATATAGCCTCGCTGGTGGGCCTGCCGACTTTACGAGCATCGACGTCGTAAACGGCGACAACTTCGATGTCACGCGGGCGACAACCACCGATGTTAGCCCACATTATCCCGGGAATAGTCTCGGCTGAGGCGTTTTTATAGTATTCGAGTCCTTGATAGAGTGCCGAAAAGCAGTTGCCGCAACCTATCACCGCTATTTTAATTTTGTGCATCATACCCTCCATGTGCTTATAAGTTTTAATAATAACGGCCGCGGAAACATAAAGCAAATTTATGAGTAAGTATTAGTGAATATTATGATTGACTTGCTCTATACTGTAGTTATGGATAGTCGTTACCGGAAGTTTTTGGCGCTGGTGGAGGCGGGCAGCTTTTCGGCTGCGGCTCGGCAATTGCGAGTGACGCAGCCGGCGATTTCGCTGGCAGTCGCCTCTCTGGAACACGTGCTTGGTGCGCGCTTGTATGTGCGGCGGAGCCGTCCGATTGCGCTGACGCCCGAAGGTCAGATCGTAGCGGCTGCGGCTCGTACTATGGCTGCGGAACAAGGACGTATGCTTGAGGCACTGCGGGCGGGAGTACCGCAAGAGCGGGTGCGCATCGGACTTATCGACAGCATCGCCCATTTGTTGTACGAGTCGGATACGGAACGGCCATTACTGCGTAATGCCGAGGTACTGGTGGATAATTCGCTCCGGATTCTGCGTGGCCTGCGCGAGGGACGGATAGATATCGGTATCATAACCGGCCAACCAGTTGCGCTGAGCAGTGACGTGGTGGTACGCAAGTTACATGACGAGGAATTCGTATTCGTGGCTGCACCGGCACGCACCGGCGGCCGGCCGGCCAACCGGATAGATGACTGGCTGGCGACCAACCCTGACTCGACGACGTACAAATATTTTTTGCAGCTATTTCAGCGTAAACACCTACAGGTGACACCGATTTTTCATTCGGCCAGCATGGAACTGCTGCGCGATATGGCGATTGCCGGTCAGGGTACGGCGCTGCTGCCGCGCCATATCGTCCAAAGCACACTTGAAAACGGCGACCTTACAATAGTGCGCACCAAGTCGCTCTCCCGACCAATCTGGACGGTCAGCGGCCGCAAGCGTAATGTATCCGCTGCGCGGATGTTGGCAACACGGGTTAACGGCCTGCTGACTGGCGTGGTATCATAAAAGCGAAATAAATCCACCGAGCTAGCCGGCCGTTGCTCGCGGCATGAACGGCATGTGGTTTCGTAATAGATGAGCGCCAGCGGATAGGTCGATAACTCTGGCAAGAGAATTAGCAGTAATCCACGAGGTATATATGGACGAAAAGAAGTCGCTCACCGAAGCCCACAAACGGCATCGTGAGGCCAACTGGGAAGACTGGGGCGCCAGAAACTGGCGTGCCTGGGGCTCATGGTTCAGCTGGGGTTCACCCATTGGACTGTCGTTGTTCTATGCGATTATCATATTGAGCACCGGCGTCTTCCTGTGGCTCATCCACCAGTACTAAGTACAGGTTGGGTCGCTTAAAAAGGCACCGCTCCAAGCGGTGCCTTTTGCTGTAGGCTCATTCACTGATTCACCTTGCCCCAAGCTTACCTAAAACTTAAAACTTAACGGTCTGCCCCGGATTGGTTGATTGAACCCAGCTGCTGATACGCACCTGCGATGGGGGATGCCAACTAAAAGTGGGCGATGCAAAGCTGATTCACTTGTACCCAGAGCGGCGTTGTAGCATACTGGTAACCCATAGTTAGTATTAATTCGTGGCATTCGTAGGTACGTCTTTGTCGTACGCTCGTATGTTGTTTGAAGGGACTAAAGTGATGGCGCAACCACGACAAACGCTCATAAAACAGGCTAAGACGGTGCTTAAGAAAAATGATCTGGGCGGGTGGTCACGCCCGGATCCCAGCCTGTACATCCATCAATGGCTATGGGATAGCTGTTTTGTCGCGATTGGACTCAGACACTATGATATTGAGCGGGCTAAATCCGAAGCGCGCTCACTGTTCCGGGCACAATGGAAGAACGGCATGCTGCCGCACATTACGTTCGGTGATGCCAAGGGTTATCATGCCGGACCCGATTTGTGGCGCTGCGAACGCAGTGTAAACGCGCCGGAGGGGTTTCAGACTACTGGCATCACTCAACCGCCGGTGGCCGCCGAAGCGGTGGTGCGCGTGGGTCAGAAGTTGAGCGCGGCAGAACGCCGCGAATGGTACCATGAGCTATATCCTAAACTACTGGCCTATCACCAGTGGTTCTACCGCGAACGCTGCCCGCGTGGCGATGGACTGCCAGTCATCGTGCTCAGCTGGGAAACGGGCATGGATAACACGCCGCCATGGATGCACGTCATGCACCGGTTCGCGATGGGGCTGAGGGCACAGCTCATTCAGCAGACTAATTTTACGAGTATTATGGAGCGTTTCCGCAAAGACACTGAAGCAGTAGGCGTACCGGCCGAGGAGCGGATTTCGACCATCGATCTCTACGCGGTCTATGACCTTATAAAAGCGCTTCGTAAGTATAAGTACGACAGCGAAAAGATCATGCAGAACCACAAGCTGCTCGTTGTGGACGTGACTTTCAGTTGTATTCTTATCCGCGCCAACGAGTTACTCAAAGAGATCGCTGATGAGATTGGCGAGGAACTGCCGGATGACATCAAGCACGCTATGTATGTTGCCCCACATGCGCTCGAAACACTCTGGGACAGCGAAACGCAGCAGTACTGTAATCGAAATGTCAGAACCGGCAGGCTTATCAAAATACCCACAGTAAGCACGTTTATGCCACTCTATTCCGGCGTGCTGCCCAAGGAGCGAGTTGAGCTGTTGGTCAGACAGATGCACGATCCAAAGAGCTTTGGTACGGCGTTTCCGATTCCAAGCACGCCTATCAGCTCTGATTACTTCCGCCCGAATCGCTACTGGCAGGGACCAACGTGGGTGAACATGAACTGGCTGCTAGCTGACGGTCTGGAGCGCAACGGTCGGCGGAAAGAAGCTGCTGATTTACGTGCACGTACTATCGACATGGTGGCTCATGGCGGTATGTACGAATACTTTTCACCGTTCGACGCTGAACCGGCCGGCGCTAAGAACTTTTCGTGGACGGCAGCGCTAACCATTGATATGCTGGCAGACTCAAGCCGCCTCTGAAAAAGTAGCTACGCGCGACACTACCGCCGGGCAGGCTACTTGGCAGGTTTACCTTTGCTCGCCGTCGAAGCAGCGGGATGCTTTTTTCGCCATACGAAATACCAGTAGGAGCCACCGCCGGCTGTCAGGACACCCAGTAAGACAAACGTAATGACCAGCCCCGTGTGTGAAGCATGAGGCGCGGTGGCGGTGGCGAACTTGTCGGCTGCGCTGCCCGGAGCATACTGCTTGCCGTCGTAGAAGGGCGATGGTGTTATTTGAGGCGGCTGGGTCTGTGTGCCTTGGGCGGTCGGTTTAGGTGCCGGCTGCGGCGTGGGCTGTGTTGTCTGCGTGGGCGCCGATGATGGAGCCTGCTGCGGAGTCGGTGTAGGCGTCGGCGTGGGCGTGGTTTGGGTGGTGGGCTGTGTGCTTGGCGTAGGTGTCGGTGTAGGGTTCGGGCTGGGCGCCGGGCCAGCCGTGCCACCGGAGCCGCTACCGTTGGTGCCTTGTCCGCTGCCATTAGTACCGGTTCCAGTCCCCCCACTGCCGATTCCGGTCCCCCCGCTGCCCTTGCCATTACCATTCGTACCGACGCCGTTGCCGCCATTACCAAGGCCCGTACCGCTAGGACAGCCGCCAGTAATAACCTTTAACAAGGTGTTGCCAAGGGTCGAGAAGTCGCTCATAACAACATCTGTGTTGATACTGACGTTTGTGCCATTAGTACTAATATTGTTTCCTGAGAGCAATTCAAGGTTTGCCACAGTAGGATCAGTACCTAATCCGATCGCGAGGACATGGATTCCTTCGGCTTTGGCCTGGTTGGCAACGGTTATGGCAGGGTCGAGGGCGTTGCCGTTGGGGATGTTTGGGTCACCGTCGGTGGCAATAATTAGAAGCTTAGGCGCAGTGGAATTTAAACTGGAAAAGGTATCAAGACCGTCCTGTAGCCCTGCCGCCCAGTAAGTAGAACTACCGCCGCCGAGAGAGTTTATACCATTGTTGAGTGCTGTAATGTTGTTGGTAAAATTTTGCAATACTGTCGAGGTGCTGTCGAACTCGGTAAGTGAAAATTCAGCCTTCGTGCCCGGCAGTAGGTCGCTGACGATACTTTTAAAGGCGGTCTGCATATCCGACATCTCACCGCTGTCTATGCTTCCCGATACGTCGGCTACCAGGGCGATGCTAAGAGCGCCGGTACAGGTCTGGCTAATCTGGGGGTTTGCTGCCGGTGTCACAGTGGCTGTGCCTGAGCCACCACCTCCGCGTGATGGCGCTGCTGATGATAGGAAAACCAGGTAGCTGCCGATTAAACCGACCAACAGAGTACTAAGAATAGGAGCCAACCGACGCCCCTTGGGGTGGTAGAGTCGGACGCGGGCGTTGTCTGAAGGTGCGGACTGGCGGCTCATAGCGGTATTCTACACCGGGCCTTAGCGAGGGTAAAGCTTATGCTTACCATGGCTTCACGTTCGGGTTATTTTGGTTTAGTGTGTTTTGCTCAAAACCCTGGTTGAGCGTCTGCTGACCCTGGTCGTTCTTTTGTTGCAGCTGCTCTTCCTGGGCCTGGGTCACAATCTGTTGAGCCGGGCTCTGAACACTGCCGCCGCCTCCGCCACCTCCGCCACCCCCACCTCCGCCGTGCAGCAGGGTTTGCTTGGCCGGGAAGCACTTGGGATTATTGGCTTTGAGGTTGGTAACTTCCGTAGTGTAGGCGGTGACATCCTGGAACTGGGCGGTGAGACTGGTGGCGTGGGCATCGAGCGAATACACCAGGTTCTGCAGTACCATACAGCGCTGGGCGGGTTTGGCCAGGGTTAACGCCCGGGTGAGCTCGTCCTGGGCCCGCACGTATTTACCGAGCTTGGTATCAACAGTGCCGCTGTCGAAATCAGCGACGAACGGCTGTGGGCTGGTCCAGGTGAGCGGGGCGATCCACCGCCGGGCTGTGGCAAAGCTGCCGTGTTTGTAGTTGGTGATGGTTTTGGCAGTCAGCGGAGTCGGTAACAGGAACCAGAGCGCTACCAAAAACACGACCAGTACCACTGGTAGTGACCACTTGAGCAGCTGCCGGCGCTTCTGCTTGCGGGCCGTTTCATACTCCATTTTAGACATGTCGAATGGCAGACGGTCAGAAGTTGGGCCGGGTGCTTGGTATTTGGGCTGGAACATGCCAGTCAAGTTGCCTATGAGCTGTCCAATGGGCGGCTTACGCATGCTTGCCTCCGCGGGCTTGTCGCAATTCAAACACCCTGACCACTAATAGCTGCCATTCCCAGAAAAGTAGCCCAGCGAACGGAATGGCGAACAGCCAGTATAGGTTTAAGTAGTGTACGATGCGCTGGCTGCGGTCGACGGCGAGCGGGGCCTGGCTGGCGGTGTAGACGCTGTTGACTGAGCCACCCTGGTCCCGGTCGTGATAGGTGACTTTCAGCTGGGTTGCGATATTTTGCAGCGCGGTCGGGTCCATGTGGGAAATGGCTGGCGTCAGTGTGTTGGTTGTGCCGTTAACGGTCATGATGTACGGCGTGGTGCTGACGGTGCCAAGGCCGGTATCGTTCGGTATTTGGGCACCGGTGGTCGTGCCATACCCCAAGATGCCGCCGCCGCTTAAGTAAGGGACGAGCGGAGCAAACGACTCTATTGCAGTTGGGCTGGTCTGTTCGCCGTCCCCCAGGTAGAACAGCAGACGGTTGCGCTGAGGATAAGCGGTCTTGCTGTTTTTGAGTTCCTGGGTGATGAGGTTGATCGGTTCGTCGATGGAGCTGCCCTGTGAGTAGGAACTGACTTGGGGGCTTAGGCCGTCGGTCGCAGTTGCGAACGCTGTCGGATCGGTGGTGGACGGCAGAATGACATTGGCTGACGAGTCAAAGGCTATGATTTCCAGATGCGCTCCCCGGAGCTTGGTAGCCAGCGCCAACATGTCTTGCCTGACGCCGTCCATGCGCGGCTTAGTGCCGTTATAGTCCAGAGCGCCCATACTGGGTGTCGTGTCCACGGCAAAGATGACGTCCAGGTTGGCAACTCCGGGTGCTGAAGTGCCTCCCGGTACGCTTGGCCCAAAGGCAATGATCGCCGGAAGTACGAGGAGGGCTCCGCGTCGACACCAACGGATCAGCAATGGTCGTGTTTTAATTCTATCTTTACCCTTGTCCTTGTTCCATAAGCGCCAAATCTGCCAGCCTGCCGCCCCCAGAGTGAGCAGTAGATAAGGGATCAGCAGCCATAGCGGTACGAGTGGTTGTAATTTCATAGTTCCAGTCTCCAGAGCAGCCCGATGGTGACCAGCGTGAGCAGGGCGGCGATGTATAAGAACGGCTTGGGATTGTCATTGGTTGCGTATTGCGGCAAGCCAACAAAGTTCCCGGATTGCTGTGCGGAGATGTCGCTAATAACAGAGTCAACACTACTCAAGTTACTCAAACTGTAGTAAGTACCGCCTGTCTCTTTGGCGATGGTTTTGAGCTGCGCGTGGTCGCCGGCCAAGCTCTGGTCGCTGACGCCTGGGTCGATGGTAAAGAGGCGGATATTATGCTGCCTGGCTAGGGCGACAGCCTGGAGCGTGTCGACAATCGGCGTGCCATTAACCTCGTTATCGGTAGCAAGAATGATGGACTGCGGCCGGTGTCCAGTGTTAGCCCCGAGGCTCTGGATGCAGGTTGCCAGCCCGTCGCTGACAAGTGAGGTACCACCGCTGAAGCCCGCTAGAGTGCCGTCCGTAAGCTGAGTGAACGTGCTGCCGCTCTGTACCTTAAACGCCTGGGCGGCGACCTTCAACTGTTTACTGATGAGTGGGTAATCGTCATTCAACGGAATTACCGTCACCGCGGAACTGTTAAAGAGTGTCAGGCCAAAGCGCTGACCGCTGAAGCTATTGACCAGCGAACTGAAGCGGTCGATTAGGGTGGTGTCCTCGCGCAGCACCGAACCGGAGGCGTCCAGGCAGAGCATGATGTCGCGGTTTCGCTGCACGGGGGTAATGACCGATACCGAAGCCGGTCGTGCAGTCAGAAGAATAGCTGTCAGCAGGCCCAGGGTCAGCAGGCCGGCTGCGCAATTTATGAGCAGCCGGTAGCGCTTCAGGGCGGCCATATACTCCGGCAGCTCAGTCATGCGTTTACTGTGAGCTACGGGTAGGGCGAGCGAGACGGGCCGGCGTCCGTTTCGAAAAGCCAACCAGTAGCGGACACCCCAATAGCCGGCTATGCCGAGGAACCACAGTATCAGCATCCACCAGAAAATCAGTTCCATTGCTGGATAAATCCTTTCGCCGCCGTGACTGAGGCTTCAGCTTCGCCGTGCAAAATGACCCCGAACTCCTCAGGGTAGTACTCCGCGATAAGCCCGGTCAACGCGGGATAGGGAGCAAGCTTGAGGTCGGAAAGCGTAAGGACCGGGGCCGGAAAATGCTTGGCCTCGTACACGAAGTAACGCACGTTCATACTGAGCGCCCAATGCAGTACGCGGGAATCTATTTCCTGCCGCCGGTAGCGCTGATACCACTCCTCAATCAGCTTGAGGTATTTGGCTTTAAGTCGGTCAAGGTCGGCACCGACGGGCAGTTGACGCAACCGGTTGAATGACTTGGGCGGTCTACGCCGCGTCAGCCAGAACAACATCCCGTACCAGATCGGTATGGTCACGAAAATACACAGGCCGATGATAAGCCAGATCTTGCTGTACTGAATCGGTGGATTGAGTATGTCAGCTGCGAACATGCTTGAACTTCTCCAAAAGCCGGACGACCTGGTTAACGACCGCGTCTTCGCTATCGATCCGGATGCTGGTTACCCGGATATGCTCCAGGGTACGGTTAGCTGCTTGCCACTCGTCATGCCTGAGCGCCTCATACGCTTTGCTAACTTCTGTTTGGCGCCGTACGAACGAGGGCAAAGGTATGGGCTGATCGACGTCGTACAGACCGTGGTTTTTCCACTGATCGGCACTCGGATCAAGGTCGTCAATGGCGATAAACAGCAGTTCGTGCTGGGCTGCCAACCGTCGAAGCAATTGCTCCTGGGCGCCCGCGAACTGCAGGTTGTCGCTAATGACGACCAATAACATGCGGCGTCGGCTGGTCTTCCGGACGTAGTCCAGCAGTCTGGTTAGGTCGCTCACCGGTGCGTCAAGCGTGGTATGGCTGTTGATGTACTGCAAAATCCGTTCAATATGCGGCCGGGTGCCTTTAAGCGGTAGATGGTATATGTACTCACTGTCGCCGGCCGTTAAGGCGATCAGGTCCTGATGTTTTTGGGCCGCGTCAGCGATAACTCCGGCTACCAGCACGGCAATATCGCGCTTACTTTCGCCGCTCGGCGCAGTGGCGGCCATACTCCGGCCGGTGTCGACGACCAGCATGATGTTGTGCTTGCGGATGGCGACGTAGCGCTTGATACGTACCGAGCCGCTGCGCGCTGTCGCGCGCCATTCGATGTCCTTGACGTCGTCGCCCGGCACATATTCGCGCAGGTCATCAAAGTCCATGCTGCGGCCTTTATACACCGATGCGTATTCGCCGTCCAACACGCTACGCATCTTACGGTGCGCGGCAATAGACATTTTCCGGCGGACTTTGACGAGCAGACTTGACATCCAGTCTCCCGCCTACGGCGCCAATACTGCCGAGAAAATGGCGTCAATGACTGCTTCAGGATGTACGTTGTCGGCAACTGCTTCAAAGTTAAGAGTAATGCGGTGCCTGAGGGCGCTGTAGCGCATCTGCTTGACGTCGTCGGGGGTGACATAGTCACGGCCATTCATGAGCGCCAGAGCGCGGGCTACCTGCATGAGGGTAATGCTTCCACGAGGGCTGGCACCGTATTCGACGTAGCGCGCCAGGTCAGGGCTGATAACCTTGCCGGGATTGCGGGTGGCCGTGATGATATTGACGATGTATTGCTTGATCGACGTGTCGATGTATACCTTTTTAAGCTGCTGCTGCAGATAGAGGATCGATTTTACATCGACCAGTTGGGATTTATCGAGCTTTGCGTCGAAAACGCCGGCTTCAATACGATTCAGCACTTCCAGTTCGTCTGTCGGTGACGGGTAAGTCAGGATTTCTTTGAGTAGGAAACGGTCCATTTGAGCTTCGGGCAGTTCGTAGGTGCCTTCCTGTTCGATCGGGTTTTGCGTGGCAAGTACGACGAACGGTTGAGGCAACTTGTGGATCTCGCCACCGATGGTGGTCTGCCGTTCCTGCATAGCCTCCAGCATGGCGCTCTGCGTCTTGGCGCTGGAGCGGTTGATCTCGTCCAGCAGCACGAAGTTGGCGTGTACCGGACCAAGCTGAGTCTCAAACGTGCCCTTGGTGTAGCTATAAATCTGGCTGCCAATAATATCGCTTGGCAACAAGTCAGGCGTACATTGGATGCGACGGAAGCTCGCTTGAACGGCGTCGGCCAGGGTCATGGCCCCGGTGGTCTTAGCCAGACCCGGCACGCTCTCCATCAGAATGTGGCCGTTAGCCAACACCGCTACCAGCAGGCTTACCAGCAAACTCTCCTGGCCTACCACCTTGGTGCGGAAGAGTGCTGCAACGGTATCGACCAGCGCGGTAGCCTGCGCCAGGTCAGTCTCGGGAATCACCGGGCTCGGCGGTTTAAAATTCGTCCTGCTCATTGGCATCTGCGGAGACATGGGAGTTTGGTTCGGCAACGCCAGACTGGGAAGCTGCATGTTCGCGGGTTGGTTCGGTTGCATTATAGGGTCTCCTTCTCTTGCAAATTACTGCCAGTAAGCGGCGATATGTTGCGTTAGCGTATATTTTTGGTCCGGGGTGTACTCGTCAGCATGTTCAAAGTAGTGATCATCGTCAAAAACGATGCTGTTTAACACATCCAAAACCTCAGTATGTCCGGCGCTAATGCGTATCAGCTGTGCTGCCTCGGGGGTGGCGTTACCAGCAACCGCTGTCAAGGTGCGCGGTCGCACGTTTTTGAGCAGCCGTTGGGCCATGACCAGAGGCAGTATGCTGGTGACGATATCGCCGACAAGAATCACATGCCGCCCATCCAGACGGTGCTCGTCAAAGGTTATGCCGTAACGGGCTTTCTGCTCGCGAAGCGTGTCTTCGGCGGCCGGTTGTTGGTCCTGGATGGTGGCGGTTATGTCGGGTGCTACCTCGGTGCCTGCCGCCGCGCCGTCGGGCAGGGGGCAAAACTCGCCTTCCTGATCGAAGGCGCCGAGCAGCTGATGTGTCCCATCAGGGGTGTAGACTGGTACGTAGAGCAGCGGATACACCCAAGCCCGCAGCTGGCCGGCCATGGTCAGGCAGGTCAGGAGTGAACTCTCCTGCAAACACACAATCACGGCGTCTTTGCCGTGGAGTTGCTGGAGCCTATGCGCAAGAGTATTACCCAATGCTGTCCGATCCATGAAGTTCACGTGTACCCTCGTATGTATGCGCTTCATTATGGCAAAGCGCAAGCAATATAACAAATAGAAAAACGGCGTCTGAACTTATTAATTTATGGTAAAACGCTTTCGGATCCTATAGCAGGAAGCAGAGGTGTATCACTTCGGGCAGTTAGTAATGATAGCGACAATCGGAAACGCGGATCTCGTCATCGGCAACCGTATGTTGTTCTATGTGGTCGTTGATGACGTGATGGTACCCCGTCGTATGCGATATGGACGTAGGGATCCAGATAAGATCCTCTAAGATTAGTTGAGGTCATAAAACGCAAAAGAGACACCTAAGTCAGATGTCTTTATCGTAGGTAATGAATTTTGGTGACCCTGAGCTATCCGCTTTATAACTCAATAGTCGCAGAGGTAATTCGCTGGAACCGATTGTTAGTTGCTAGTTAGTCGTAAAGGGTACCAGTAGTTGCATTAGGTTGCACCTTGTACTACCATTGAATATAGGAGAAGTATATCATGTCCACAACGCAAGGTATCAAATTAGACGAAGAGACGAGTAAACGCTTAAAAATCCTCGCCCAACAACGCAACCGGTCGGCACACTGGCTCATGCGTGCAGCCATCCAGGATTACCTTGACAGGGAAGAGCGTTATGAGCAAGAAAAAAGAGAGGATATGGAACGGTGGGAGCGATATGTGCTTACCGGCAAAGCAATATCTGATGAGGATGCAGAAGCGCATCTCAAGAGTCTTATAGGAAAGTAGGAGAATATAATGGCTCGGTTGATGTGGCTCCCGGAGGCGCTGGAAGACGTGGATCGCCTTTACGAGTTTCTACGAGATAAGGACAGGCAGGCGGCTGATGAATGTGTTCTCACCATCTTGGACAGGACAAAATTACTTAAGGAATCTCCACGCCTAGGTCGCCCCATGTCTGACGAGACAGGTCGACGCGAATTATTTATAGCGTTCGGTGCCGGAGCGTACGTGATTCGCTATAGGCTTGAGAATGATGAAACGGCTACCATTATTCGCGTCTGGCATAGCCGAGAGAGCAGATAAAGAACAACAGTCTCAATAAAATACTGAGCGAAACTGTTTATATTTGGTGAGCCCTCGTATATTCTGGCGGAACTCATTAGAACAGGATTTGTTCATGTTGCATAGCCGGTTAGTAGGTCTAGGCGTAGAGTACTGCGACGGTCAGGTTTACTTAGCGGATCTGGATGAATTGGAGGCTGAGAATGTTCAGGCATAAACCTTCTGATCCACCCATATCTTCGCAACTGTACGACCAGGACACGTTCTACCGCGCGTTCCTGCACGATGTCCGCAACTGCAGGCGTCAGCTTATCATAGAAAGCCCGTTTATCACGAGCAAAAGAGCTAAGCTATTTTTGCCTATTTTCAAACAACTGAGAGAACGTGGTGTGCAAATCATTGTGAACACGCGCGACCCGCAAGAACATGAGGGCCTAATATCGAGCCCAGGCCGCACGGGTGGTTACATGGTTTCAGGCACTAGATGTAGTAGTGCTCTATACGGCTGGACACCACCGCAAACTAGCAATTATTAACCGAGAGATAATATGGGGAGGCAGCCTCAATATCCTATCGTTTAGTGATAGCTGTGAGATAGTGAGGAGAATTAACTCTTGCGCGGAGGCGCGGGCACTTATTCGTTTTATCGAGCTTGATAGGTTTATGGGAGCGTAGGAATGGCAGACTTAGATGGGTTTGAGAGAGTTGATGTTCACGACGAAAAGCTGATAGCTCAAGTTATGAACTATTTGAAATACGTCGATGCAGACAACTCGACTCGTGATGATGCCATGCCCTTTTTAGAGCTTATGCAGACTGCTGACCGAGAAATAGCGACCCGGGTTAGCGTCGATAACTTCGATACTTACTACGAAGCGTTCAAGGACCGACACGCATAGCAGGGGCTCTGCTGCCAAAAAGTTTACACTTGTTTAGGGAAGAAGCTATTCGATGGAGAGCGATAATTGAACCTGAGCATGAGAGAATACGGGTTGACAGTGTAACGCATACCCAATCCGTTACACAACAATTAGTAGGTTATGAAGGATAAATATAGTTAGCCGCTCTGCTTGTAATGTAAGTCTGGTTTGACGCGTGGCAGCTGGAGACTCAGGCGTGACGTAAGTTCGCTAATCATAATTTTTAAGTTAAACTGGTTATATTCTGTACGAGCCGGGCCGAACCCATTTCATATCTTTTTACATCTCAGTGACGTTGAGGTATATAACAGTGTAAAAGTGTAAAGCTTAAGTACTGATCCGGTTAGGAATTCTCAAAACTATTGCAGGAGTGAGCAATTGACAGATGAGAGATATGAAATGAGTTCGATAGAAGAAGTGACCTATGAGCCCACTGAGCTGGGATCGCCAGAAACGGCTCGCAAACTACTACACGAAGCGTTGCAGTCTGCCTTAAATCAGTCGCTGACAGTTGAGTGTATAGATTCTTACGCAGATAATGCGCTCGATGGTCTTATTGTTCGACTGGAACCTAACCGATCACGGAGCCGAGTTCCACGCCTACGGCACCGCTGTCAAGGCAAGCCCAGGCAGGCACGAGGGAAGGACATGGCGCAACAACCGCAACATGCCATTCCTCTCGGACCTGTCGGGGCAGAGCTTCTTCACGTGCATCAAGGCGGGCTACGCGCCAGTCGGCTTTGTCCTCGGGTGCTGCGTCTACCACATGGGTTACCGTAGCATGACGCAAACCTGGAGGCAGCGCAACTCGATCCAGGAGATCCCACAATACATCCAGGCTATGTATGACGCCCGGGAGATTGCCATGGCTCGCATGGAAGCGGAGGCGAGGGAACTCAATGCCGATGTGGTGCTCGAGTTCCAGCTCGGGCAGTACGAATACGGGTGGGGTCACGTCCTCGAGTTCCTGTCCTCCGGTACCGCCGTGAGGCAATTCGAGACTGATCCCGACCTCGATCCCAGGTTCGTCCTGAACCTGGCGAAGTAACTCAATCATCCGTACTACCCCTTTAGTCGATACGGGTGCCCATGCGACTGGGCTACGACGCCCGGTCACAGCCTATCTCGCTCCGCGAGAAAACAGTGACTGGGCATAACCTAAGCGTTTTAGCCAGCCAACTTAAGCTTTATGCTACACAAAATATCCGACTTGTTGAATCTGGGAGGATAAGCAATTTGCGAGAGGTGCTGATAACTGTAGTTAATATTATTACTGCCCCTTTCGGCAAGGGTTCAGTATCATGCCTGTACTGCCCACCGCGAATATAGCCGATGCAGTACAAAAGGAGGTTAATATGTCGAACATAATGCTTACAGATTTAGCTATCAAAGAATACAAACTTACACCGGGAGGTATGCAGGAATTGTGCGCGGAACTTGCAGCTCTCAAGCGTAGCCGCAGCGAGATCGCTGGCGAAATCCGGGAGATTACCTCGCAAAGCAACAGTACGGCTTACCGGGAAGACTCGACGTTTATCATTACGCAGAACCGCGCGACGGAGCTTGATGACGGGATCGATCACCTGGAGCGGATTATCAGACTGGCCAAAGTTGTCCCGGTGTCTCAGCACGCCGACCAGATTGGTATCGGGTCGAAGGTATCGGTGAAAATCGACGGCATAGAGCAGCGCTACATGGTGGTTAGCCCGGTGGAAGCTGATCCGGTTGAGGGAAAGATCTCCCAGGAAAGTCCGATCGGGCGCTCGCTCATCGGTAAAAAGGTCCATGATACGGTTACAGTGACGACGCCCAAAGTGGCGGAGATGGTCCTGACCGTCACAGCTATTGAATAAACAGTTGGTTATAAGCCGTGTAACCTTTTTGACTGCGCTTTCGTGTCCTTGGCTGTACACTCCGCATTGTGAGCTTTACGCACGAACGTATAGCGGGCCGCGTGGGGAAGGCTGGACGAACTGGACAAGAGAGGGATGAGAGGGAAGCAGTGAAACGAAGCGGCGTGGTTATCGGCAGCTTCGCGGGAGTGAAGATCGTATTGGATTATTCATGGTTTTTGCTCGTTGCCGTTCTTATGGAGGTCTTTATCGCCTCGTTATATAAATATGCACCGCATATTTCGGTAGTCGGAGCGGTCGCCGTCGGCAGTGTTATGTCAGCGCTGTTTGTGGCGTCGGTCGTAGTGCATGAACTGGCGCACAGCGTATATGCTAATCGATCCGGTTTGAATGTGCGGCGTATCACGCTCTTTGTTTTCGGCGGCGTATCCGAGATAGAGGACGAACCGAAGACCCCCGGACAGGAAGCGAAGATTGCAGCGATTGGGCCTTTAGCCTCAGTGGCGCTCGCGGTCCTGTTCGGTCTGCTCTGGTACGTTGGCATACGTGTGGGCTCCGATTTGCTGGCGGTTATCGGCGCAACGCTTGCTGATATGAATTTGTTGCTTGCAGTTTTCAATTTATTCCCTGGTTTTCCGCTGGACGGAGGCCGGATACTGCGAGCGCTGGTATGGAAGCTGACCGGTGATATCGAACGGGCCACACAGGTTGCTTCAGCGGCAGGTGAAGCATTGGCGGCCCTGACTATGACATACGGGGCCTTTCTGGCTGTTACTATGCCGCAGACCCGGACGGAAGGAATGTGGATATTCCTGATAGGCTCGCTGTTGTACTCGGCTGCCAATCAAAGCTACCGGTTGATACTTGTGCGGCTGGTTCTTCGCAATAAACGGGTGAAGGATTTTATGGTACGCGGTAAAAAAGATACGCGGATGACCCCCGGCACAGTAACGGTAAAAGCCAACGATCCGGCATTCCAGGCGGCTGCTGGAACGATCTTATTACAGCACCAGGACGTGCCGGTGATGGGCCGTAATCATATAATCGGTGTATTCTCGCGCCGCAAACTCGATATCTATCTGCACAGGGAGATGAAACGGCGGCACGTCAGCTGGAGAGCATCTGTTAGATAAACCTAGCCTTTCCACAATGCTCGGAGGGCGCGCCGCCCGATATACGGTAGACCCCGCACGACATCCATAAACTCCTCGGTGGAATCCAGTAGCCGGCTTACTCTCCGGCGTATGCTAATCGCTAGCATCAGGAATACGAGCCAGGTAATAGTAATGACGCTCATGCAGACGATGGCCACGATGTCGGTCGCGATCTGCAAACCTGTCATGCCGGTCCTGCCGCTTCGTCGTCGGCTAGGGAGGGGTGGCCCTTTACTTCCCGGGTGGCCCGTTTGGCCTCGGCGACCGTCCGTCTGGCCACCTCGGCGGCCTGGTTAAAATTCGCCTCAGCAGCATTTCTTACCTCGTTCGTTTTGCTCACAGTTTTGTCCACGCTACCTTTTGCTTTATGCTTGAGTCTAGCTCGCGTTTGCTCGCCGCTCTGAGGCGCCAAGAGTAAACCTGCCGCCGCACCCACTACCGCGCCCATCAGGAAAACGGCCGCGACCGCTCCCGCGTCTGGTTTGCTGCGGCTATTCCGCCAGTCGAGCATATCTTGTATATCCTGCCATCTCACCATATGGTTTGCCTTCCGCCTTTATATAGAACCCCTGAATAAATAGTGCGCCTGATACAGCCTCCTGGGCAGTAAACTCCATTACAATTGGTAATTAATGCGTAAATCACTGTGCATAGGATGACTATTTGACTGCCTTGGTCTACGCTCAGCGTCATACAATGGGCGGGGAGCAGCGGCAGTACTTAACATGAAGCACATAAAGAAATGGTTGGTCCGCGCAGGTTCCGTCCAGAAAATAGCTTTTGTCGGGTCGTTCGGCCTGATCGGAGTGGCGTTCCTGCTGGCGGCTCACGCGGCGACTGCACCGTCGGGCATTGCTGTGACTGCGCCGGGTGGTAAGCTAACCGGCTCCGCCTCAGTGGTCTCGGATTCTGGGGCTATTAGTGGTCAGGCTGTCGGATTTGGCACATCTTCGCCAAGTGGTGGTGCGGCCGTGGGCGGCGGCCACAATATCATAGTCGGCGTGAACTTGAACGGCCTTGGCAGTAATGCTGGCCCGGATATGGCTGGGGCTGTCAAATATGTCCGGGCGGATCTCAAATCATGGGGGCTGCCCGCGAGTACCTTCACAAACTCTGGCATAAAAATCGACGATCTTTCGCAGGGTCCCTACAGTACGAGCGGCATTAGTGGCCTTGGTAGTGCGACGACGTGGGCAAGCACAGCGCTTGGCTGGTACCAGGCAGATGGCTACAACCCGACGCTTTCTCCGATAGTTGAAATCCTGAATGAACCGGGCGGTACCTGGTTTTGGGGCAGCAACGCCACAAGCACGGCTAATGCCACAGCTTACGATAATATACTCATCGCTGCTTACAATGTTTTCTCTCAGCTTTACGGCTCGAGCCGGCCCTTAATCCTGGTGTCTTTCGATGGCGGCTATTCGGACAATTCCGCTAACTGGGGACAGACAATGTGGCAGGCTAATTCAAAAATCGGAGACTATATCGACGGGATTACGGTGCATCCTTATGATATGGATAGCACCGGTCTCGGGAACCAGACGAGCGTCACGAATTCGTACGCCAAGGTCCAGAGCTTGGCTGGCCGGAGCATCCCTATTTACATTACGGAAATCGGCTGGCAAACAACGCCGACAAGCAGCGAGACGAGCGCTGGGGACACGCCGCAAAGCGGCACGGTGCTGCTAAGTGCCGCCCAGCAGTGTAGCAATGTGTATAACTTCATCAGCTGGGCCAAAGGTCTAAATTATGTCAACGCGGTGATGATTTTTGACTACCGGGACGACAATCGGGGCGATGGTACATACGGCATTGAGTACGGCGACGGCACTCATAAGTCATCGTATAGCGCGCTTGCAGCTGCTACCTTGGAACAAGCGAACCCGTGCTAGATATAAAAACACCCGGACCCTTTTAAGGGTCCGGGTGTGTCAGGCTCAGCAGGTTATTGGGTATTCAGAAGCGGCCGGCTTACCACCAATGGTGGGATTGCCAGAACGCCAGGGCGTTAGCCCAGCCGCCGTAACGCGATGCCGCATAGCTGTCGAAGAACGCGTCCTGACAAGCGTAGTTGGCACCACATAGTTGCCTCACCTTGCCGCTACAGTCCTGGCCGAGTCCGTAACAACCTTGTGCGTTGATGGCGCTGGGATTGTTACTGCTCTCGTGCGCATAAATGTAGGCTTTGGCAGCGCTGTTAGGGATGCCGGTAGTAGCAGTATGGGTAACGGCTGGAGCCACTGCGGCTGCCGGTGCAGCGGTAGTGTGGACGGTAGCTGGTTGCGTGACGGCAGTGGTAGTCGGAACAGTAGCGGTACGTACAGTAGTCGTCCGAGTGGCAGCCGGGGTGACTGTGGGCATAGCCCGGTCTACCAGCTGCGCGCCGCTCGTCGGTACAGTCACCTGTTCGCCAGTGTCAATGACGTTCGGGTTACTAATAGACGGGTTGGCGTCGTACAACCGCTGTACGGTCGTGCCGTTTGTGGCCGCGATACTGCCTAAGGTGTCTCCGGATTTGATGGTGACGACGGTCGGTGCAGGCACGGAAGCTGTACGGTCTACCAGCTGTGCCACGCTGTCGGGAATAGTAAGCTGTTGGCCGGGGTAGATAAGGTCGGGATTGGCTATAAAGCTATTGGCGTCGTATAGTCGCTGGGCAGTCGTGTTATGAACTGTTGCGATACCGGTCAAAGTGTCGCCGGGCTGCACGGTTACGCTAGCCGGGCTCGGAGCCGGGGTGGGCGTTGTGCTTGTTGTAGACGGCGTTACGTCTGCAACGGTTTTAACAGTGATAGTTTCAGGTTTCTGATTTTGAGTATGTTTGGCGGGTTCGGCGCCAGCCACGTGGGTACTTGCAACTGGTATTGTAAACAGTGCAAGAGTAACCACTATAGCAGCGAATCTGCGCATGTTTACTCCTCTTATGGACTTTCTTGTTGTGACCATTGATGCTTTTTTGCCCCACGTTTGCCCGTCTATCTAGATGAACGGGTAGCGCGCGAAAAGCGTTTGGTCTTCAAGCAGTCCAAGCTTATTAATGTGCACGTACCTGGCCTAGGCACGCAGACTCTATCCTATCAATCACTACATGTAGTGTCAACACAAGCGTATTAAGCACCAAATGTAGACAGGCTTATAACCTCGGTAAAAAATTTAACAGTAGAATTTACAACGAAAAATAATATTTTTACTTTGGCTCGCTTCCATATTTGAGCTATTTGGGCAGGTTATGTGCTACGCATAAAGGGACGTTAGCATTGCTACTAACGTCCCCGTTCGCTGACCAATTAAATGCAGGGCAGGCCCTAGTTTACTACTGGCGGCAGCCCGTGCATCATGGTTAAAACGTTCCCTCTTAACTAACTGACCAACGCTTCTTTCAATTCGTGCTCTTGCTCCGGCGACAGAGAGCTTTGGATGAGTTCGCCGCCGTAAGGCTTCAACGACTCGATGACCTTTTCCTGTTGGGCCCCGTGAGCCAGCAGGAACAGGGCGGAAGTACCGGGCGTTACCTGGTTGCTGACCGATTTGATAAAGTTGTCATCGATTCCGTAATCTGAGAGTTTGCCCATCAGCGCGCCAGTAGCTGCGCCGAGTGCCATACCGGCAAATGGCACGAAGAAAATTAGTCCGAATAACATTCCCCAGAATGCACCGCCGAGTGCACCGGCTCCAGCCAGACTCTTGGCCTGGCGGATTTTTACCTTGCCGTTCTGATGGTGGACTGCCACTGCAGCGTCATCAATCGCGATCAGCTCCTGTTTTTGGAGATCCTCTACTTCTTTAAGCGCATGTGCCGCACCGTCCTCGTCGTTGAATGCGAGTACAAATAAGTTTGCCATATCCTCCTCCTTTCCTTTCTTTCTGTGTGTATACAATAGTCGCAAAACATTACGCCTGTCAGTAAAACTTATCACAGGGGAGGGGTTAGGACTGGTCAGTCAAATTATGAGTTCGGGCAGCCATTGTCTCAATGATAAGCACGGCGGTCAGCAGCAGAAGTGTGCCGACCAGCAGGGTGGTAAAGGTAAGCCGAACACTCAACATAATGACGATAAACGCTACTACCGTGCTCCACTCCAACAGTCTTCGGTGGCTGCCGACCCAGCGGCTCACACTATTCTCATCACTAAAAATGAGGGAGTGCAGCCGGCCGGTCAATATGGCCCGCACCTGCCGCTTGGTGGCAAGCGCGCTTCCAGAACTGCCGCTAATCCATGCCATCAGGCCGAAGATCAGCAGTGCGGCAATGATGGTGAACGTCTGGATAACGAGGCTGTGAAACAGGATATGCATCGCTTGGGTGACGCCGGCCGCATACTGCGGGTTGACCTTTTCGATGATCCGTTCCCGTGCGGCACGTAGCACCACTAAACTGACTGCCAGCCCCAAAGCGGCGCATACACAGAACAGATAAATCGTGCGCTGTTTGCTGGGACTGAGCCAGACGGCGAGCGCGATGAATATAATAAGTCCCAATACACTGAGTAATCGCCAGAGATCGATATTGTTAATAATTGTGTGGAGCGTGGGCAGCCAGGCGGCGCTGATCACTGTGATATTGCCGGCCTGTGGTGGCAGCTGCTTATTGGCCAGGAAAGCTAGCTTGGTGTCCTTGAGACTCGCCGTCAGCTGCTGAAAAACGTCGTTCAGCGAGATAGTCCCGTTGCCCTGGTACGTTTCGGCGTAGCGGAAGATGCGATCATGCTGTTTGGCAAGTACCGTGTTCCATTTCGTTTGTAGCTGCGGCCGGGCCAGTGCTTTCTGTAGTGTCGACTGGGTTACATTTTTGAGTTGAGCAGCCAGCTGCGGCGCTAAAAAATCTGCCCGCGGGGGCAGTACTTGCTGAATAGACTGTTGGACGTTCATGGTACTGAAAATCTGATTGGTAGCGTAGAGCGACATGGCCTGCTGCACCTGAGCATTCTGGATAATTGGCGCGGTGGCAGCAGTAAATCTATCCTGCTTTACCAGCGTGTTGCCGGTCCAGAAAAAAAGGTTGCCGACCACCAAAAGGACAACGGCCAGTATCAGTGATACGGCTACCGCGTACGGCCGCCACCGATGGCTGGTGTGCTTATGGATCTGAGGTTGCACCGCGACTAATTTACTGAGCCGCGCGACCTCTGCTTCTAACCGGGCATTCTCTTTTCGTAATGCCTCCGCGCTGGTTGCGGCTGGTGACGGTTTCGCCATTGTAGCGTACCTATCCAAACCTGGCTGGTTGGTGGTAGATATACATTATTCTTCCCTTAATTCTCCTCCGTGTGCGATTACCGCATAGATGACCAGTACTGATAGTGTCAGGCAAACGATGGACCACAGCGGATAAAGCGGCATGTTGACGAGGTTAACAATAGCCGCTCCGGAGGCGAGTATTACGGCCAAGACGCGCGACCAAGTTGTACCGCTGAACAGGGAAATGCCTGCCAGTATCACCACGACACCGACGATAAGGTTTATCCACCCCCAGGTACGGACGTTGTTGACTACCAGCAGCTGGCTCGAACCGTTGTTAACAACGTAAAATGTCTGTCGGAAGATACCGACCAGTCCGGCAATCGCCTGGAATATACCACTGAGAATCATAACTACTCCCCCGAACTCGACCCATCCGGCCCAACCGCTAACATGCTGCTCGCCTTCTTCGTAATCGCTATAGCCGACATTATGGGTGCTTCTTTGTGCTACTGCACTCATTGCTTTTCCTCCTTACAGGTTGATAATGCTAGACTTTATTCCTCATACACTCATCCTCCCCCTATGCCCTACTATATGCCAGCTCCCGTTAAGGTTCAGTGAGAGAGGCTACTACAATTGTTGAGGTAGTCAGGTACGGTCAGCGAATACTCATAGACATGGCGCGGCGTAACGCGCGGCGATTGTGGTGAGCGGTCGTGTATGCCGGCTAGCATGTTATCCATATCACTGCGCGGCATGCGGTTTGCGACTACAATCCTTACATACTAAGTAAGTGAGAGAGGGGGAATGTATGTTGGGATCATCCAGACGAGTAGCGCGAAGGACCGCCCGGAGGGTCGGCAGTCGCCGGTGAGTAATTGTGTATAAAGAACAGAGGAGGTGTGACTATGAAGGAAGTGAAACTGGAAAATATCGGGCCGCTGCAGTTGTTGGCGGTGTCCTTCGCGAGCCCGACGTTCGGCGGAGGAGTGAAACAGGAGCTGCAAAAGCTGCGTGACCAGAAGCTAGTTCGGATTGTAGACGGTGTAGTCGTCCACAAAGACGAATCCGGCAAGGTCAGCGCGATAGAGCGAAGTGATTTGACTGTTGAGGAAGACATGGTATACGGTGAGGTTATCGGCAGTCTGATCGGACTCGGGACGGGTAACCTTGACGTTGCCGCCCAGAGCAGTACCGACGTTGCCGAGGCGTTCCACCGGCGGTACGAATACGGCCTTGATAAGGAAGACGTAGAGGATCTGGCGGAGCGGATGCCTGAAGACAGCGCCGTACTGTTACTGCTGATTGAACATCGGTGGCTCCTGCCGCTCCGTAACGCGATGCGACAAGAGGGTGGAGTGCTGCTGGCGCAGGATTTCTTGAGTCCTGAGTTGCTGCTGTCATTGGGTCAGGCAGGTGCGAAAAATAAAGCGTCGCTGCACACGGTTGCTTGAGGCAGGTCTTACGGTTCGTGCTTAATGATGCACGTGAGTATGGCGCGGGCGCTTTGGCTTTATTTGTCTGGCCGCCCGTAATATCGCTATCTCCTGCCGTTCGCCCAGCCAGAAGCTAAACACCATGAGCACGACAATGGTGTAGCCGGGCCAGAGCAGCCATAGCCATGGTCGCACGGCATTGAAAATCCGCGCCAGTCCGCTGGAGCTATTGTTAGTGCTAGCCGCAGCCGGGAAGGCCGGATTTCGGAGTAGTGCTTGCAGCTCAAGAGTACTGGCCTGGCCGCTGGCGTCGACGGCCTGTATTTTTATGGTGCGCGTGGCGTTTGCTACGCGGAGTTTGGTATAGGTGTGGCTTATCGTGAAATCATCCGAATTTTGCCGTAGTATGGTCTGCGTCGTGCTGTCGCCCCAGTTGATCGTAAAAGCGTATGGTTCGAGGCCGCCACTCAAATGCAACCGGTAGCTGACCAGTTGGTTTACCAGGTTCACGCGGTAGACGTAAGTGGTGGTAATACGGAACGGTGCGAGTGCAGGTGTAGCTTGTGATCCTCCGGCTGTCACCCTAATGATGAAGCCGGGGAACGTCAGTGCTGCTCCCTGCGGGGTTGTGGCGCTTACGTGTACGGTATGTACATCCGGCGATAACGCGTGCGGCAACCGGCACACCCAGTAGCCCTGTTCGTTGGCCGTTGCTTCGCAGGCGGGCGAAGTAGAGTCTACTGCTATGCTAACCATTGAACCGGGGGGAGCAACACCAGCGAGCGTTGGCCGAGAGCTAACGGTTAGTGCAGTTTTCGATGATATATACGGCGTGTTTTTGTCGACCTGGATGACTAATAACTGGGTCGGAACCGCGATCTGCCCTCCTGAAGTCGATGAACTGTTACCCGTGTTTTGTGGTGTATATGTTATAACGACGGGCGATGAGACGGGTCCGGCATCGTTCGTGATGTTGTAATCCTGTGCCTGGAGTTCGTTACTCCCTGGTGACAGATCTAGACTTATGGTAAATGCTCCCGAGCTGCAGGTCACAACGCCGGCCAGTAAGCCATTATCAGACAATGTGACGTATGAGTTATCCGGACACGTTCCCTGGACGGACAGCAATTGGGTCGTTGTCTGTTCGTCGCCAGCGGGGCTCGTAATAACAGCCGGCTCGGTGAGCGGCGGTGCGGGAACGACCGCCTTGACGGTAACGATAGCTGCGAACGCGCTCCAAGTAGAGGCCGCGAGTAATACACCGGCACACAGTAACACCAGGATGCTCATGGGATGCAGCGCAATGTGCACGTGCAATCGCCGCTTGCGAGGTGCGGGCAGCTTTGTGGTTTGCGGCCGGTTTGGAGCGTTCCGCTTGGACGGTTTTACTTTTTGTTTCTTCATTGGTTTGCAATGACTGTAGCACCATAGTACCACGTATGCTGGTTAGGTGTTCGATTGCCGAGAATGCCTACTCGACCACCCAGTAATCGTAACCGTAGATTACACCTGTTGCGTCGGTTCCCAGCAGCTTGACCGTGAAAGATCCAGTCCCTTTTGTGCTAACAGCCGGTACCATTAATGTTGTCGGTGCCGATGCACCGCCAAGTGCATTATCCGGGCTTACAATGATAGATTTGGGAGTAATGGCATAGGCCTTATTAAAGGTGAGTGTAACCGAACAGCCACTCCCCGTTGACGTAGTGCCGACGGTTGTTATAGTAAAGGACCCGGCTGCATCGGTTGAACCCGCGGTAATGGCTGTCGTTGGTGCGGTGCCGCCCGAGCCACAGCTCGTTATACTACCCATGCTTGGTGCCGTCCCCTGTGTCGACTCCAAATGGCTATTCGTAATGATCAGCGTAGCAAACGTCGATGTCGTACCGGCGACTGTAATATTGAGCCCACTCGTATCAGCAGTAAAGAGATTGGCTGTAGCACCGGAGTTCTGGATTTGGAAAACACTAGAACCATCCGAAGCGGGTAGTATTAGGGTGTTCTTGGCGAACGTAACCGTACTAGCTCCGATTGTGAGAGCTGTGGCCAAGGTATTTGCCGTGCTACCAGTCGTACCTGCCACTGCCGTCTGAAAAATAAACGACCCCGAACCACCGGTGCCCGTACCGTTCGATGCG
>CAZMWE010000006.1:0-41923 GCA_964570005.1 uncultured Candidatus Saccharibacteria bacterium | reverse complement strand
GTCGTCAGCGACAAGGACGAGACGACCATCATCGAAGGCGCTGGTGCGGCTGCCGAGGTTACTGCTCGTATCAAGCAGATCGCCACCCAGGCTGATGCTGCAACCAGCGAGTACGACAAAGAGCAGTTGGAGAAGCGTCGCGCGGCGCTGAGCGGCAAGGTTGCCGTGATCAAGGTTGGTGGTGCAACCGAGACTGAAATCGAAGAGAAGAAATACCGTGTTGATGATGCCGTTGCCGCGGTCAAGGCGGCGCTGAGCGAGGGTATCGTGCCTGGTGGTGGCGTAACGTTGGTGAATCTGGCCGTAACGGTCTCGACCGACGACGCTGACGATTCGGTAAGCGCCGGGAAGAGCTTGCTCGTCAAGGCGCTGGAACAGCCGTTCCGCATCCTGATGACCAACTCTGGTCTGAACGCCGACGAGTGGCTGCCACAGGTCAAGAAGGCTAAAGCTGGCCAGGGCGTGGACGTGAATAATCCGGCTAAGCTGGTTGATCTCAAGACCGCTGGTATCGTTGATCCGGTGGCTGTGACTAAGCAGGCCGTGCAAAACGCGACCAGTATTGCAGGGACGAGCATGACCATGGGTGCGCTGGTGGTCGAAGTGCCTGAGCCGAAGAGCGCTGCTCCTGCGCCTGACATGGGCGGGATGGGGATGATGTAGGACAATCATAAGGGAACCGGGATAGGTTCCCTTATCGCACCGAGTTTTGCTTAGCAAAACTCGGGCTGCTCCTTCCGGACAGCTTGAGAGCTCTCCCTGAAGTCAATTCAGGGAGAGTTTTGATTTATAAACATTTGGGATTAGCGGCTGTCAGGGCGGCCGCCGTAGGCTGAGGAGCTGTAGCCGCTACTGTTGAGCACGTGGTGGTTGTCCAGCGATTTGCCTGTCAGGAGTTTAATAATAGCGCCCAAGCCAAAAATTGACATCACGGCCAAACCGACCACGCTTAGGAATTCTCCGCGCGAGACTTCCTTTTCCATGAGAGCCGGAAGGGGTGTTTTCATAGTGCTTAAGCCTATCCTAACAGACTCCAACACACAATTGTAAGCAGGGCCGGTTGCTCTGCAGCGTTCATGAAACAAGGATAGCAGTGGACCGGCTCTCTGCTGAGGTGCCACTATTGCTGACAGCCAGGGAAGGTGTGGTTAGTTCCTTTTCCGTGTACAGGGTGCGCGTGCGGGCGGCCCGCTCCTGCTGGCTCTTAGCGTCTTGTTCGGCGAGCGATTGCAGCCAGCCGGGTTTACGGTCCTGACGGTTAATGCTCCAGATAAGGGCGATACCGACCTGGTACATGGCGATAATAGGCAATACCACGACCAGCTGACCAACGATGTTTGGTGTGGGGTTCATGATGAATGCCACAATGAAGGCCCCCGCGATGAGGTGGCGTTCATATTTAAGTAACCCAGATGGCTTGAGCGGCTTGATACGGTTGATGATTATCAAAATAATTGGCAATTGGAACATCAGCGCCGAGCCGAGCAGGTAGAGCGACACGAACTGCATATAGGACTGCACGGTGATGAGCGGACGGATCTGGATGGTAGTAAACTGATGCAGCAGGAAATGCAGCGCGCTGGGAAGGCCGACGAAATACCCGAAGGTCGCGCCGGCCAAGGCTGCTACTCCCGCCGCCATCGAAGCGGAAAGCAGGAACCGGTGAGTAGTGTTATGCATGAGCGGGCTAATAAAAGCAAGCAGCTGATAGATGATAACCGGCGTGGCTAGTACCAGACCAACGTCTAGACAGACGCTGAACAGAAAGTTAATACCGCCGAGTGGCGAAGTATAAATAAAATGCTGACCATGGCTTGGCCGCAATAAACCCACCACGATCCGTTGCTGTAGGCCATAGGCCAACACACTTCCTGTTATCACGCAGGCGGCGGCAATAGACAGTCGCCGCCGGAGCTCGTAGACGTGGTCGATGAAAGGAAGTTTAGTACTACGCGAGAGCTTAGCGCTGGTCCGCGCCGGTGTTTGAGCTGCTCTTTTCCTCATCGCCATTCAAACCTTTACGCAGTTCACGTGCTGACGAACCAAGGCTGCGTGACAATTCGGGCAGTTTTTTGGCGCCGAATAGCAGTAGTATGATCGCCAGGATGATAAGCAGATCCGCTGTAGAAAGATCCAGAATTGCAAATTGTCCGAACATCACTGTCCCCTCTATTAGTTAACAACTTAATAACATGATACCATAAGCGTAAATAAAGCAACAGGGCAATCAACTGTGCAAGCATATTATCACAACCTTCTAGGACAGGTGTACGGTAGCGGGGCTACAACACCGCCGCTTACGGTAGCGGGGGAAGCTCCGGCAGCAGTACCTTGACGAATACCGGTATCGCCGTTGCCGGCGTCGTGACCGTTGCTGCCCTTATCCTACTGGCCGCAGTTCTGGTCCGCATATGGAAGCGGCCGCGCCAGGCTGAACTGGAGCCTGTCGAAGCTGGCAATGAAATGACTGACACGGACTCGCAAGCTGACATCAACCGATAAACAGCTTTTCGTTGGTGTAGTTCAGGTAAAAGAGCAGGACAAGGCTTAAGCCGAGCAAAGCCAGCAGTATCCAGAATTTGGTTTTTTCAGTCATGAGAGGCCTTTCAGTTTAGCGACGACGACCAGTCTGTCAACCGGATGCCAGAGCGGAGTGCAAGTAAAAAGAGTTATCCGGGCATCAGTGGTATTGTTTTCGATTGCGGTATCCGTTGCTGACACGGTCTGACTGCTGACGACGCTGTAGGTGTATGTCTTCCCGTTCCACACAACGCCGATGTCATCGCCGATTTTGAGCTTGTCCAGGTAGTAGAACGCGCCACGCGGTCCGGTGTAGCTGAAGCGGTGCGCCAGGAATACGGTGTTGCCCCCTTTATCGGGCGTCGATGAGCCGGGCCAGCGCCAGATGCCCTTGTAGAGCAGATCGAACCAGTCACCTTCCGGGCCTTCCAAGGTCGGCGCGTTTAGCATCATGCCGGGGATGATGAGGCTGTTTGGTCCTGGCGAGGCGGTATTGCGTTGGGCGCTGGTCCTCGGTCTTTGGATAAGCCGCTGCAGCTGGGCCTGGCGGTTGGAATGGTGCGCGTCCCACCAATATGTTAGCTGTGGCAGTAGTGGTGCAGCAACCAGGTAAAGGGTTATAAGCATCACAAGCGTGAACAACAAATTGTTCACGTGGTGCAAATCCGGGCGCGACAGTTGAGACATGGCGCGGATTATTCTCCCCTAAGAATGACTATGCGGTGGAGCCGTTTGAGGCGCCTTGCTGGGTGAAGTAGTTGATTTCGTTGACTACATCAAGCAGGGCCTGGGCGCGGGTCTTATCGTCGGTAATGGCCTGGGCGGCGTCGTACGCGTCCTTCAGGAGTGCGGGGTTGTCGGTGCTTTGGATAAGCATCATCGTAGTGCGAAACTTTTCTTCAGGGGCCTGGTCGAGGTGATTGACAAGCGGACCGAGCTGGGAGAGGGCCTGTTGCTTGAGGTCCAACAAATCGTCGCCGCCAGAAACGTTCGTTGTCGGTTCGGGTGCTGCAGGAGCGGCCGGAGCCGGGTCGGGGATACTCGTCGACGGGCTGTCAGAGGTTGAAGCTGAGTGAGTGTCCGGGGTCTCGGTTGATGGCTCTGGCTGTGTTGACGACGTGTCTTCCAGTGAGCTCTGCTGCGGAGCCTGATCGGTGCCAAAAGGTGAAGTGGGCGCGGGATCACTGCTGAATGTCTGGGTAGTGGTGTCAACAGTCGAGGGTTGATCAAGTACGGATGGTTCGGTACTGTTATCTGTTGCGTCGGGAGCGTCGGTCTGGACGGCCGGATAACTTATGCCGGTATCAGGGTCGACTGCCAGCGGGTTCGTGGTGCCGGCTGAGTCCTGGGACGCAGATGTACTCTGGCTCGGTGCAACCTGTGTTGCGTCATGCTGAGCCGTGTCACTCTGATGTCCAAAAAGCATTCCCTACCCCCTATATGCGACTTGTGTCGCGTTTCCCAATTAGCAGTTTTCAATTTACAATACTCTGAGTATACTAGCAAATTTTGCAAATAAGCAATAGTGGAATAGAGCGACTCGTGTTGGATGACCTGCAAAAAATACATAAGCGTGACTTAAGCGACGCGCTCGGCGCGGTTGCCGGCGAGTGGCGACAGATGACTGCAGACATACCGTTTGTGCCGCAATATGGATCGGGCCAAATCCTGAATGTCGTGTATGCGGCTATGGGTGGCTCGGCGGCAGCGGGGCAAATGGCAGCAATATGGCCCGATCTCAGCGTGCCGTTTGAGGTGGTACGTGGATATAAAATTCCGGCGTACGTTGGGCAGCAGACGCTGGTTATTGCGGCCAGCTATTCGGGGAATACTGAGGAGACGCTTGAAGCGGTCGATCATGCGGCCGACGCAGGCGCGCAAATAGCGGTTATAACTAGCGGAGGCAAGCTAGCGGCGCTTGCCCGAGAACGAGGCTACCCGCTGGCGGTGTTGCCAGAGACGCGGCACCCGCGTTTTGCGGGCTTTTCCAACCTGATGGCACTAACATCACTACTGGAGCGGGCAGGGTTGTGCAGTATTAACCACAGTGAGTTGACAGCAGTCACGGATTTTTTGCACACCGAGACAGAAAACTGGCTGCCGACGGTAGCCACAGTCCAAAATCTGGCTAAACAGATTGCTCAGGAGTGCATGGGCAAGTCGGTGGTGCTCTGCAGTGGGCCAAGGTTGGCATCGGCGGCGTATAAGTGGAAAATCGCCATCAACGAAAATGCCAAACAAGTGGCATGGCAGAGCGTGCTGCCGGAGTCCGACCACAATGAGCTTAGCGGCTGGAGCAAACAACCCGAGCAAAAACCGTATGCGATCATTGAGCTGCACAGCCGCCTGGAGCACCCGCGCATACAAAAACGGTTCGAGCTTAACGCGCAACTGCTTTCCGGTGTGCGCCCATCACCTATCGTCGTTGACGTAAAGGGCGATACACCCCTGCAGCAGCTGTTGTGGGCGACGGTACTCGGCGATTTCGTGGGCGTCTATCTGGCACTGCTCAGTGGCCTCGATCCGACACCGCTGCCGCTCGTCGACAAGCTGAAACGCTCTCTCTAGGACGCCTATACGTCGCCTGTTACGGTAGCTTTGCGCCGTCCTGCCGCAGTTTGACGTATGCATCCCGCACGATCATTGCCCATACCTCATGGCCGGCATCGTTCAGGTGAAAACCGTCGGCAATAAGCGAGCGGCTTGTAAGGTTTTGAGCCTTGAGGCGTACGGCTGGCTCGTGAAGAAAGTCAATAGTATGCCAGTTTTCTTCCGGGTGCTGCCTAATCACACTCTCGACATAGTTCATATATGCTCCCGCATAGTAACGATACAAATAACGCTGCCAAATTGGTAAAAGGTATAGATACCTTGGATCGGCGAGCGTACACCATACGGTGGCTTTTCCGGACAGGCTCTCCAGCAAGCGGTCGACGGAACGGGCAAACTTGCGAGGCGCAGTGAACCGGAAGTAGTCATTCGCGCCGACGTAGATAAAGGTGAGGCTGCTTTCTTGTATTTTCGGCAGCTGCGTCGCTATAAGCCGGTCGATGGTGTCGCCAGTGATCGCGTAGTTATTGACGGCGACGGTCTGGTATCGTTCGGCCAAATCTTGTGCGACATAATGCACAGCCGGTATAGGGTATAGAGAGTTTTCTCCGTATAGGACTGAATCGCCCAGTAACGCGATACGTACCGAACCTTTCCCCGAACCTTTCAGCGCGAACGACCGCTTACGGCTGACCGGCCTTTGCCGGATGGGGTAGAGGGCCTTAATAATAAGGGCATACCGGACTATGAGGTCGGCAAAGAATAATGCTACCAAGAGTACAATGAGCTTTATGGCCATGTCGGTAAGTACACCAATGCGCTGACTAAAACTTATCCTGCGCGCAGGAGTAAAATATAAAACTGAGGAGTTACTATGCTACAACTACATACCGACCAGGCCGGCGTTGACACCGGCGATACCCTGAACCGCCTTGTGGGCTACACCGTGCGGCTGCAACGAATACGTGAGAGCGGAGAATATAACGAGCCGGAAAGCTCGATGAACCTGCCGGGGGACGCTGACTTGCTACAGCGGGTTAAGGGCCTTGTCGGGCAAAAAGTGACACCGGCGCTGAAACATCACATCGTGGTTGGCATCGGTGGCTCAAACCTGGGTACCAAGGCGGTGTATGATGCTTTGCTGGGCTGCCGCGAAGTGCTGGAGCCGGGACGCATGCCGCGGCTGCTGTTTGCAGAAACTACCGATCCCGAATGGCTGGTCCGGACCGTCGAACTGGTACAAACACTGTCCGCACCGGACGAGGTGCTGGTGACGGTCATCAGCAAATCCGGCGGCACGACCGAGACGCTCGCGAATTTCGAAATTATTATGCAGGCTCTGCAGGCGAAATTCGGGGAAATGAACGAGCGGATCGTGGTGATTACGGATAATGACTCTACGTTCATGCAGGCCGCCGAGGCCAAAAACATCGCCACACTGGCTATTCCGCTGCCAGTGGGCGGGCGGTATTCGGTGCTCTCGGCAGTTGGTCTGTGGCCGCTCGTGAGCGTGGGCATAGATATTGAGGCCTTGCGCCGGGGTGCCAGCACTATGCTGGACCAGTGTCTAGCACATGAGAACATCGCTGCGCGGTCGGCCGCGGTGCTGGCATTGCAGCGGGAGCGCGGTTTTCGCATAAACGATAACTTTTTCTTCCACGCGGAGCTGGAGTCGGTTGGTAAATGGTACCGGCAGCTGATGGGCGAGAGCGTCGGCAAAGAGCGGTCGTTGCAAGGTGAGGTCGTGCACGCCGGCATTACACCGACAGTGTCACTCGGCTCGACCGATCTACACTCGGTGGGGCAACTAGACCTCGGCGGCCCGAAAGATAAACTGACGACATTCGTTTCGAGCCAGCGGTCGGCCGCTATAAGTGTGCCAGCCGAGCGGGTTTTTCCCGATTTGGTACCAATGGTTACTGGCCGCTCGGCGGCGGACATCATGACGGCGATCCTGCAAGGGGTAAAACTTGCCTATCAAAAGGCGGGCTTGCCGTTCATGGAAGTAATCCTCGATGCCGTCGACGAAGAATCCATTGGTGCGTATCTGCAATTCAAAATGCTGGAAATGATGTACTTAGGACAACTCCTGGACGTGAACAGCTTTGACCAACCAAACGTGGAGAGCTATAAACTGGAAACCAAGCGGATTCTGGAAGGGAACTGATATGGACGACCAGCAAGCTCCCGTTTTTGATCCGAGCGGTTTTACAACTGGGCCGTATGTACAACGCGACGAAAAACCGTGGGGATATGAGCTGCTATTAGTACCGCCTGAGACCCCGTACATGGCAAAAATCATGCACGTTAATGCTGGTGCTCGGCAAAGTTTGCAGATACATGATACCAAGCGGGAAACTTGGATTATGCTACGCGGCCGGGCCGCGGTGCTGCTGGAAAACGACCAGGGTGAGATGGTCCAGGTTGAAATACCGACCGACAAGGGTCTGAGTACGCACGTCGGACAGAAGCACCGCATCATCGGCCTGACAGATTGCGATATCTTTGAAGCTTCAACGCCCGAGGCCGGTACTACCTGGCGCCTGGAAGACGACTACGCGCGGCCCGACGAAACCCCTGAGGAGCGTCGCAAAGAACGCGGCGAGTAGGCAGATTCACAGACAACCTTCAGGTAAACTTGTCAAAATAAGAGTGTTATAAGTAAGGAATCTCCTTTTATGAAGATATTAGTCGTAGAAGATGAAGCTAAAATCGCCCAGAGTCTGCAGCGCGGCTTGCAAAGCGAGGGGTATGTGGTGGATGTCGCCGAAGACGGCGATGCGGCCGAAACATTGACCGGCGCGGGAGTGTACGATCTGGTGCTGCTTGATTGGATGATCCCGGGTAAATATGACGGTCCCGGCCTTATTAAACTGTGGCACGACAACAAACAATTTATGCCGATCCTGATGCTAAGCGCCCGTGGTACCATCGGTGACCGGGTGCAGGGACTTGACACCGGTGCCGATGACTACCTGCCTAAGCCGTTCAGTTTTGATGAACTGTTGGCCCGGGTACGCGCACTACTACGTCGGCCGACGGCCGGAGCGGGTACCAGCTATACCATTGGCGACGTTACCCTGAACAGTGTCAGCAAAATCGTCACCAAAGCCGGCCAACCGGTGCATCTCACTGCCAAAGAGTTCCAGCTGCTGGAATATCTGGCGGCGCGGCGCGGCGAAGTTTTAAGTAAAGATCAGCTGCTCGACCATGTCTGGGCCGATGACTCCCGTGTACAACACAACACCGTTGAAACATTCGTGGCTAACTTGCGTAAAAAGATCGATAAGCCCGGCGGTGAAAACATTGTTAAAACTGTGCGCGGCTTCGGCTATGCTGCAGCAGAGTAGCGTAAGATAAGAGAATTAGCTTTGGTGGAGATGGTGTGATAGAGCGTTTGAAGACTTTGCGATTACCCTCGGACCTATTTGAGTCGGCCCGCTTGAAGCTGACCGGCTTCTACTTTGCCGTGCTGGTGGTGTTTTGTCTGGCGTTGACGGTAGGTGTGCGGATGGTAACTAGCTATGAGCTGGACCGCGGCGGAACTGCTGAACGAGGTGCGGTACATCAACTGTTTCAGCGCTACTATACTGAAAATGACGATACACCAGCCTTGACGTATCCGGGCGACCCGGGCGACCAGTACTTTATGAATACGCAAGCTGCGCAAGACAACGTCACACGCAGCCACCTGAACCGCGACTTTCTTATGCTGGACCTGGTGCTGCTGGCGGCAGGCGCTGTCATGAGCTACTGGTACGCCGGCCGCACGTTGGCGCCGATCGAGGAGGCGCATGAACAGCAAAAGCGGTTTACTGCCGACGCCAGTCACGAGTTACGCACACCGTTGGCCAGCATGCGGCTTGAAAACGAGGTTTTCCTGCGCCAAAAGAACTTTACCGAGCAAGCAGCCCGCGAGCAGTTGGCCAGCAATCTCGAAGAAGTCGGCCGGCTGGAAAAGCTGGCTGGTAATCTGCTCGCACTCAACCGATACGAGCAAACCGCTACTGCCCATGCACCCGTGGTTATAACTGATGTGGTACATGAGGCAGTTGACCGGGCTAAACAGAGCAAAGACGCCAAAAAGATAACTTTCGCAATTGACCTGGTGCCTGCAAAAGTGGATATAAACCGCGAAAGCGTGGTGGAGCTGCTGACAATTTTGCTGGACAACGCAGTAAAGTACGGGCCCAAGGACGGTAAGGTGGAGATAAGTGGTCTGCTGCAAGACGAATCGTATGTGGTGACAGTCCGCGACCATGGGCCGGGTATCACCGCCGTTGACCTGCCACACATTTTTGAACGGATGTACCGCGGAGACAAGGCGCGCAGCAGCAAAGTTGCCGGCCATGGTATCGGCCTGAGTTTGGCCAAGCAGATCGCCGAAGCGAACGAGGCGACCCTGGCAGCGGGCAATGCCCGGGGTGGCGGTGCAGTGTTTACGCTCACGCTGCAATAGCGGTCTAGCGTATACTTATATAGTATGCAGAGGCGTCGGCGTTCCAGCCCCCGCGAGCGGATTATTGTGACTTTTAGTTGGCTCACATTAGTAAGTGTGGCGCTATTCTTGGTTGGCGCAGTCGTAAACCGCAGTCTAGCATTCAGCTATCTTGTGTGGAACCTGTTTTTAGCATGGACACCGCTGCTTTTTGCCCTACTGTTACTGCGCGTATTGCGTACCAGGCTGTGGAGCAGCTGGCTGCCGCTTATGCTCACGCTGCTCTGGCTGTTGTTACTTCCTAACAGCTTTTACATGATCAGTGACTACATTCACGTGCAGGACGTGGCCCGTACCGATCTACTGTACGACACAGTGATGTTTACCTCATTTATTTTTACCGGTGTGCTGGCAGGCTTCAGCAGTCTGCATATTGTGCATAGCGAGCTGCGCAAGCGCCTCTCCAGACAGACAGCCGACTGCTGCATCGCTGCGGTGCTGCTTTTGTGCAGCTTCGCGATTTATCTCGGTCGGGACCTGCGCTGGAACAGTTGGGACGTTTTGACCAACCCGGCCGGCATCCTGTTTGATGTTTCCGATCACCTCATCCACCCGCTGCAAAGCGGCGACATGTACACGACCACGCTCAGTTTCTTTGTACTCATCGGCAGCCTGTATGTTGCCGGTTGGCGAGTTACCGACACCTTCCGTCGTTACTAGTCGTCAACAGAGGTAGCTATCTGTTATAATGGGTGTGATGAAACAAGAAATAGAACAGGCAATTGCGGTTGCCGTTAAAGATGTGTTCGGCATTAACGTGGCAGTGGAGTTAACGCGGCCGGACGAACAATTCGGCGACTACGCCACGAATGTCGCGCTACAACTCAGCAAACAACTCGGCAAAAACCCGCGCGAGATCGCTGAGCAGCTGGCCGAAAAGCTGCGCGTCCATCTGGGCGACACTATCAGCGATGTGCAAATTGCCGGGCCAGGATTCTTAAATATCACTCTTTCTGATGCTGCCTTAGTGGATATGGCCACCGCCAAACCTTTGCAGCCACTTGTAGGCCAGACCGTTGTCGTGGAATATTCCGACCCCAGCGCTTTCAAAGTCTTGCACGCCGGCCACTTCTATACGAGTGTCGTTGGCGACACCATTGCTAATTTGTTCGAAAACGCCGGCGCAACCGTACACCGTGTAAACTTTGGTGGTGACGTCGGACGCCATGTAGCAATAACTATGTGGGCTATTTTGCACGAACTTGGCGGCGAACACCCTGAAAAACTTGCAGATGTACCGCAAGACCAGCATGCCGACTGGATGTCAGCGCGCTATGTCGAGGGGAATACGGCTTTTGAGGAGAATGATGACGTTAAGCCTGAGGTCATTGAGCTTAACAAACGCATCTATCAAGTGGTCAATGATAATGACCACGACTCACCGTTCGCCCAGGTGTATTGGACTTGTCGCCAATGGAGCTATGACTATTTTGACGCCTTTTATGCGCGTATCGGCACAAAGTTTGAAAAATACTATCCTGAAAGCATCACTGCGCCAGTTGGTTTGCGTGTAGTCCGCGAGCAACTCTCTAAGGGCGTTTACAAAGAAAGTGACGGGGCGGTTGTGTTTGAAGGCGAACCGTTTGGCCTGCATACCCGGGTTTTCATTAACTCCCAAGGTCTGCCAACCTATGAAGCCAAGGATGTCGGGCTCATTACTTTGAAGTGGAATGAATATCATTACGACCGGTCAATCATTCTTACCGATTACTCGCAGGCGAATTACCTTGAGGTAGTACTGAAGAGTGTCGACCAGTTCGCGTCTGATGCCGCTGAGCGTACCACCCATATTCCGCACGGTATGGTCAAGCTGCGTGGTGCGGTCAAGATGAGTAGCCGTAAAGGCAACATTTTCCGGGCCGTGGATGTCATAGAATCGGCGAAAGAGGCTAATAAGAAGGCTACCGGCCGTGACGATGAACACGCGGCGTTGGGCGCGGTAAAGTACGCATTCGTAAAGCAGCGCATCAGCCCTGAAGACTTAATTTATGATCCCGACGAATCGGTCAGCCTGGAAGGTAACAGCGGTCCATACCTGCAATATGCCCACGCCCGGGCGCGCAGCATCCTGGCAAAAGCCGGCGAACAAAAAAGCGGTGGGCTGAACGGTCTGCAACCGGACGAACGTACCCTGCTGCGCAAAATCACCGAATATCCGGAAGTGGTGCAAAAGGCTACCAATGAACTTATGCCGCATCACATCTGCACCTATCTGTACGAGCTGGCGCAGGTTTTTAACCGATTCTATGAGCACAATCGCGTTATAGGTGACGAGCGCGAAGCTGCGCGCGTACAGCTGGTACAGCATTACGCTGATACACTAAAAAATGGCTTAGGCTTGCTCGGCATCATGGCACCGGATCGCATGTGACCTTCGGGGCACTTACTCAGAAACTATAAGGAGCGTAGAATAAGCTTCATGGCAAGCGCACAGATCAATCACGAAAAACAGGAAGACGGCGAAGCGAAAGAGCAAGTGGTGCTGCGCAAAGTCCGGACGCGCCACGGAGTAACGGTGTTGCTCGACGACCCCGATGTGGTGGTCCGCGAGCAAGTAGGCGGGTTCATACAGTTCTTACGTGAGCACGCGGTGGTCGGTGTGGCTATCGGCTTTATCGTGGGTCTGCAGGCGCAGACGCTCATCAAACAGCTGGTCGACAGTTTCATCACCCCGTTCCTGACGCTGCTGTTGGGAACCAATCTGCAGAACCAGAGTTTTACGGTGGGCAGCGGGGCAGATCAGGTTCCGTTTCCATGGGGCAAGTTCGTGTACGTACTGGTAGATTTTCTGGTTGTATTGCTGTTTGTCTATCTGGTAGTGAAGATCTTCAGGTTGGATAAGCTGGATAAAAAATAATGCCGCAATTCTCCGACGACGAACTCAAAAAACGTCTGACGCCAGAGCAATACCGTGTGCTGCGCGAACACGGTACCGAAACACCAGGCACCGGTAATCTGCTATATAACGAAGAAAAGGGCGAGTACCGTTGTCCCGTGTGCCATTCGCTGCTATTCATGAGCGATGCAAAATACGAATCGCATACACCCGGTCTCATCGGCTGGCCGAGCTTTTCGGAAGCGGCAAACAATAATGCTCTGAAACTGGTGTCAGATGACTCGCTCGGCATGCACCGCACGGAGGTTTTGTGCGCGACATGCGGCAGCCATTTGGGCCACCTCTTTGATGATCCAAGCTCACCGAATGGGCAGCATTATTGTATCAACTCCGCTGCGTTAGAGTTCGAGAAGACTGCAGATTCGGGTCAGCAGCCGGCGTCGTAATATTTGTTGCCCCAAGCTGACATGGCCCGGAGCACGGGTAGTAAGTCCTCGCCCTTTTTGGTAAGTGTGTATTCGGTGCGGGGCGGAACTTCGGCGTAGCTTTTTTTGGTGACAATGGCGTGCCGCTCGAGATCTTCAAGGCGCTGGCTGAGAGTGCGCGGATTGATGTTACCAACCGATTTTTCCAGCTCGCCGAAGCGCTTTGGGCCAAGTGAAAGGTCGCGCAAAATCAGCGCCGTCCACTTATTGCCGATGATCTCCATGGCGCTGGCGATGCAGCCGCTCTTAGGTTCCAATTTTGCTGAAGAAAGGGATGTCTTCATACTTTACTTTGTATAGTAATGGCGCTATACTAGCTTACGTTACTATACAAAGTATACCATAAGGAGGATATATGACAAAAGTTGCTGTAGTAGTCGGTGCTACCCGGGAGGGCCGTGTTACCGACAAGCTCGCCAAGTGGGTCGCCTTGGAAGTGGGCAAGCAGACTGATGCGGACGTACTGGACCTGCGCGACTATCCCATGCCGTTTCTCGATGAGTCAATCAGTCCGCGCTACAATCCCAACCGTCAGCCATCGCCTGAGGTTAAAAAGTGGCTCGACAAGGTTGCCGGGTTTGACGGCTACATACTGGTGACCCCCGAATACAACCGCGCCACTTCTGCTGTGCTTAAAAACGCACTTGATGTGCTGGGCCACGAGATGGACGATAAGCCGGTCGCCCTGATTGGTCATGGAACCAGCGGTGGTGCTCAGGCGGTCGCGAATCTGCGTATGGCAGTGCCGGGCATCGGGGCAGTGACGCTGCCGCAAGCGTTGTTCTTTACCGACCGCGTCGGTGAGGCCATCGACGACGAGGGCATGCTGAAAGCCGAACTGCAGGATGTCCCCTACGGTCCGCAAGCTCAGCTGACCGGGCTGACCGCGATGCTTGTAAAATACGCCGAAGCACTCAAGAGCGTACGCGGTTAATCGCTCGCAAAGGTAGCACCAAGGAACCCCGGCTCATGGCCGGGGTTCCTGTTTTGGGCTATACTATCCAATACGTATGGAGATAGACAAGCGAGCGCCTGCCACCAAACTACTGTGGGTCGACCTGGAGATGACCGGCCTCGATCCGCAGCGGCACCGGATTATCGAAATCGCAGCCGAAGTGACCGACTTTAATTTCAAAAGCCTGGCGAGCTATGAGGCGGTGGTTCTGCAATCTGACGAGGTACTGGCCGACGGCAACGAGTGGACCAAGAAGCAATTTGCGGAGAACGGTCTGGCAGATAAAATCCGCGCTGAAGGGCGGCCGGAAACTGAGGTAATCAACGAATTCGCCACGTTTATCCGGACCGCATTCGGCACCGAGCCTGCCGTGCTGGCAGGCAATTCCATCCACCAGGACCGCGCGTTTATACGTCAGTGGTGGCCTGGAGTGGACGCGCTGCTACACTACCGCATGTTCGATGTTTCGTCGTGGAAAATTCTGATGCAGTCAAAGTATGGTGTGCCGTTCGAGAAGGCCGAAACTCACCGCGCACTTGGTGATATCCACGAAAGTATCGCCGAGCTGGAATTTTATCTGCAGTGGTTCAAAGACCACGCCGCGAACGTGTAAAAGCGCTGTAAAGCCCCAAGGTTACCTGTTTTTTGCTTGCCAGCGCTTCATGATTCCTCTCTGTAAAACTCACGGTTCAGCGAAACCCCTCACAAGTCTACGGTAAAAATTTATACCGCAAGCATTTTGATGTCTGTCTACAATATGTTGCGTTAGGTAAAGCGAGGAGGATACTTATGCTGAACTTACGGAATATTAACCCAATGGTGCGTGCTGTCGGAACGATGGGAGCTGTGGCTGCGTTAACAACCGGAATTACCTTTGCCCAATTAACTTCCAACACGGTAGCGTTGAGCTCGAATACGCTTTCGACGGGCTCAGCCAATCTGGAAATCGGTGCGGTTGGTAGCCACCACAACAATAACAATACTGACAATACCACCGGCGGTACGAGCGGCCCTTTAAGTAATGATACTACTATGGGGGGCGGTTCATGTACCCACTCCACGAACGGTACGATACCGGGCTTTAACCTGACCGGCTCAAACGGCTTGCTGCCCGGAGTGCAGTCAGATCCACTTAAGTTCTGCCTTAAGAACACCAGCGATGTACCACTTGTTCTGACGGCCACGATACCGGACGATCCGTTTACTACTACGGCTGGACTGCAGCCGTCTGACATAACGCTGGCCATAACCTGCGGTACGGGAAGTGCGAGTGCTACGCTGGACGCCTATAACAATACGACCAGCACCGAGTCGCTCGGAACACTGGACGCAAACAGTAGTACCAACTGTCAGGCAACGGTCGAGTTGAATTCTTCGGCGACGATTACGGGTACGGAATCACTGCCGAGCTTCGACATTGAGTTCACCGGCACAATGACCAGCTAGTTGAGTCCAAGGAGTAACCGATGAAGTTGTTGCGGCACATACTAATCGGTCTGGGGGCAGCGGGGTTCATCCTCGCTGCCCTGACGGTGTCGTTCTTTAACCGGTCGGCATTCGGCTGGCAGCTCTTGAGCGTTCCGACTGCCAGTATGCGTCCGGCCATGTCACCCGGTTCGCTTGCGATTGTGCACCGTGTACCGATCGCTTCTTTGAAGGTGGGCGATGTTATTACTCACACGAACCCGCTCAACACGCGCACGACGCTGACGCACCGGATCATCAAAGTATACAAAGCTGACGGGGAAATCCCCGCGTTCGTGACCAAGGGCGATGCTAATCCTGTGTCCGATCCCCCGGTGGTGGGCGGCCTAGTGCAGGGTCGGATGGTCGGGCACGTTCCGTATGCGGGCGAGACGCTGCTGTGGGCCAAGACGTGGACTGGCATCGCGGTGCTAGTATACCTGCCGGCACTCCTTATCATGATTCACGAAACGCGGCTGCTGGCCACTTCTTTACATAAGCTAAAACCGTACCGGTTAGAGGGTTGGACGCACGTGCAATCCGATCAATCTGAGCCAGACAACCGGCTCAGATGGGCATTTGCAGCCAGCGCCGCAGTTGTCGTGGTTATGGGTGGTGTTACCGGCTGGCAGACGGCAGGGGCACTAGCCGGACAGCCGCAGTCGCAAACGCTGCTGGTACTTACATCAAATGTGATTACTACCACCGCGCCGGCGTCTCCAGCTCCGGCTTCATCACCGGGCGGCTCAGCGGCAAACAGTGCCGGCACGAACACTAATACTACTGCGGCAAACACCAGCTGCGTAACCAGTACGAACAAGCACCAGCCAAAACGTTGGAGCACCACGATGCGGCACGGTACCGATGCTGCGCCAGGCACCAATAACGCTGCGGACATAAACGCTACCACGACTACCAATGCGGCCGCTACCGCCACATGTCGGTAACTACCCCTCGAAACTATTTGCTACAATGGTGGCCATGAACCACAAGACAGTCGAGGATTATATTTTGAGTATGCCGGGCACACGGCTCGATTACCCGTTTGGCGAAGGCGTCGCTGTGTATAAAACCGGTGATAAGATGTTCGCGCTTATCAGCGAGGGTAAGGAGCCGGTCAATCTAAGTCTTAAAGCCGACCCGGAACTCAGCAGGGTTCTGCGTGAAGAATATGAAACGGTCATGCCCGGTTATCACCTGAACAAAAAACACTGGAACACGCTGGTCCTGACCGGCCAGCTGCCGTGGGACGAAGTCCAGGCGCTTATCCGCCACTCATACGATTTGGTGTCCGGAACAGGGAAGGCCGAAGTCGCCTAGCTGCCTGACTCCTTTTCCAGCGCCTGCGCCTGCACCAACAGTATGTCCGCGTTATTGAATGTGGTTTTGAGCAGTTTTTCAGCGTCAGGATTGCTGGTTTGGCCGTAGGTGGTTTTCAGCAGGCCCTCGTACGTCTGCAACTCACTGGCCAGGGCTTGGGCGACGGTTGGGTCGTAGTTGTTAGCGGTGGCGGCATTGGCCAGCTGTGTGTCGGTCTGTGCGTTCTGGTCGATCCCTAGTGTCTTACTGCCTAACTTGGCACCATGAGCACTCAGGTACCCCAGTACCTGCTGCTGGTCGCTGGTAATGTCAATTTCCACATTGGTAACAAAGTTTTTCGCATCACTGCTGCCGGCTTGCTGGGTGGCGGCGGTAGCGACCCGGATGAGCTCCTGCTGCCGCTCCGCAATGCTGGTCATGCCCGGCACGCTGCCCTTAGGCGTCAGGGCGGATAGCGCCACGGCCGCCCCGATAACCAGTACAGCTAATCCGGCGAAGGCCAAAGCGACATTGCGGATGAATTTGTCACCTAGCAGGTTGTCTCTTTTCGGGGGCGCGGAATTAGGGTTGATTATGAAATCATAGGGGTTGTGGCCGCTCTGGTCGTTATTTTGACCAGCAGGCAGTGGAGGAACGACTTCATAGTGACCGCTGGAGTTCTGATGAAAACGCTGATCGGCCGGTGTGCCGAACCCATAATGCGGTGCGCGCGGCGTGTACTCAGGCGGCTGACCCGACTGCTGAGGAGCCGGTTGCTCCGATTGCTGGTAGTTTTGGCTGGGTGGCATGCTTACGTTAATTGTATCAAATAAACTGCTTTTCCCCGGTTTACAGGGGTAGCGTACAATATAGCTAGATGGATGCCAAAGATGAGGTCAAAACGCGCCTAAGCATCGAGGATGTGATAGGCGAGTACGTGCAGCTGAAGCGAGCGGGACGCAACTGGAAGGGCCTAAGCCCGTTCACAGCCGAGCATACGCCGAGCTTTGTGGTGAGCCCGGATAAGCAAATCTGGCATGACTTCAGCAGCGGCAAGGGTGGTGACATGTTCAGCTTTGTGATGGAAGTGGAGGGACTGGATTTCCGGCAGGCGCTTGAACTACTGGCGCGTCGGGCGGGCATTGACCTGGAGCAGTACGAACAAAAGGGCGGCCGTGGTGCTAAAGGACAATCCTTTGGTAAGCAAAAGGAGCGATTGTACGAAGCGTTGGAGCTGGCGACGCATTTTTATCAGACGCAATTCGCACATAGTAAAACAGCGCTGGAGTACACGCTGCAGAAGCGAGCGTTCAGCAAGGAGACGGCGTTGGAGTGGCGGCTGGGTTATTCGCCAAACAATGGCCGGGCGCTGGTGGATTTTTTGAAAACCAAAGGCTTTACGCAAAACGAAATAAAACTGGCAGGCCTAACCAACCAACGCGGTGGCGATATGTTCCGTGGGCGGCTGCAGATTCCGCTCTGTGACCCAAGCGGCCGGGTCATCGGCTTCACGGCGCGGCTTCTGGCCGATGACCCGCAGGCACCCAAGTACATCAACACGCCTGCTACGGCGCTGTACGATAAAAGCCGGCACGTGTTCGGTCTGCACCTGGCCAAAGAAACTATCCGTAAAAGCAAGTTCGCGGTGCTGGCGGAAGGTAATCTGGATGTCATCCAAAGCCACCAGGCCGGCGTGCGGCAGGTGGTGGCAACGGCGGGCACGGCGCTGACGGAATATCACCTGAAGGCCTTAAGCCGACTGACGCCAGATATACGCCTGTGTTTTGACGCTGACAGAGCGGGTATACAGGCAACGGAACGGGCCATTCCCATCGCCGCGAAGGTCGAGGTTAACTTGAGCGTCATACAAATTCCGAGCGGCAAAGATCCGGACGAACTTATCAAGCAGGATGTCTCCGTGTGGAAACGGGTTATTACTGAACAAATCGAGGCGCTGGATTGGCTGATTGAACAATATCGCCGTAGTGAAGATTTAACGACCGTAGCTGGCAGAAAGTCTTTTAAGCAAGCGGTTTTCGGACTCGTGGCGAGGCTGGAAAGCAGAGGGGAACAGAGCATTTTCGCAGATAAGGTCGCACATGCCCTGGGCTATCCGAACGGAGACGCGGTAAGAGATGAACTTAAACTATTGCAAGCCGGCACTAAGACGTATAAGCCGATCCGGCATACTGTAAGCGTCCCGCAAGATAAGCTCAATCGGCAAAAGGTCGAAGATAATCTTATGGCACTCACGTTATTGCAGCCTAAGTTGCGTACCTACTTGTACGATCTGGCGCCGGAGATGTTTGGGAGCGATGAGGCCCGTGCAGTTTTCGAGTTTTTGGCCATGCACCCGGACTATGACGGAACAGATAAGCGCCTCGTGCAAAACTTCGCAGAGTATGCTAAAATAATATCATTAGTCTATGAGACGCTCTACCAGGATTTAGACGCTCTCGAATTGGATCAAGAAGCCAAACGTCTCAAGAGCAAACTGGTAGCACAATACGTACGAACCGAGAAACAGACGCTCACTGAGCGGCTGCAAACCGCCGAACCCGCCGAAGCTGCTACATTGCTAGCCCGCGTGGCCAAGCTCGACGAACTCTTACGCTAACTTATAACAAGGGAGAAGTCATAGTGGCAGCACAAAAGAAGCCTAATAACGACGACAAATCAAAAGAAGCCCTGCAGCAGGCTGCAGCCGAGCTGCTGGAAAAGGGTAAAAAAGCCGGGACCATCGACGCCCGGGATATTTCAGCGCGCATTCCGGACGCACCCGAAAATGTGGAATTGCTCGATACGCTCTACAGCGACCTGGGTGTCGCCGGAGTGACCATTACTGTACCCGACGAAGGTCCGCCAATCAGTGAACTGAGCGACGAATGGCTCATCGAGGAAGACGAGGAAGTCGCGATGACTGAGGATCAGACGTATCTGGACGACATCGCTGATGACTCGGTGCGTCTGTATCTGCGCGAAATCGGTAAAATTCCGCTGCTCAATGCTGAGCAGGAGTTGTCGTTGGCCCAGCGGGTGGTGGCGGGCGATAAAGACGCCAAAGACCAGATGGCTGAAGCCAACCTGCGTCTGGTGGTGAGCATCGCCAAGCGCTACGTGGGCCGCGGCCTGGACCTGCTGGATCTGATCGAAGAGGGCAATACCGGTCTGCTGCGTGCGGTCGAAAAGTTCGACCCGGACAAAGGCTTTAAATTCAGTACCTACGCGACTTGGTGGATTCGCCAGGCTATTACCCGGGCAATCGCCGATCAGGCGCGTACCATCCGTATCCCGGTGCACATGGTGGAAACCATCAACAAGCTGCTGCGCACGCAACGTCGTCTGACCCAGGAACTCAACCGTGAACCGACCAACAAGGAAATCGCTGACGCGATGGAGATTGATGAAGCTAAGGTCGAGCACATTATGAAAATCAAACAGGATATTTCAAGCTTGGATGCCAGCATCCGTGACGATGAGGAAGAATCCGTGCTGGCCGATTTCATTGAAGACGAGGAAACGGTCACGCCGGAAGAATCGGCTACCAGCCAGCTCCTAAAAGAGCAGGTCAAGGACATGCTGGGCGCGCTGACTGAGCGCGAGCAAAAGATCCTGAAGCTGCGGTTCGGACTAGAAGATGGCAAACAACACACCCTGGAAGAGGTTGGCCAGGAATTCAGCGTGACGCGTGAGCGCATCCGTCAGATAGAAGCCAAGGCTTTAGCCAAGCTGCGCAAACACAAGGATGCTCGCAAGCTGCACGATTACATAAAATAGCGCTCAGGCTCCCTGTTGCATCGTGGCATCGCTTCATTTGCTTGCGGGAAGGGCCTAGTTCATCAGCGACAGGCTGTTAACCGTGAATATCTGATTGCCGCCGTATGGGCCCTCAATGCCGTACTCAACGTCAAGAATACCGTTGTCGCCGCTAGGTACATAGCCGAGGGTTTTAAGTTTGGCTACCAAGCTTGCGATGTTAACGTTACCGCTTGTCATATTGGACGGCAGCACGACACTCACCGTGCCGGTCGAACTGCTGCCATAGGTATATACTTTTGACCCGTCTGACAATGTTGCTGCCGGAGTGTGGTTGGGCGTATCCCAGTAGCCGGATGGTTCCTGACCGTCAACATAATTCCAGATCATCAGCTCAAGGTCGCCGCTCCAATCGCCTGCTGCAGCTTTCGACGTGGTTGTCAGCCAAATGTCATAGGCGTATTCGTAATTCAGCCCGTTTGCCGTCGGCGGTGTGATACGGAACGATGAGTTAAGATTTGAGGGCATCGCCGCATAAATAAGACATTGTACTGACGGGTAACCGACCACCTCCTGATTACTTGAATTGGCATTTAACCGAACACTGAACGAGGCGGGGTTGCCATCGCTGTGGGATACGAGTGTGGCTGTATACCCGACGCTTGCCGCATCGCCCGACCAGGTGTCAGTCTCGTAGGTGCAAGATCCGTTCCCGAACTGGCTTGCGGAGATCAGCGAACCCGAGCCCGCAGTGGAGCTCGACCACCAGCTTGAGCCCGAAGCGCTGCTAGATGATCCGCTATTGCTTGTTCCGCCGCCCCCTGAGCTGGTTGTGCCGGAGCTATTGGTTGTTTGCGTGTTACCGCCAGACGTTGTTTTGGTTGTTGGCGCCGGGGTCTGCGCGCTACTGCCGGGATTAGCGGTCTGACCTGCCGCGGCTGGTCCCGACGATGGGCCGGGCGTTGTAACGCCGGTGGCTGGATTTGGGGCCGTTGCGGTTGTTTGCGAGTCATTACCTGCAGTCACGGGGAGCAAATGGTGTGTTCGTGCGAAGTCTGCGCCGACTGCCGCAATTACTGCGATGCCTGTCAGGCCGATAATCAGTCCCTTGTGCGCATATAACAGACGCAGTGCGGCGCTTAATTTTCCGTGCGGCGGCTCTGGCACTGGTGCAGGTGGCAATGGCGACAGGAACGGGTTAGAAGTGAACATGTTGTCCGGTCCTGTCGGCAGGTTGTTGTTTGTTGGCTGCTGGTCCATTATATTTGGTTTTTATTCAGATGCAGTTTGTACGTATGGGTGGTATTGTACATAAATGGGACAGCGGTGTAAAAGATTCTGCAGCCAGCCGATAGCCCAAAACCGAGAAAATAATGATAAAATATTTTCTGATATGGCGAGTGCGGATAGCGCGATGGCCAGGAATTTAGCGTGATGCGCACACAGAACGTAAGCAACATGAACAAGACGTATATAGACAAGCTGGCATTCATTGATGTGCAGGACGGCAAAGTGCTCATGTCACTGAGCCGGGGTAAGGATACCTGGTATATACCAGGCGGCAAGCGCGAGCAGGGTGAGTCTGACGGGCAGGCGCTCATTCGCGAAGTCAAAGAAGAGCTAAGTGTGGCTCTCCTGCCGGAGACGATTCGCCTATATGGCGTATTTGAAGCGCAGGCACATGGCAAGCCGAAGGGTACGTATGTCTGCATGACGTGCTATACGGCTGAGTTCAGGGGCGAGATCAAAGCTTCGAGCGAGATCGAGGCGATTGCTTATATGGGTTACGCCGACAAGTCCAAAGGCAGTTTCATTGATCATTTGATCTTTGACGATTTGCACACTAAAGGTTTGTTACTTTAGATAAGCTGCTCGGATTTGAGGATGGCGTCGAGCTTACCGGTCATGGTTTGTGGTTCGCTATCGTTCAGGATGGTGTAGTCGGCGAAAGCAATGGGCCCACCCTTTTCGAGGTTCTCAATTTCTGCGATGTCGCGGTCAATAAGCTGCTGCTTGGAGGTGTACTTACGGTGCGCGTCTTTACGGTCCAAGATACGCTGGTAACGTGTTTTGCGCGGAGCTACCGAGGCGATTACCAGCAGATTATCACCAAACTTTTTACGTAAATAAAGTAGCTCACTCCAACTGTATAGGCCGTCAAACACGATAGTCTGGTTGCCACTTGCGGCGTATTCATCAGCCTTGCGAGCGGCATGTTTGGCCAGCACGGCTTTGCCTTCTTGGGTACGCATATCTTCACGTACGAACGTTTCGTCATGCACATTGTCCAGCCCGCGTCGCTGGACTTCTTCATATACCATATTGCCGAAGTGTACGACCGGCCAGTTGTGGGTGTTGTGTAGGTAATCGGTGCAGGTGCCTTTCCCGGAGCCGGGCATGCCAACAAAGGCAACAACTTTTGGATTTGTCTCACTCATTGCTAGCTATTGTAGCCTAATGGGCGTGCGGGGGAAACCGATCCGACCAAGTTCGGTATGGCGGCTGTGATTGACGCGGCGGATATCCGTATTGAGAATAACGGTAGCGATATCGCCACATTTATAGCGCATGCTGAGCAGACACTACAACTTGTAGTTTAGGATTTTTGGGGACTTTTGTGCCGAAGATTCTTTCGCAGGGCAATCGAGGTCGGCGTGCGCGTATACGTCGCCAGTTTGGGTAGTTCGTTATAGTCTGGACGTTTTTGGATACCATCCGTCAGTAGTGTATACAATTGGCGAAAAGCTTTGGCAATCTGAGGGCTCTGAATAACAATACCCATAACTTCATCCCCGAAGGACGTGATAGCCAGCTTGTCTTCGTATGCCGCCCACTCTACAGGCTCGTCATAGTCATCAGTCGTGATCCAGGTACGGTGGAGTTTCATGTGTCTGTCAGACTCTGCTATCGGCATTCGAAGATTCAGTGGCACATCGGGTGGTTCGATGTCCTGTACAATCCCATACCGTTCAACATTATTTGCCGGAAAAAGATTCCGCAGGCGATGCGCTTTCTCGGTGCCGAAGTAGCGAATACCTTTGGAGCTACGGATGAAATAGACCGGTGTCTTACTTCGGGTCTGGTCCAGGAATACATTATGCAGGCCATTTTCGCCCTGGAAGTGGCGGATGCTTGGCTGGTCCGAGTGGGTGGAGAAAAAACTGAGCATCGACGGCAAGGCGGCGTGGAGTTTGCGTTCATGCAGCTTCACCTGCTCTGACTGTTTTTGTAGCAGCTGCTCGAGTGCAGCTGGGCTGGCGGGGTAATAGCGTACCATGCTGCCGCTGTGGTCTTTGGTGGCGAGTTCGAGAGCACATAGTTTATCTAATAGCTTGTATGCGTTAGTACGGTTTTCGTCGAGAAGGGAAGCTATGGCGGGGATAGATGCGGCGGTTAAACTACAGCGGGCGGTTACTGATGCTCAAGCTCGTCTTCAAGTAGCATAGCGATTATCCAAGACCGATAGCTAGGACGATGCGGGCGGCCGTAAGGCGTCTGCTACAGCCGGACGGCCGGTCTCGGAGGGTGTGCGAGCGTAGTATTTACTATCATCCGGCCCGGTCTCACGGACATCTTTGGCTTCCAAGCTGAAGTGTCCCCTGTACTTGACCTAGACGGTGACGTCGTGTTCCAGAAGCTGAACCCGACTACCTGCTTGAACTACTTTCCGTATAACTATATATCTGCCTGCTGTGGCGGAGTTTTAACTTCAAGATAACGGTAAGATGCGTAAACAGACGGCCTATCTCACACGGATGGGGAGTTTCTTAGGCGTTTTGTAGGTGGGTACGAACTTTAGTAGCGCCGTGTTTACGGATGAGCTGCGTGCGGCTAGTGGCTTTGGTATGTAAGTGAATGAGCCGGACGCCGGTGTAGATGGCGCAGGCGGACAGGGCGGTGAGCCAGTCGCCGGCGCTTAATGCAGCGCTGCCGAAGTATGGCTGGACGACAGGGTTGTAAACTATATTGAGTATACAAAACGCGGAAATTGCAAATGCCGCCAGTAGTTTTTTATTACTCCACAGATAGCTACTGAACAGCTTATTGCTGCTGCGTACGAGCAGCAGGTTCATGAACTGGCAGGAGACCAGCGTGACGTATGTGAGAATGCTGGCTTGCAGATATGGCCCGAAGTTGGTGGCCAGGTGTTCCGCGCTGATGTGGTGGCGCACAAAGAAAAACAGATAGTTAGTGTACGCGAGTGCCGCAGCAAGCAGACCAAAGCCCACGAACTCAAATGCCGTTTTGCCATTTAAGATGTGATCGCGCGGGTTGCGGGGGTGGTTATGCATGAGCCGGCTTTGGGCAGGGTCCCAGCCGAGTGCCGTGATGGGAAATATTTGGGCCACCACGTCAATGGCCAGGATCTGGACGGCGGTAATACCGGCCGGAATGTGCCAGACGGCAGTGGCGGCTAAACTAATAAGCACGGTCATAAGCTCGCTCATATTGTCGGTAAGGGCGCAGCGTGCGGCTTTTTTAATATTCTGGAACGTGAGCCTTCCCTGCTCCATGGCATCAACGAGCGTGGCGAAACTATCGTCGAGCAGGACAATCTCCGCGGCGTCCTTGGCGACATCGGTTCCGGTCAGGCCCATGGCAACGCCGATATCGGCCCGTTTGAGGGCCGGCGCATCGTTGATGCCGTCGCCGGTGACGGCGATGATATGGTGCGCGGAGCGGGCGAGCTCCACGATGCGTAGCTTATCTTCCGGACTGACGCGACTGAATATCGCGCCGCCGTGGAGCAGCAGCTCAAGCACCTGTGCGTCGGATAATTGTGCCAGCTCGCCGCCGAGCACCAGGGTGGTATCGCCGTTATTAAGCCCAGCCTTGTTGGCAACCGCTTTCGCGGTCGCCGGGAAGTCACCTGTGATGATACTAACGCGCACGTGAGCGGCTTGGGCTATGCGCATTGCATCGGGTACCTCCTCACGCAGGGGGTCGATCATGCTGACTATTCCCAGGAAAATGAGTTTTTGCTCGGCGTCTTCCAGACTGTGTTTGGCCGGATCAAAGCCTTTGGGCAAAACACGGTAAGCGAACGCCAGATTGCGTTCGGCAGCTTCGGCGTGTTCCTCGTTGTAGCCTAGAAAGAATGTACGGTCGCTAGCGGTCAGAGGGCGGACGTGGCCATGGTCCCAAAGATCGGCAGAGCGCTCCAGAATGCTTTCGGGTGCGCCCTTTACAAAGGCGTAGAGCTGACCGTCGACTTCGCGCACTGAGGTCATGCGCTTGCGGGCGCTGTCAAAAGCGTATTCTTTGCGCTCCGGAAACCGTCCGTTCAGATCGTTTGGCTCCAGCCCGGCTTTGCGGGCGAGGGTGATAAGCGCGCCCTCGGTGGGGTCGCCTACGACGTACCAGGTGGCGTGTTCGGCGTCCGGCGGGTTGACGAGCGCGTTGCTGGCTAACGCGCCGGTTTCAAAAAACAGATGGAGGTCTTTAAGTTTGCGGCCGCCAAGCGGTTTGTCATGGGTATCGCACACGGCGCCGTTCATTTCGTAACCTGTGCCGCTGACGGCGTATTCGGTGCGGCCGATGAGTGCCCGCGTGACAGTCATTTCATTCTTGGTGAGGGTGCCGGTCTTATCGGTAGCAATGATGCTGGTCGCGCCGAGCGTTTCTACGGCGCTCAGCTTTTTAACGAGCGCGCGGGCGCGGGCCATCCGGCTGGCGGTCTGGGCCAGGGTGATATTAACCTCGGCCACAAGACCGTTCGGAATCATGGCCGCGGCGACGGAAATTGCAAAGAGCAGCGACGTTTTAAGGCCGACATCCGCCCGCAGCTCAATCACAGTCAGAAGGGCGGCGAGCAATAGGGTGGCTTGGGTCAGGCGGACAGCCAGGCTGTTCATTTCGCGCTGGAGAGGTGAGGCATCAGTGTGTGTTGCGGTGCTTAAGGAAGCGATGCGACCGAGTTCGGTGTGCATACCGGTACCGACCACCAAAGCCCTGCCGCTGCCGGTCGCGACAGTGGTCCCCATGTACACCATGTTGTGGCGGGCAGCTACGGCTATGTCGCCAGCGATGGCGTGGACAAATTTGCGGGTGGGCTGGCTTTCGCCGGTTAGGGCAAAGTCGTTGGTGGCAAGCTCGTCTTCGCTCAGCACCCGGGCGTCGGCCGGAACGCTATCACCCGCATCCAGCTGAATGATATCACCGGGCACGAGCTCGCTGCTGCGAATCTGTTCAAGTTTACCGTGTCGCAACACCTTAGCCTGAGGCACGACCAGCTTTTGCAAAGATGCCAACAGGCTCTCGGCTTTGTATTCCTGAAAAAAACCGATGACAGTGTTGATGAGGGCGATAAAAATCAGAATAAGGGCGGTACGAAGGTCACGTAAGTAGAGGGCCAAGCTGCCACTGACCAGTAAAATGATCACCAGCAGGTTCTTGAATTGCCTGAGTGCCAGCCACCAGATCGGCGTACCGGGGGTAGTTTCCAGGCGGTTGTCGCCGATGTGTCGTAACCGGTCCGCCGCCTCCGCGTCACTTAGGCCCTTGGGGCCACTGCGCAAATCGGCCAATGCCTCCTCGCCGGATATCCGGTAGAACGGTAATTTTTGCCCATCCATTACCTAAAAGTATACCTTGAATGCGAGCGTTTTGCTTACGCTTTCAGCGGGGTTGTGCGTCTGCGACTGCCCGGCGAGTGGTGTGCTTGGCTTCCAACCAGACGACCGCTGCGGCACATATGACAGTCATGTATAGCCCGTACAAACCTACCACTGTTCGGCTGTCGTTTAAAGACGGTGTAAACCTTTGTGGAGCGACGTAGTTGGTCAGCGCGGCGCTGGCGAATTGCAGCGTGCCGGAAGCACCGGATGCGCCAGCTACCGCGATCAAGGCGTTGTGTGAACCAACAGTTTTGTAAGTGTGGCTAAAGCGCTGAGTTCCGGCTTGGACGGTGTAATTATTCTGGCTGCCGTCACCCCAGTCCAGATGTACAGATTGCACACCATTGGTGCCGACGGTGCCTGTCCAGACGGCCTGCCGCCCGTCGGCGAAAAAGAACGGCTGAGTGGGCGCGATAACGACGTCGCCTGGCTGTGTTGTTGTCTGGCTGATTATTGCCACCGGTGGGCTGACAGGCCCTTTTGCCCCGTCTACGGCATAGCTGCCAGCCGTGATCTGATGACTGCCGCCGGCAACCGTTACCGGTACTGAAAAATCATTGTTAGTGTCGCATGCGCTGGTGCCGTCAGCTGCGCCGTCTACGTTCACACTGACTACCACCTGCGGCGACACCAGCGGGCACGTGCCGGTTACCAGCATACTGCTGCTGGCCACGACGGTGTTTGCTGCGGGACTGGCTATAGTCGGCGCTGTGCTGGCCACCGGTATGTTTACCCAGGCCGAAACACCAAAATCGGCAGCGGCAGCTTTGGCCGTAAAGTGCAACCCAGCCATAAACATCCCGGCCAATACCAAAATGACTACCAACCCGCCGTAGCTGGTGTGCCGATGGTGAAGCAGCTTGCCGGTATGCCGGTGATGCTGGAGTTGTAGGGTTTGATGTAACGTGCGCATTTACCTTGTAGCTTATATATATGATAGCGCATATGGTTCAGGTCTCTGCGGTATCTGAGATATACTACGGATATGGAAAAAGAGGCTAGCACAAAACGACTAGTGGTTATTGATGGCAAGAGCGTGTTTTACCGCGGCTATTACGCTATGCCGAATCTTTCGACCAAAGATGGTACGCCCACAGGCGGGGTGTATGGTTTTGCAGTGTTAGCGCTGCAGGTAATCAAGCAACTCAATCCAGACTATGTGGCCGTGGCGTGGGACAAACCCAAAACCAATATCCGCAGGCGGCTCGAGCTCTACCCCGAGTACAAAGCCGGCCGCAAACCACCACCACCTGATTTTTACGAGCAGATTCCGGTACTGCACGAGCTGTTGCAGGCGTTCGGTTGGCCGCTGTACGAACTGGACGATTACGAAGCTGATGACATCATGGGTACGCTGGCCCGGCAGGCTGACGCCGAGGGTATCGAGACATTACTAGTTACCTCCGATCTGGATTTGCTGCAGGTTGTGGATGAGCGTGTGCATGTGTTTGCGTTGAAACACGGCCTCAGTAATATCGAATTGTACTCACCGAAAAGTTTTGAGGCCAAATACGGCCTGAAGGTCGCGCAGTTCCTTGATCTTAAGGCACTGAAAGGTGACAGTTCCGATAACATCCCGGGCGTACCCGGCGTGGGCGAAAAAACTGCTATCCAGCTGTTGCAGGAATGGAAAACACTTGACGGCGTGTACGAAAACCTGGCGCTTATCAAAGACTCCTTACGCAAAAAACTCGAGGCCGGGAAAGACTTGGCAATCTTAAGTAAAAAATTGGGTGCTATCTGGACAGATGCGCCTATCGAACTGGATCTGACAGAGGTGGATGGCAGTAAAGTCCAGCCTGGCAAACTCATGGAATTGCTCAATAAGCTGGAATTCCGCACGCTGGCCCGGCAGCTACCCGAAATTATGCAAACGGCCGTAGCTGACCACCAGGCAACGATGCAGCTGACAGGTAGCGGGCAAGCATTGCAGGTTGGCAAAAATACCATTATCGACAGCGACGAAAAGGCGGCCGAACTCGAACTTGGTGACTCCGAATTTTTCTACATACATTCGCGCTCGGCAGGGAAGCACGGCCGTGATCCGCAGATTCTCATCATGAGCCTGAACGGCCGCGATACCTACACACTGGATCTGCGTAAATTAACCCATACGGCTATCGCCAAAGAATTCCGTGATGTACAGCCGCTAGTCGGCTACGACGTAAAGTCGTCACTCAAGACACTGCTGGAGTTAGGGGTCGAAGATCTGCCGGTAGTCGGACATGACGTGCTGATCGGCGCGTTCCTGGTGAACAGCCTGCGGCGCGAACAGACCCTCACCGAGCTGGCCCGATCCGATCTGCAGTACGACGGCGAAGGCTTTGAAGATCTTGATGCCGATGAGGTTATCACGCGCGCGCCTGAGATCATTGCGGCCATCTACGCGCTGCACGAGCAGCAGCGTAAAGAGCTGGCCAGCATCCCCAAATTGCCCCAATTGGCACACGATGTGGAGTGGCCCGTCATTCCGGTGCTGGCGTACATGGAGCGGCGGGGCATCCTGCTGGACACCGATTATCTCAATAAGTTCTCGGTCGAAATAAACGACGCCATTTCCGACCTAGAACAGGAGATTCACGGCCATGCTGGCAAGGAATTCAATATCGGCAGCCCCGCACAGTTGGCGGATATCTTGTTTGAAACGCTGCAGTTGCCCACCGCTGGTATTAAAAAGGGCAAGACTGGCTACAGTACTGCCGCTAGCGAGCTCGACAAATTGCGTGGGCTGCACCCCATTATTGATCTGATCACGCAGTACCGCGAAGTCACCAAACTCAAAAACACTTATGTTGATACACTGCCGAAACAGGTAGACGGCCACAGCCGTGTGCACACCACTTTCAACCTTACGGTTGCCCAAACCGGGCGCTTAAGTAGTAACGATCCGAACCTGCAAAACATTCCCGTGCGCACGGAGCTAGGCAAGCGCATCCGGACGGCGTTCGTGGCAGGCAAGGGCAGGCGGTTCGTGAGCGCCGATTACAGCCAGTTCGAACTGCGCCTTTCCGCCGCCATGAGCGGTGACCAGGAACTTATCGATATGTTCAACCGTGGGGCTGACATCCACACCATGACGGCCGCGCAAATTTACGGTCGCGGCCCTGAAGATGTCACCAAACAGATGCGTAGTGCCGCCAAGGCCGTGAGCTTTGGCATTCTGTACGGCATGAGCCCGCATGGCCTCGCCATCGCCACTGGCATGACATTCGAGCAGGCCGCAAAATTCATCAAACAGTACACGTCGGTACGCCAGCCGCTTATGGCATATCTGGAAGGCCTAAAAGAGCGGGCTCGCAAAGACGGCTACGTGGAAACGCTGTTGGGGCGCCGTCGGCCCATGCCGGATATCCACTCCACCAATTTCGCCGTGCGGAGTGCTGCCGAGCGCGCCGCTATGAACATGCCCATCCAAGGTACCGAAGCTGATCTGATGAAGCTCGCCATGACGACCGTGGATAAGGAGCTCGCCCAGTTCCACAACGCCTGGCAGCTGCTGCAAATCCACGACAGTATCCTGATTGAGTGTGACGAAACCGATGCCGAAAACATTGCCCACATGCTCAAAAAAACCATGGAGGCCGTTTACCCGGAACTTGCGGTCAAACTCATCGTAGATACCACCACCGGTCAGAACTGGGGCGAATTGTAACCAGAGGCGGCTGTACCGGGATTTGACAGGATCAATAATATACCGGGAATCCCGGTATATTGACAAAAATGCTAATTCCCGGTAGAATACGCTTATGCAATGCCATATATCAAACTCGGTTTTTATCGGAAATATCGATCCGTTTCTGGCAAGCTTTGATATGTCTGACCCGTCTCAGCTGCTGATCACAACACATGATCGCTGGATGAGCGTCCATCCGGTAGTTCTTACCATGCTCGCCGCTAAGGGGCTGACGCTTAAGAAGGGCGCGGTGCATTTTGACACTGTAACGGCTGCGTCGGCCGGCTACTTTGAGAGAATGCGGCTTTTTGACATGTTGGGCGTGGAGTCTGGCATTACTATAACTGAATCCGATCCCTCCGGGCGCTTTATACCGCTTACGCAAGTCAGAACTGCCGACGAGCAAACCCGTTTCATTACCGACATGATGCCACTTTTGCATTTAGAGCCGTCACGGGCGGAGGCAATCCGGTACGTAGTCAGTGAGCTTCTACGTAATGTACTGGAACACTCCAGTTCACCACAAGGGGCAATAGTGGCTGCACAGTACCATAAGAAGAGCAATATTATTCGACTGGGCATCACTGACACCGGTGTAGGTATCAAACAGACTATTAATCGCTCTCACCGAGCCTGGTCGGATGTAGAGGCGATTAGGCTGGCCCTTACTCCTGGCGTTACGGGCACAACCCCGCGCGAAGGGGGGACGCGTGACAATGCAGGCGCGGGCTTATTTTTTATTAAATCAATCGCAGCTAACAATAGGAACTTCTTCATGCTCTATAGTGGTGATGCCGTATATAAGCTGTTAAAGCGTCCCGCGCATAGTACGATTAGATTATATGCCGACCCTTCGCGAGACCGACATTCTGAAAAAAGTAACCTGCCATACTGGCAAGGTACAGTTGTTGGAATCGATCTTACACTTGACGACACAGGAGAGTTCAAGACGTTACTGAACGCAATCAATGCGACCTACAGCTCCGCTGTCCGGGCACGTAACAAGGCGAGATACAAAAACGCAAGGTTCGAGCCATGATAACTGTTGATATCAAGAAGGAGGCTGGAGCCTTTGCTGAGAATAAAGACGTTGCCGCACGATTACGTGATGACTCTGTGCTGCCGACATTACGTCGGGCAGAAGAGACCACAATTGATTTCACCGGAGTTGAGGGTGCCACGCAGTCGTTCGTACATGCGCTTATAAGTGAGGCGTTACGGGAATTTGGTCCTGATGTACTCGACCACATAGTATTTAAGGGCTGCAACGAAACTGTACGTCAGATTATCACGATAGTAATCGACTATATGCAAGAGAGCTAGTAGTGTGGCCTGGAGTGGTACGTCTATGAAAGTATATACCGCGAAGATAGCAAAAACGGGGCGAATCACAATCCCGGCTGATTTACGCCGCGAGATGAAATTCGCACCAGGGCACCGTCTGGTTATAAGCCTGAAGAACGACAGGATTATCATACGCAGTGAATGACGTACTGCGGCAGGCGGCACGTGCGCGAGAACTGCTGGCAAGCGTCCGGCATGCCGCGATGGCGACGGTCAACGAAGATGGATCGCCCCATAACACACCGTACTTTTTCATGTGCAGCGCTGACCTGACATGCCTGTACTGGTGTTCGCACCCGGAGGCGCAACATAGCAAAAACGTGCTGCGCACCGGGCAGATTTTTGTGGTTTTGTATGATGTGCTGGAGCGCGGCGGCTTGTTTATCCGTGCTGACGACGCATATATTGCCGAGAATACCGAACTGGACAAAGCACTCGCCGAGTATAACCGGCGGCGAACGTTGCGCGGCCAGGAACCGCTGCCACGCGAATACTACGAAGGCTCCAGCCCTCAGCGTATGTGGATCGCCACGACGCGTCAGTTCTGGGTAAACGGCACAGAACGTGATGCTGCCGATCGCATCCTCCGCGACGTCCGCACCGAAATTAGCCGTGAGATCTTATTAAAATAAAGTGCTAGGCTATCTGGGTAAATGCTAAACTGTCGTTATGCAAACAAACCCTTTATCACCAGAGCAGGAGTTTCAAGAGGCGCGAACAATACAGACATATGACCAGTATGCCAAAAGTTGGGTGAATGATCACACTAGAGCAGATGATTATGCGGCTATTCTTGCGAAGCTCAAAGAATTAGTACCGGCTGGAGATGTAATCGACGTGGGCTGTGGCGGCGGACAAGGTGCAGACATCTTGGCGCCCCTAAGCTATACCTACTTAGGTGTTGATGCTTCTGCTGGTATGATTGCCGAGGCAAAACACCAGCACCCAGAGCTCACGTTTGAGGCTGTTAATCTGTATGATCTTGCAAAACTTGGGCGCCAGTTCGAAGTATTTTGGTGTAGCGCAGTATTGCTGCACATTCCAAAGAGTCGGATAGATGAGGCACTTCGGGCTATCTCATCGATCGTCAAATCTGGAGGTGCCGGTTTCATTTCTCTGAAAGACGGTGATACCGAAGATTTTGAAGAGCGAACAGTTGGAGATCGCCAAGAAAGCAGGATCTTCGCCTACTGGCAAAAGGCCGAATTTGAATCAGCACTCCAGCGCAATGGCTTTGAGATCGCGTATTATAACTACCATCCGCTGAACGAGCGTTCTAAATGGCACCGCTTTGTTGTCCGTAAAGCAACAGATAGCTGAAAGACAAGCACCAAAATAACTATTCAAAGGCCGACTGGATAGACAAGCCATCCATCTTTGCTGAAACGGCAATCGCCTATTTCCCGAAGACCGGCAGAGTGCTGGAACTGGGAGCGGGGCAGGGACAGGACGGCCGGTTCTTTGCGGAACACGGCTACGAGGTCATGAATACCGACTTGGAGCAAGTCGCGCTTGATTTGGACAAACAGAAACTGCCGCTGGAACTGGCTAGTAAATGTACACTGCGACAGATCGATTTGCGCGAGAAACTGCCCTTTACGGACGCATCGTTCGATGTAGTGTATGCCCATCTGTCGCTACATTACTTTGATGCCGAGACTACTAAGTGGCTATTCGGCGAAATCCGACGGGTACTGCGCCCAGGGGGTGTATTCGCATTCTTTACGAATTCGACGACCGACCCGCAGTATGGCACAGGCGAACAGATCGAAGCGGACAATTTCCTCAGCGATGGTATGGCAAAACGCTTCTTTTCAGTACGATCTGCTGGCGGGTTTGCGGCCGGTTTTGATGTGAAGCTACTGGACGGTCAAGGCGAAACGTACAAAGATGCTGCCAAAGGAGTGCATAATCTGATTCGCTTTATTGGCACCAAAAATAGATAAGATAGCGACATAAGCGTCAACGCTGAGACCATCGTAGCACATCTCGGTCTACTAAACGTGTGGCAGTAAAATACACACCCGACTTTTGCGAACTAGTCGCGCAGTTGTAGCTTCGCTTCGATAGAGTTAGATTGCTTACAGATATATTGGTGGCGTGCGCCTACACTCTTTGGAAAATCAGGTTACTATTTTGTTTAGCTGCGCATGCATCAAGGGGGAATATGGCGGAAGCGAGGAGTGGGTTAGCCAGTGCTGACGGTGATGATTACATGAAGCTTGGTATCGGTGAGGCGCAGTTATACGCCAACTGTGATGTGCCTCCGGGTGGTAATCCACCAGAGGCGAAGAGTATGACTTACAGGCCAGTGGGCATGGAAGCTTTAAGGCGCTTAGCTGTGGGAGCTGTGGCCCAAGTGACGAACCCATGGACCTTTCAGGTTAACCACATAACGAAGGATGACTTGCCTTTGCGGTTCCGCCGAGCAGCGCACATGGCTGCGCAGGGCGTGTTATTGCATGGCCTTAGTTAACAAAACAGAGCGCCAGGGTGTAAAAGTTGCCATAAGCATATATTTGTGGTAAAATACCACTGCTTAAAGCTTAGCTTATGGAATCGCGCGACATCATTCGGCCCATCTTAGCCGGCCTCGTAGGTATCGGCCTTATTGTGCTTGTCATCGTTTTGATCATCAAAGCATTTTCGGGCGGAGGCAGTGGCACACCCTCCAGCCAAATCGACATCACCAAATATGAGAATACGCCCAACGCCAGCGTAACGGTGCTGGTGGATGCGCCGACCGGCATCGACCAGAATCACAGCCAGGTCAAAATCACCGTGGGTAACTCAAGCAACCAGATCGATATTATCCAGGGTTACCAAGGTACGGTCGTAAACAGCCAGTCCTACCCAAACAACAGCGCGGCGTTCGGTGCCTTTCTGCAAACGACCCGGCTGATGGACTTTGCCAGGGGTAGGGCCAGCAACGTGGACTACCGTGGCTTCTGCCCGACCGGTGATCGCTATATCTTCACCTTCAACGACGGCACTAAAGATCTGTTCAGCTACTGGACGACCAGCTGTGGTGGGCAGGGAACATTTGAAGGTAAGACACCGAGCGTGCTGCAACAGTTCCGCCGTCAGATTCCCGAAAATGATTTCGAGAAGCTGACAAATAATATCTCGATGGGCTTCTAAGCGAACTGGTACAATAGAAACCATGGGTGAAACTATGGCGGTACAGGCGATCATCTTTGACCTGTACGGCGTGCTGGCGATGAACGGCTGGCAGGCCTTTAAGGCGGCGCATTTCAGCGACCGCGAAAATGTGTGGCATCATATATACCTGCTGAGCCGGCAGGTGGACGCCGGGCTGGCTGGCTACGATGACCTGGTGCGGTTTACCGCCGAGCAGTCCGGCGAAAGCGAAGCGACGGTGCGCTATCAAATGGAGCATAGCGAACCGAATATCGAGCTGCTGGAATATATCGCAGCTGAACTGAAGGGGCGCTATAAGCTATCGATTTTAAGCAATTCACGCAGTGATGACGCGTTGAACAAGCTGTTTACCCCTGAGCAGCGGGCGCTATTCGACGATACGCTGTTATCTCATCATCTGGGGCTTTTCAAGCCTGACCCGCGTATGTACCTGGCCGCTGCCGAGCGGTTAGGCGTGGCCCCGGAGGCCTGCCTATTTGTCGATGACCGCGAACACCATGCGGCCGGCGCGCAACAAGCCGGTATGCGGCCGCTTATCTACACTAACCTGACCAAACTAGAACACGACCTGGCGGCGCTGCTATGATACGGGCGATCATTTTTGACTGTTACGGCGTGTTGGTGGCTGATGCGCTGTATCATCTGCTGGATCCACTGTTCGCGAGGGACCCGGACGCGCATGCCCGCATTCGCGGTGTGCTTGGCATGGCAGATACAGGCTTAATTACGGCGGACGAGGCATCCGCCAAAATCGCCGCGGAAATCGGCCTGAGCCCTGACGAGTATCGCCGCAAGATGATCGCGGGCGAGATCAAAGACCAGCAGCTGCTTGATTACATCGAAAATCTGCGGCGGCACTACAAAACCGGCATGCTTACCAACATCCCGGAGGGTAATATAGCCCGCCGGTTTACCAGCGCGGAGATTACGCGGTACTTTGATGTGGCGCTTGCGTCGAGTGAGATCGGCGTGGCCAAGCCGGAAACCCGGGCATACGAAATCGCCGCCGAACGCCTGGGTGTACGGCCGGACGAGTGCGTGTTCGTGGACGATCGGCAGCGCTACCTTGATGGTGCCCAGGCGCTGGGCATGCACACGATTTTATATAAGAATTTCCTTGAATTCCGCGGTCAGCTCGAAGCGTTACTTGCCAATTCGTAGCACGATGCGTTTTTCGGTGTCGGCCGCGGCCTGCAATTTAGGCAGGTTAAGGCGCAACGAGCCGATGAGCGCCGCACTCCGGGCCGCCACGATGATTGCCTGAGGCTGCATGGTTACACTTACGTCGGCGTCGTAATAACGCCGCACGTACTCTTTTATAGCTCGTATTTCTGGCGGCATATCAAAGTCTTTGCGTGCGAGTATGTCACCTAAGCCGTCCATGCCTAGTAGTATACGGTGCGGAACCGCATCAAACCAGGAAAGCCTCAGCTTACACGCGGACGGTCGGTTGTCTTAAGGTGCAAGAAAATTATCACATCTCCACAACCGACCGAGCCGTCTATGCTCCCATTGAGCGCCTTTCCTGGTTTGGTGTGATTCAAGCTGGTCCAGTATAGTATAGGTGTTATGCCGGAGCTGCCAGAAGTTGAAACGGTCCGTCTAGGGCTTAGTGCGCTGCTGCCAGGCCGGGTTTTTGCGGCTGTCGTGCACAATAACGAAAAATCATTTCCGAATGCAACAGCTGACGTAAACGCGTTTTTGCTCGGCGCGGCGGTCACCGCCGTCAAGCGCCGAGCCAAGGTATTGCTTATTGAGCTCGACAGCAATTATTCTCTGGTAATTCACCTGAAAATGACCGGACAGCTGGTGTTCGTGTCGGCGGATACGCGCTTTGGGGCGGGGCACCCGAGCGATTCGCTGGTTGGTCGGCTGCCCGATAAATCCACGCACGTGGAGCTCACTTTCACAGATGGCAGTAAGCTGTTCTTTAATGACCAGCGCAAGTTTGGCTGGGTGCGACTGCTGCCAACGGAAGAGGTGTCGAATATAGATTTTATGAAAAAAGTCGGGCCGGAACCGCTCGACGCCGGTTTTAGCGTCAGGGATTTTGCCGCCCGGCTGCAGCGCCGCAAGAATACGACTATCAAGGCCGCGTTGCTGGACCAGACGGTTATCGCCGGGGTGGGCAATATATATGCCGACGAATCGCTGTGGGGTGCCAAAATTCACCCGGCTACACGTGTCGCCGACATTCCTAATGCCAAGCTACATACGTTGTTTAGCGAACTGCAGTATGTGCTGAATCTGGCTATTCAAAAAGGTGGCAGTAGCGACAAAAATTACGTGAATGCCGAAGGCAAGAAGGGTAGTTACCTCAGTTTTGCCCGCGTTTTCCGGCGCGAGGGGCTAGCCTGTCCCCGCTGCGGCGCAACTATTGTCAAACTCCGCGTCGCCGGTCGCGGTACGCACATCTGCCCGCGCGAACAAAAGTTGCCATAGTCTGCTATCATGGCTCCAGTAATCTCACTAGAGCTATAAGCCAGACATGCATCAGAACGCAGTACCACCTCCACTCGACTATCAGGCGCCAGTTGCCGAACCTGAAGTGATGGCTACAACTATTAAGTTGATGGATTACCTACACGCTGATGAGGTCTTTACATCACCTGTGCAGTCAAAGCAATTTTTGAACTCACTCTCATACGACGATTTTAAGCGTTTCATAAGCCTTGTAAACGGTGTCGAACGGGATGTGCCGATCAGCCAAAGGGGGGTGGTGGGCGGTCCGTCTCTATTTGAGCAGAATCCAATTCTTGGAGAGGGAGTGCAATATCGTCCTCCTGGCCGGGAGGACGCGGAGGTACTACTGACGGAGACATTGACAGTAGCTCAAGAATTAGATGATCCAGGAGTGGCCGGGCTGACACTCGCCTTCGCAATAAATGCTATCCACCCATTTGGCAATGGTAATGGCCGGACAGGCCGTTTCATCTGTGCGTTGCTAGCTAAAGGGTATGATGGCTCTCCTGAAGCACAGAGGTACTTCTCAGATATTTTGCAGGAAACAAAGGGTAGGGAGGTATTGAATCCAAACCCGGCAGAGCACGCATTGGATGAGAGAATTGTCGGCGACATGCATGCTGAAGTTGAGCGAAGACAAGGCTACACCGTGGGAACGGCGCCGGCTTTCTTACTTGGTGGTTATGATGCGATGCCCGACGAGTGGGACGCATCTAATCTAATGGTATCTGAAACTATTTCTGCCGAGGACCGCGCAATGCTCGACAATGTACTCAATGATGGAGGCAGTTTTCCTAGCCTTAGTATTTTGGCTGTTATGCCCAGGGAAGTACTTACGCCTTACATTATGCGGCGGCATGACGGATTCGTGCTGATTCGAGGTGACGAGCTTATACCGTCTCTAACTTCTGAACAGATACGCCAACTAGCTGGAGTATCAAGAGAGTTAAAGAACGAGTATGTAAGGCGGCTCATACACTTTTCCGACTGGCCAGATGCGCAAGCTATCACCAATGAATATTTGGACAGTTCGTTAAACTAGGCTTTCCTTGACAAATCGCTCAGTAAATTTACGCCCGCCGCTACGTTGGGCAACCGGAAACGCGCCATAGTAAGGCCGTGCCCAATCTTAATGGTATAGCTGCCTGGCGGCATGGCGGCGAACATGTCTTCATCGGTCGTATCGTCGCCCATTGCCAGCACAAAATCGTAGTCGTGAGTCAGCCATTCCTGGACTACGCGTCCTTTATACACATCGGTCGGGCGGACTTCCAGCACCTTGTTACCCTCGACTATCTGGAGTCCGGACCGTTTGGCAAAGGGCTTAAGTAGACGCCGTATGGCCACCAGATTTTTCTGCGCCTGATACGGCGAAGCGGCGCGGTAGTGCCAGGCGACAGACCACTCCTTTTGCTCCATGAGTACGCCTGAGGTCTGGTCGGCATAGTGCCGGGGTATGACTGCGGCCGGATGGCGCCACTTAAGGTCGCTACTGCTGGTTTTGTGCCAGTTATGGCCGCCTTTGCGCCTAAAAAGCGCGCCGTGCTCGGCCGCCAGAGCTACGGGCAGGTGGCCGAACCAGGCAGTCAGATCCGCTTTGCTGCGGCCGCTTACAATCACTACATCGGTGCCGGCCGTATTTCCCAGCTGCTGCAGCAGCGCGATAAGCTCACGAGAGGGTTGAGCCGCCTCTGGGGTACGCTCGAATGTGCGCAGTGTCCCGTCGTAGTCGAGTAATAGTAACCGGCGTTGGGTACTGCGATAAGCACTTATGAGTTTTTGCTGCCGGGCATCGTTCAATGGGTGTGTGCGGATTGGGCTGACGGTTTGCGGGCGCTGCAGCTCGTGTACGAATCGCTCCGCCCAGCGTTGCACGGTAAATTGTCGCAAGTGCCTGCGCATGGTATGGGTGCGCTGCCGCAGCTCTTCTTTGGGCAGTGTGAGGGCACGCTGCAGGCCGCTGACAAGTGTTGCCGGCTTAGTTGGGTCCACATGTATCGCCTGCGTGAGCTCTTCGGCAGCGCCGGCCGTTTTGCTTAGTACCAATACGCCGTTCCGTCGCTGCTGGCTGGCCAGATATTCTTTGGCGACAAGGTTCATACCGTCACGCAGCGGTGCGATGAATGCCACATCGGCTCGCTGGTACATAGCGCTCAAACGCTCAAACGGCACGGTTTGGTATAGATAATCCACGGGTTGCCAGTGTTCCGTACCAAACTTGTCATTGATGCGCTTGACCAGTGCCTAGACCCGGATTTTGTGTTGTTGGTACTCAGCTACGCTCTCACGCGATGGGATGACCAGCATCAGCATGGTTACGGCCGCTCGTAAACTCCGGTTGCGGGCGAGCAATTGCTCGTATGCTTCCAGCCGTTCCACCAGTCCTTTTGTCGGCTCAAGCCGGTCGATCGTAACGATAAGCTTCTGCCCGCGATACCGCTGTTCCAGCTTGCGGCGCTCCATCCTCACCTGGTACAGGCGGGAGGCATATGCAAACTTGAAGTAGTCTATGCCCAACGGAAATTCCGCGGCGCGCACCACACGCTCGGGCAGCACTACTTGGTCGCCGGTTACGTCTCCAAGCTCAAATTCACGGCAATTTTTTAGAAAGTTTTTGGTGTAGGAGCTGGTATGGAATCCGACCAGGTTAGCTCCCAGTATGCCGCCCAGCAGATTCACGGCATGTCGATTTTCCTTCAAGATAGCGTAGGCCGGGAAGGGAGTATGCAAGAAGAAGCCAATATGGTCGTGCGGCCGCTCCGCGCGCAGCATCTGCGGGACCAGGAAAAGTTGGTAATCATGCACCCAAACCGTACTGCCCGGCTTGCTTAGCCGCAGCACAGCCTCCGCGAACAGCCGGTTCACCGCCTGATAGGCCTGCCAATTTCGCTCAGTATCTCCGCTGTGTACTGGCAGGTTATGGAACGACGGCCAAAGCACGCTGTTGCTGTAGCCGTTGTAGTAAGCATCAACCTGTTTCTGACTAATAAATACTGGATAGCAGTGGTGCCGTTTGAGCTTGGCGGCGATCTGCTCGCGGTCTGCCGGGGTGAGCGTATCGCTCGGCAGACCCGGCCAGCCGATCCACTTGGTGCCGCGCCGCTTGGTGTAGCCGCTCAAGCCTGTTGCTAGGCCGCCGGAACTGGGGTAGACCTCAATGCCCTTGTCAGTTTTGCGCACGCTGACAGGCAGGCGGTTGGATACTATTATGAACTCCGTCATGCAGGAACCAGTGTAACACCATACCACACTCTTGTGAGAGGGGTGGGACTGCAGTCAGCTATACTTAAAGGGTGATTACGACATTGACCGGGCAGAATGACGTGCTGCGCCAGGAGGCGCTTAAGAAGCTGGTAGATGGCTTTGTGACCGAGCACACCGACATGGGGCTGGAGCGTCTGGACGGCGAAGAGGCTACTTACGAGCGTATGCACGAAGCGGCGCAGAGCCTGCCGTTTTTAGCTCCCCGCAAGCTGATCGTCTTGCGCACCCCCGGTGCTAACAAAGACTTCGCCGAACATCTTGAACAGTTCATCGCTGACATTGCCGAAACCAACGACGTCCTGCTGGTAGAACCCAAGCTCGACAAGCGTCTCAGTTATTACAAACAGCTCAAAAAACTCACCGACTTCCAGGAATTTGGTGTGCTGGATGCAAATGCTCTGGCCCGCTACTTGACTGACTATGCCAAACAGCAGGGCGGGTCCTTAAGCGCTGCCGATGCGCGTCTGGTCATCGACCGCGTCGGCACCAATCAACTTACTCTGCAGCATGAACTCGACAAACTGCTCGCCTACGACCCACAGCTAACCCGCGCCAGCATAGAATTGCTCACTGATCGCACCCCTCAGAGCAGCATCTTCGAACTGCTTGATGCCGCTTTTACCGGCAATATTCGTCGTGCCATGCAGCTTTACGACGAACAGCGGGATTTGCGTGTCGAACCGCAACAGATTTTAGCAATGCTTGTGTGGCAATTACACATTCTGGCAATCGCCAAAGCCGCCGGCAGCCGTAGCGCCGACGCAGTTGCCCGCGATGCCAAACTTAGCCCGTTCACCGTCCGCAAAAGCATGGACCTGGCCCGCCGCATCAATATCGTCAGACTCAAGCAGCTCATATCTGAACTCCGCACCTTCGATGTCCGCCTCAAAAGTGAATCCATAAACGCCGACGAGGTTGTTCGGTATTATCTACTGTCCCTGCTTCAAGGTTAGCAGCCTCGTAGAATGCCAGTTGCTTAATTTTAAAACTATAGCAGAATATTGATAAATTCTCCTAAAAATGCTAAAGTATAAATC